>CAMDOF010000023.1 GCA_945903465.1 Opitutus sp. GAS368
GTCGCGACTACCGTGCTGCCCGCGAGGAATTGCACCTGCGTCACCGTCGCCCCACCTGAGCCCGCCGTGGCGGTCGCCGTCATCGGCACGGTCGCGCCCGCGGTCACCACCGCTCCGGCGAGCGGCGCGCTCAGAGCGATCGTCGGCGCTGAATTACTCACCGTTACCGTCACCGCCGAGGACGTCACCGCACTTGCATTAGAATCGAGCGCCACCGCCGTCAGCGTATGCACCCCCGCCACCGCCGGAGTCCACGCCAGCGTATACGGAGCGACCGTCACCGGAGCCCCAATCTGCGCCGCGATCCCGCTTGGCGGCGTCGCAAAGAACGTGACCGAATTGATCGTAGAACCGGCGACCGGCGCCGCGGAAGCGGTGACCGTGGCGGCGCTACCTACCGTAGCCGTCGAGTTGCTGGCGGGAGCGGTGATCGCGATGGTCGTGGCGGACGTGGCGGTCACTGTGACCGCCGACGAGGTTACTGAAAGATTATTAGCATCGATGACCCGCGCGGTGATGCTGAAATTACCGGCCGAGGACGGCACCCAAACGACAGAATACGGTGCGGAACTATCCGTACCGACAATGGTCGATCCGACGAGGAACTGGACTTGAGAAATGGCCGCAGACCCCGCGATCACGGCGGCCGTGAGGGCCTGGCTAGCACCCACCGTGACGACCGCGCCCGTGGTGGGGACGCTCACCGTAATCGTTGGCGACGTCGGGGTGCTGGCAACGCTCACAGTCACGGAAACAGCCGAGGAGGTTACAATCGTACCTTTATTGTCGGTGACTTTGGCGGTAAGGGCGGCCGTGCCAGCAGCCAAGGGCGTCCAGCTGACACTATACGGGGCGGTCGGGTCGGTCGCAATCGAAACGCCATCAGCGAAGAACTGGACGCTATCGATCGTGGTGCCGACGCCAGCGGTGGCATTGGCGCTCACGACGACAGCGGTGTTGACGGTCGCAGCCGAGTTATTGCTTGGGGAAGAAATCGTGACCGTTGGCGCTGCGGCTAGAACGGTGACGCTACGGGTGGCGGCCGTGCTGTTACCCTTATCATCCGTGGCGATTGCAGTCAAAGAAACGGTCCTCGCGGTGGTCGGCGTCCACGAGACCGAGAACGGCGCGGAGAGATCGGTCGCAATGAGCTCGCCGTCGGCGTAAAAGGAGACACCTCCGGGCGCGGTATTCGGAATGAAACCGTCGGCATCGGTCGCGGTGGCGATGACAGTCGTGACTGACCCCACGGTGATGATATCGGTTACGCCGGGAGCGACGAAGGCGACAACTGGTCCAACCCCCGGGCGAGCAAATAGAGTGATCGGATAGGAGGCGGTGGATTCCCAAGTGGTGACGTTATCACTAGCGGTCGCAACGGCCACGAGGTTGTAAGCGCCCGCCAGTAAAGCTAGAGGGATTGTCGCTGAAAGAGAGTAAGGGAACGTAGTCGAGACGCCGAGCGAAGTACGGGCAAGAAAAGCGTCCACCAGAAAAAATTCAACTCCCCGAACGGCGCCGTCGGAAATCGAGGAGGAGGCGCGCACAAGTAAATCGGACCCTAAGGTGACCGAGGAATTACTGGCCGGCGACGACATACTGGTGACCCGAACGGCGGAGACGGTGACGCTGACGGCGGGAGATGTCAGCGAGTTATTCGTAGCCGCGCTGCTATCGGTGGCGATTGCGGTCAACGAAAACGTCCCCGGAACAGTCGGTACCCAGTTCACAGCGAAAGGGCCGGGGGCGACGGCGACGCCCACGGAAACATTATTGACGCGAAAATCGACCTGAGTGATGAAAGCGCCGGTGCTGGGAGTCGCCGTCGCGGTGAAGGCCACGCTATTGGTGGGTGAAGCGAGCGCGCCAAGGTTACCAGCGACCGGGGCGGTGACGGTAACGTTGAGCGGAGGAGCGCCCCAGACGACGGGGGCGGTGACGAGCGCCAGAACGGACGCGAGCGGGGCGAGGATTCGCCTTAAAAAGGTATTCATGACGGTCGGCGGGGACAGTTACTTCGAACCCGAACGTGTGCGTGGCTCCGAGCTGGCGGGCGTCACGATGGTGGGATTCTGGAAGAGTGAATTGGCCGGGGTCGATTTCAGCGATTGTTTCTTCGGCGAACCACCGGGGCTGACGAGATTGGCGGTGACAAAGATCAGCAGGTTGCGTTTCTGGGAGCTCTCGCCCTTGGATCGGAAGAGACGACCGACCAGCGGCAAGTCGCCAAAGAACGGAATCTTATCGTTTACTTTTTTAACCTCTTCCCGAGTGAGTCCGCCCATGACGAGAGTCGCGCCATCCCAGATGGTGACCTTGGTGGAAATATCGCGGACGGAGAAGATGGGTTGATAGAAGCCCGGTGGGACCGTGACGGTCGTGGTGCCGGATATCGCGACGCTCGGGCCGCCATACTCGACGAAACCCTCGAACTCCGTGACCCTGGGATTGAGATCGAGGCTGATGCTATAATCGTCTTCCTCGACAGTCGGGGTGACCTTGAGTTCGACGCCGACGTTTCTGGAAGTGAACTCCTGAGGGGTACCGGCGGTGATCGTGACACCCGCGGCGCCACCCGCGACGGCCCCGGTACCGACTTGGCTCTGAATTTCGCCATAACTCTGCGGGTAGCGAAGTTCTTGAGCGACCGTGATGGTGGCGGGGTTACCGGAGAGGACGGTG
This sequence comes from Opitutus sp. GAS368, assembly GCA_945903465.1. GTDB lineage: Bacteria > Verrucomicrobiota > Verrucomicrobiia > Opitutales > Opitutaceae > ER46. The sequence continues at coordinate 2,683 of CAMDOF010000023.1, forward strand.
AGTTTAGGAGAGCTCAGCAAGTCGGTGCCCTGACGTTGAGACAAGGCTCGGATAGCGGCACTGACATCAAATTCACCGACGAAGCCGACGATGTTGGCGAGAGCGTTAGCGGTGGCCGCGAGTTGGACGCCACCGGGGATGGTGGTAGGAGAAACTGGCACGCGCAATTGGCCCTGCGTTTGATTGGGGTCGGTGTCTGAGAGGGAGATGGCCGGATCCTTAATGACAAGAGCGTTGGAATTAGAAGTGCTGGGGAACGCGCCGACGAGAGGCCGAGTGACCCCGCTGCTCGTGTAGGATTCCTGAGCGTCGTAGATTTGGCGGCCATTGACATCCAAGACGGGAGCGCCGGTGTTGGCATTTACGCGAGGAATACCGCGGCGGGAAAGATTCCAAGTGACACCGAGCTCCTCAAGCGCGCCCTCTTGAACCTCCATGAACTTGGATTCGATTTCGACCTGACGGACATCGTTATAGCGGCCGAGGATGTTGCGGATACGCTCGTTGTTGCGGGCGGTCTGTGTGACGATAATCGCGGAACCGTCGTAAGCGAGAGAGCTACCCTCAACGGTGAAGCTAACCCCGGCCTGCTGGAGAAAAGAACGCATGGAGCCAGCTTCCCCGCTGCTGGGGGCGGAGTCGGCGGAGGTGGCCCCCGCGGCCGCGTAGGGATCAGCTTTGGCGCCGCCGCTGCTACCGGCGATACCGGTCATACGAAGCACGGTGGCGCGGGTGACGGGGAAAAACACGGTTTCGAGGGTTGACGTCTCACCGCCGGGGCGCACGACGACGGCGTCGGCTTGAACCTCGTATTGATAACCGACGGCCTCGGTCACGAAATCGAGCACCCGTTTTAACGTCGCATTGCGGAGGGTAAGGGTGACGGCGGGATTCTTGCTGGTGGGATCAATGAGGACGACATTGACGCCCTTGCTGACGGCCCCGACCGTGCGATCGAATTCCTCGGAAATGGCGCTGAGGGAAGCGACGACCTCGGAGATGGGCGCCCGCGTCCAGGTCACGGCGGGGATCGTAATTTCGGTGAGTTTTTTAGCGAGAGGGGCAACGGCGGTGGTGGTATCAGCGTCGCGCGCGCGCTCTTGGTAGATACCGGGGCGCTGCCAACTCTTCGCGACCTCTTCGAGTAATTGGGCGCGAGTTTTTTCGCGATTGATGACGCCCGCCTCGGTTTTTTCTTGAGCGATGCGGAGGAGAAAGCCCTTGGCGACGGTGTTTTCAGGATCCTGGGCTTCGATGCCACGGAAAGTGCCTTGGGCGCCGTCGATGTCGCCGGCGACGTACTGAGCGCGCCCCTTGGCGATTAATTGAGCAGTGGCCGCGCGATCGGCGATGAATTCGGCGTTGACCCCTTGCGCGACTGGCTTGGCCTCCGCGCGGCTGATTTGACGTTCGATGCCCTCGGAACGGGTCGATGATGGGGCGAGTTGCCCATGGGCGGTGAGGGAGTTGCGGGCACCATCGAGATCGTTGCGCTTGAGGGAGGCTTGCGCGCGATCGAGGAGTGCCGAGGATTTCTCTTTTTTGAGATCGGCAATCAACTTGGCGGTCAAAGGGTTTGCCGGGAGCGAAGCGAGGAGGGAATCGACGAGAGTGATGGCCTCGTCGGGGCGACCGTTACGGATTTGCGAGCGGATAGCGGCGAGTTGAGCTTGGCCACTCGCGACGAGATCGCCAATGCGCGCAGCTTCAGCGCGAGCGAGTTGGTCCGCCTCAATATCCGCGGCAGAAGGTCCGGAAGGGACGCGGCCAGGCTCGGGAATTTTGACATCCACCATGGAGGTACGAGCGTCGGTCGAAATCTGGGCAGGAGCCGCGATGGCGAGAGGGGCTGAGGGCACGGGCGCAGGCGCGGGAGCCACGGGTTGGCGAGCGGCGCTGGCTTGGGCGACAGTCTGGGCCTCGATCTCGGCGCGAAGACGCTGCACGGCCTTGTCGTCGGGGGCGATTTTGGCGAGCTGAGCGAGGGCGCTCTGCGCGGCGGGGAGATCACCGGCGTCACGAGCCCGCAAGGCATCGGACATGAGACGAATTTTGACGTCCGTGGGATTTTGCGCGAACGCCTGCCGCAAGGGCACGGCCGCAGCCAGCAAGGCAACGGCGAGCACGACGAGCGGAGACGCAGGGAGGGGGCGATTTTTCATTGCGGAAAAGTTTAGAGCGAAACGAACGTATTAAAATGAAAGGGAGGAAAGCCGATTGAGCTTAGGGATTGGCGATCTCAACGTCGTCGGCATCGCGCGGGGTGAGGGTGCGAAGGTCGGGCTGAGACAGGGTGGCGGATGTTTTGATGACCTCGATGGAGATCGGCTTGAGAAGAATTTTTTCGATCTTGAAAGTGGCCTCGCCGAGCTTGAAGGAGTCGCCGACGCGGACCTCGCGGGCGACGGTCTCCCCGGCCGGTGCGACGAAAGCGAACAAGGTCCCGGTGAACACGCGATCGCGATGAGTCAGCGTGACGTCGCGTTGGGATTTTTCGTCGTGTATGACAGCGGTCGCGACGCGTTGCTTGGTGGACATGCTTTCGCCGGCAGAGATCGTTTGCTGGACGACATCGAAACTTTTAACGGACAGACCGAGCTCGGGGAATTTGCGGCCGGCGGCGGCGAGGTAAGTTTGGCCGGAAAGCACATTCTGAAAAATACCCTGACCGCTCTGGTCGCCACCGGCATAGCCGATCAATTGGAGGCGAAAAGGTTCTGGGCGGACGCTGATTAAGTCCAAGCCAAAAGCCTCCAGCTGATCCTCGTCGACCAAACTGGACGGTGGTTTTACGGTGAATTGCTTGGAGCGAGCGTTGTAGAAAATCTCTGGCGGCGTGAACGTGTCATAAATCCAATCGCGGCCACGCGACTGAGAGACGGGGGCGGCCCAATTTTCGGTCTTAATAGGAGGTGCCTCTGGGGCCGTGGCGACGTACGGGCTATCGGCGAGCACACCTGCGACCGACGGATGGGCGGAAGTCTGGGCGTGCTGAACGATCAAGGAGCCGAAGAGCCCAGCGGAGGCCAAAACGAGCACCGCCGCTACAACGATGAAAACTTTATCTTTGGTGAGGGCAGCCATGGGTCAACTGGTCGGAGCGACAGGAGCTGATTCCGCCGGAGGAGCGGCCGGAGGCACCAGTTCCACGAATTCGACGGTGACGGTGTATTTGGAGAGCGGCTTCAAAACGATGGGCGTGGCGGTAGCCACTCGGCTCGCGGCGGGCGGAGTCGGGATGGCTGGGGCTTTGGCGGGCTTAGAAGAAGCCCCGTCGACTGCGAGGAGCACGGAAGCGGCACTGGACTGATCGGCGGAGGCGACAGGTTCCTCGTTAGAGGCAGGAGCCACGGATTCTTCGGGAGTCGCGACGTCGACCTCAACCTCGCGGACCAAGACGGGAAGATCGAAAGCGGCGAGACGATTAAGGAAAAGGCGGAGAGCGGCGGTCTGCCCCGTGAAAACGAAGCGGAAAGCGAGGGTATCAAGGTACCCGGCGACGCGAGCGGACATCCGAGAATCAATGGTAAAGTAATCAGGCCCCGAGTCGCTGGAATCAACCGCGATCGCCGCGGCGGGATCAGCGGCAGCGGCGATGCGGGCCTCCCGTTCACTCTTGGTCAATGACCGCTCGCGCTTGACCGAGAGCAAGGCGCGCGGTTTGGCCTCGATCAATGATTCGAGCAAGTATTGCGCCACTTGGCGCTGGCGGAAAACGGGCTCCATATGCTCGGGCAGCGGACCCTCGTTGGCATATGCGGAGAACCCGAAGCGAGCGGCCTCGGCGCGGACCTCAACATCCTGTTTTTTGGCCAGTTCGCGAAGTTTTTCGACGTAGGTCGCGAGGTCAAAATAAGCATCGGTGCGGGCGGCGGGAGGCTTGGCGCTACGGATTTTTTCGGCGGCGGGCCCACGACCCTTTAACTCGGCCTGCATCGCCGCGGCCGCGGCTAGGGCCTTGGCGAGGTCGGTCTCGATCCCTTTGGAAACGGCCTTCGTGGGTGGTGGCCGGAGCTCGGTCATGGCCTGTAATTCGATCCGCCGCTCCTGTAATTTTTTAGCGGTGGTGCGGGAGGCGTCCCAACGCTCGAAAGTGAATGCCAGTTCACCGAGTGCGAGCGCCGTGCACACCGCGAGTCCGGTGGCGAAAAGAGGATTTTTGCGGTACCAGCTCACAGGGTTTTCTTCGGGTTAATCACCAAGGTAAAATCGAAGCGGAGGAGACCGTTTTGGCTTGGGTCGAATTTCTCATTCTCCACCGCGGTAATAAATTGCGAGCCGGTAAAGCTGGCGAGCAGCTGTTTGACGCGCTGGAGGGATTGCGGGCTGACCTTGGACTGGGGATTGGAGATGTCGAGGAGGCGGCCGCTGAGGGTGAGGCGCAGCGGTGGGCCCGCGGGCACGACCGGAGCGAGGGCCGAGGCGGTGCCGTCGGGAGGGGCGGCCGCAACATCGGGAGGCGGCGCATCCGCGACGGTGCCGATTTCGGGGACGGGCGGGCGGACGACTTGGACGCGATCGAGCCAGACATCCTCGATTTTGAGGAGGCGAGCCTGAAGATCGGCGAAGAAGTTAATCCAATTAGCCTTGGTCTCATAGGCCCCGTGCAACGCGGTGATTTGCTTGGAAGTCTCTTGAATTTGACGAACATTTTCCTCGTTGCGGTGGGCGATCGCGCGGAGCGGCATGAGCTCACGGTCGACCTTCTGCAATTCTGCGAGAGTCGCACTGGTAATTTGATGGAAATAAAGAATGGGAGGGGCGAGGGCCAGCACGGCGAGAGCGGCGGCGAGCAGAAACATGGGCTGACGTTTCCGGAAATCGAGGGCGGCGGTCAGGGAAGCGGGCAGCAGGCTGGCCTCGGTCTCACCCTTGGAGGTTAAGCGAGTAGCCAAGCCCACGAGATCGGCGAGGACCGGGGATAAACGCTCGACGCCGGCGGCGCGGGCGTCGGCGGAGACGTCGACATTTTTTAACGGTTCGTAACGTTCGACAGGCACCCGCATCCGCTCGCCGAGCATTTTGGGGAGCTCGGCCATGAGGGAACCGCCCCCGGTGATATAGAGTGTCGCCGGGGCGGCCCCGCCGGAATGACGGCGATAGTTCACCTCGGAGCGCATGATCTCCAACTGGAGCTTCTGGATAAAAGCGGTCGCAGCCTTTTGCACGGCCGCCCGCGACGAGGAGCCGGAGGGAAGGTCGCTGAGGCCAGACAAGACCTGAATCTTCAAAATCTCAGCCGAGGAAAAATCGATACGCAACTCGTCGGCGATGGTTTGGGTGACGAAATTACCGGCCAAGGCGAGGGTGCGGATGTAAAAGCGCTCGCCCTCGAGGAAGAGGAGCTGAGTGGTTCGCGCGCCGATGTTCACGACGACGACGGGCGCGTGGACCTGGGGATAATTGTAGCGGAACGCGTGGCGAAGGGCCAAGCCCGAGGGCGTGGCTCGCTCAACGGGGAAACCGGCGGAGTCGGCCGCGGTGCAGAGTGACTGCATCGCGTCGAATTTTACCGCTGTGAGCATGACCTCGATATCAAAGCCATCATCGGCGACGACCACGTGATCCCAAACGACCTCATCAAGGGGGTAAGGGATATTTTCGACCGCCTCGAAGTTGATAATCTTACTGCGTTTTTCTTTGGCGACCGAGGGAGTCTTGATGAACTTGGTGAGGGCGAGATGCCCGGGAACGGCAATGGCGGCGCCGCCAGCGAAGCGGTTGCGAGAGCTGATGGCACCGAGCGACTGAGCGATTTCGATGGCCCAGCGGGCCTCGTGCGCAGGGTCGGAGCTGTGGGGCTCGAGCGCGAACTGCTGGAGGACCAATCGTCCCGATGCACCGAGTGTGAACACACCGCACGCGACGTGGCCTGCTCCAATGTCAACGGCTAGAACGCGGGGTGAACGCATAGATAAATCATAGAATGGGCGATTTCAGATGGGGCGAGACGCGGCAAGTCGATTATGGTTACGACGAACCCTTGATTGTCGCTCACTTGGCCTCCCGACGAACAAAAGATGGGGTAGCCCGAGGGTACTCATAAACAAAGGGGGTGAGAAATTGCGGGAGCAGCACGCCGTCGTTGGGCGCCGCCAAGACGGCCCCGCGGGTTTGGAAGTTTTTTCGCTGCTCCGCAGCCACTAGATTCGCGGAGTAGGCTGACTTGAGGGCGGGCAGCGGCTTGCCGCCAACGGAAAGTTCCAGCCCCCAGTACTTGGGCTCGGCATGGAGTTGATACCGTTTTACCAATTCTGGCGGGAGATAAAAACGGACATCGGCGCGGCCCGCGTCCAAGGCAACGCACTCGACCTCCGCTCGAAAGTGTTCGAGACGGCGCTCGCCACCCGCCAAGGCCGGTAATTCAAACCCGACCAAGCACCCCACGCGAACGCGGCCGACCATTTGCCCGATCGATCCAGCCGTGGGCTTGACCACGAGGGCCGCCGAAATCTCCCACCAATTACCAGGCGAGCCATGGGGCGCGCGTACATTAAGGCATTTAACCGCCGTTACCTCAACTTCTTCAGCTCGAGAGGACAGACCGCCGAACTCACCCAAAGCCATCAGTAATAGCCACCGGAGGGGATAAGAGGCTCGGGAATTGAGACGCACCCTCAAGACGTGGCGATTCGAAACCGTCGGGTCACGCCTAAACTAAACGGAATTTAAAAAAATTCAGCCAAGTTCCCCTTGGATCTTTCGTAACGCTCCGCGACGTGGATAGCCACCCTCGCCTATTTTTCTGGGAGCCCAGCATTTCTTTTAAAAGTCAGGCCCGTCGAGGCGGAGGCCCGGCGGATACGCCGAGCGCATTTTTTGTAGGCCGAGATCACGCCGCGCAACCGCGCCGCTCCCGAGGCGCATGACCGCACCCCCACTCGAACCCACGATGACGGAGCGCGAAGACTTTCCGGAACGACCTCTGCCCGATCCGTGACGGGGCGATGCACCTGCCCCCCTGCCCTCACGCCTCATTCGCTCCGTCACGCCTCTGGGATGACGGAGAGCAGGAGGGGTCTTGAAACTCGCCTGATCGAACCGGACGGGCAGTTTTCCCGCACCCGGCTCTCCGCGGTCGTTCACCGTTGCGGCTAGCGAATCCATCCGGCGGTCGTGGGTATTTTCCAGAGCTGATAGTGTCCAAAAAAACGTTCGTCGGTGAGGTTGGGGTTGCTACTTCCGAAGACGGAATCATCACCCGTCCCCCCATCTTTGCTGATCCCTTCGACCAAGTGAGTCCCCTTCGCTCCGCGGTCATTACCCGCGTCATCGCTCCTCCGAGCCTCGCCGCCTTCTGCTCCGGCTGGCACGAGCCTCCCGGGTTCGCCGCTTGTGCCCGCCGATAGGCGGGCACACCCACCGGACGCAGATCTGCTCTAAAAAAACAGAACCTTTGCGGACCGCCCGAGCCTGCGGACCCGCCGCGGCGGTAATTGGACAAGCCGTCGTTCCGGTCTTTTCCGTTCGGCGCAGAGTTTCCCTTGGTTCAATCCCGATAGGCTTCGCCTGATTTGAAGAGGTTCGATTCCATGGGCTGAGGCATTGAGGGGCTGATGAGATCGGCCTTGCTGTCGTTACGGGCTGGCGGCCTTGCTCACCGGTTGCTCGCCAGTCCCCTCGCGGGGTTTGCAGTTACCGGGCATTTTCCGCGCAATGACGAAATTGGCGGAAAGGATTTTTGTGCTCTTAGATTTTCTGGTTTTCGGGAGCGCGATCAGAACGTGCCCTTCACCCCAACCGTCCAAAGCTGCGCGTAATCATAGCGGGAGAAAATCTTCGCTGGTTCCGGCGTGTTCGGTCCGCGACGCTCCACATCTTCCATCGCGTCGGCGAGATTGCGGACACTCGCAAAAACTCCCAGGCGGCTGGAGAAATTGTACTCGCCCTTTAAATCAACGTAGAGGGCCTGCCCAATCCAGTTAAACGACCCCGCTTCAATGCTGCGGGGTGATGCCGCAATCGGGGTCGTCCGGCGCGGACCACGAAAATTCCAATTCATGCGCACATTATACTTTGGGCGCGTGAGACTCACCCCCCAGTTGTAGACCCGCGGTTGATAGTTGGAGAAGCTCGAGGTGACATCACCCGTCGCCCGCTGTGCGGTCACGTTCGCAAACACCTGCAAGCCCCGCGCCCACGGCGGCAAAAACGTCAGGGCCTGCTTGTACTCGAACTCGGTCCCCTCCATTCGCACCAGACCGGGCACATTGTAATTCGTCGCGACGTAATACGGCTCGTAAGTCTCCCGATCGAGACCGTAGTGCGAGAGAAACTCCGGCGTGGCCTGAAAAACCAATGAACCAAACATATTGCGGAAATCCCGGCGATACGCACCGATCGAGATCTGCCCGACTTGTTCGAAATAATATTCGACGCGTACCTTGGTCGTGTGCGCGCTCCACGCTTTAATCCCCGCATTATTCACACTGATCCGGTTGCTACTCGGATTCGGGGGCAACTCCGTGTCGGGCAAAGTCAAGCCGCCGGAATATTGATCCACCCCAGGGCGACCGACTGATTGGTAGAACGCTCCGCGTATAATTAAATTCTCCCGCAGGTTGAAACTCGCGTTGATGCTCGGAAAAAAACGCAAGTACTCCTTCTGAATATGCGCGCCCCGGTCGAGGTAGGTGAGCTTGGAAATCGCCAGCGCATTGGCGATCGCCGGGCCTCCCGCTGGATTCTGAATCGTTGTCGGCTCAATCAACGCTGGCACGGCCACGCGGCTCGCCCCCGTTCCCGTGTATAAAATAGTACCGGAAGCATCCCGCTGCGGGATCACGTCCCCCTTTGCGTCGCGCCGATAGTTGAGCGTCGGGTCGCTCACAAACCCGTAGGCATTTACATTCGTCTGCTCAGCGCGGACGCCGCCGACAATTTTAAGGCGGCTGTGAAAAAGCGCGAGGTCTCCACGCACATAAGTCGCCGCCACCACTTCCGACGCATACTTGGAGCGCGCGACCGCGTTGCGATAATCTCCGTTTAAATCACGGGTAAAATAGTCCGGATGCTTGTTATAAAGCTCCCATAACTTGTAGCCATCCGGCCACTGCACCCGAGGGAAACCCCAGGGCGCGATCCGCTTTGAAAAAATTTCGTCCAGCATGCCGCCCGCCCCGTCGTCCGTGCCCGCGGCGGCTGGCGTGGTCGTCCGGATTTTATCCGCGCCGACGTACGTGTAGGTGTCGCTCCGCCCGCGCATATCGCGAGCCCAGTGTTGCAGGGCCCCGCCAACTTTGAGCGAAGCGGGATTACTCCCCAGCTGAAAATCGCGCCCGAGGTTACCTTTGATACTCCTCTGCAGATCGGCCCCTTCCGTCGGCGTACTCGTACCCGAATTGATCACATAACTCCCCAGACTATACGGATCGACCAGAGCACCCGTCACGCTGTCCCGAACAATAATCTTACCCGGGCGCTCGGCCGTAACCTCATTAAATCCCACCGTGACATCCGTCCGCTGCGCGCTCGTCGTGCGGAAATAACCTTTATCGATGTCGCGATAGTGATTGGTCGAATGCGAAAAGCTCGCCCCAAAATCGCCTTTCCAAACCGGCCCATTGTGCCGCCAAATAATTGTCGGAGTGTACGTCGTGCCCGATTTTTCCGCCGCGCCCGCATTATCGGTGAGATTCCCCTGGCCCACATCCCCATTCGTCGTGCGGAGATCGAAATTTCCCGGCAGCACCCGCGTGATGTTAAACGTGAGCGTGCGATTGTTGAAATCGGAGTAGAACATCGCGTATTGAAACGAAAATGAAATCATGTCGTTCCGCGTCAGCTTAAAGTCCATCGTCGTACCCACGGAGTTCCGGATGGAAGGGAAATTGCCATCACTCACGCTAAAATTGGAAAGGTAAGGCTTGTCCGGCGTGGTGTCGGGTAAGGCTCCGGGGACACTGACCCCATTGACGACGACCGGCGCGTTGGTGCCATTCCCCGCACCCCGCCACGTATTCGAGAAATAATCCTGCAAGGTATATTGCGAGGACCGGGCGCCCGAAAGCGTAAAGCCAAAGCGTTTGTTAACGGGAGCGATATAGGAAAAATCAAACCCTGGACGAATTTTGTAAGTTTCATCCCGGGTGGGCCCGGGCGTTTTGTGCAGCTGTTTCTCAGCGTCGCGGAACATTAAAAATGCGCTCCAGTTGAGCACGGGTTTCGAACGTTCGAACGCCCCGCGTGGAACCATATTGACGCCGCCGGCCAAAGCGGAACCCGGGGACTCGGGCGTGGGCGAATGAAAGACCTCAATACGCGCGATGTTGTTAATCGAAATCTGCTCGAGCTCGACCCGCCGCCCCGCATTCCCCGATGAAGCACTCGCCATGCTGAAACCGCCCATCGTCACAGGTACATTATCCGCGGGCGCCCCGCCCATCGAAATCGCTCGCGAGACCCCGCCCCCCGTATCCATCGCCATGCCGGGCACAAATTTCAAAAACTCCCCGACGTTGCCCTCGGCCACGTGCCCAAACTCATCGGCGGAAACCACATTCAGAATATTGGGGGCAAATCGCTGCTCATTGATCGCGATCGCCGCGCCGTCCATCTCTCTCGAGGCTCCGACCACAAATTCAGAAAGCTTAATCGTGCCACTTTCTTTGTCGCCAGCCGCCGGCTTGCGCGCCTCGCCCAAATTGAAATCCCGTTGGACCACGGTGCCACCAGGGATGAGGACCGTGGCTAGCTGCACTTCCAATCCTGTAAAAAAAACGCGAACTTTGACGGCGCCCGCCGGCAGGCCCGAGAAGCGATATTGGCCGGTCGCATCGGTAAAAACCTCCCACGACGAGCCCTCAATCGTCAGGCGCGCCTTTTCCAAAAACTCGCCGTTGCGAGTGTTAATGACATGCCCCTCGAGGGTGCCGTTGGCGGCAACTTGGGCGTTGAGCGAGCCGACGGCGAGGACGGCCCACAGCAGGAGGCGCCGCGGCCAAGCCCGCGGGGAATTAAGACCGGACGAAAGAAGCATCATAAGGGGTTGGGTCAAGACGTAGGGCCACTCGGGACAGGGGGACCGCACGGTAAATTTGAACCAGCGGTAAAAGCAATCTCGCAAGAGAAATCTGCGTCTCTTGAAACGATCAGCAACCGCCCCGCGCTCTCGGTTGCGCCCCGCGCTCCGCCCCGATCACGGGCTAACGTTTGCCAGCCAAAATCAAGGAGCACCGCCCTTTTCATCTCACGTCGAGGGTCTCACTTTTTTTGAGCTGAAATAAAAAAGAACCGGCGACCTGGCGCGCCCCCGGGCGTTAGCAATCGACCGCGCGTCCTCCCCTTAAACGAGAGCCCGCGACGACGGGAGAGGGTCGTCGTTTCGTTAGCGCGATCGAGCCGATCCGTTGCCCGGTCGCTTCTACACTTGCCCGCCACCGACCGCGTTCTACTGTCCGCCATGCAGTTTTTCGCGGCCTTGGTCATCATCGCGCTCGCGGTCTATGGCCTCGTGCGCCAAGTGGAGGTTAGACTCACCCTTTTTACCGCCGGGCTTGCGCTCGCGACGCTGGCGTTGAAGCCGCTCGTGATTTTCGAGGTGTTCCTCGCCGAGATGGGTAATGGCAAGACCATCGGGCCCATTTGCACCGCGATGGGCTACGCCTACGTGCTGCGGGCCACCGGTTGCGATCGCGAACTCGTGCAACGACTGCTCGCGCCGGCGCGCCGGACTTGGTGGCTGCTGATTCCCGGAGGTTGCCTCGCCGGTTTCATCGCCAACATCGCCATCACGAGCCAGACCGCCGTCGCCGCGGCGGTCGGTCCCATTCTCGTACCCTTGATGCTGGCGGCCGGCTATCCAGCGGGCGCCGCCGCCGCCACCCTCGTGCTCGGCTGCTCCGGGGGCGGCAGCTTGTACAATCCCGGCGATGCCGACCTCGTCGCGATTCAGGAGGCGAGCCAGGCCCCGATGAAGCAGGCGCTCGGTGCGATGTTCTGGCCACTCCTCGGCGGCTTCGCCACTGCTGTATCGGTATTTTCACTACTGACACGGCGACAGCCGGGAAGTGAACCCATCCCCTGCGCCGCGCTACCAGCGACCGCCGCAAGCAGTCACTGGAAGGCGCTGCTGCCACCGCTGCCGATGGCGATGATCTTTCTGGCGATGCCCGGCTTCGTGTTTCACTCGTTGCCCGCGCCTTTCGAGAAGGGGCTGCCGGTGTCGCACGCGATGATCCTTGCGACCATCGTCGTGCTGATTCTGTGCCGTGGCGAGCTGACGGCCCAAGTACGGGCGTTTTTTGAAGGCCTCGGCTACGCCTACGCCAACATCATTTCCTTGATCGTCACGGCGAGCTGCTTCATCGCCGGCATGACGGAGGTCGGTTTGACCCAAAGGCTCGTCGATCTCGCTTCCAGCGAGGGCATCGGGGGTAAACTGGCCGCCGGATTTTTTCCCGGAGTGCTCGGAGTCATCACCGGATCTGGCATCGGCCCCAGTGTGGCGTTTTCGAAAGCCGTGCTGCCCGGGCTCAGAGACAACCTGGCGCTGGCACTCGACCTCGGCGTACTTGCGGCGATCGCCGCCACCTTTGGCCGGACCATGTCACCCGCGGCCGCCGTCGTGATTTTCTCCGCCAACCAAGCCGGTGTGCCCGCGACCGAAATCGTGCGGCGGACCGCCTTCCCACTGATCGCGGGTTTGGTCGTGGCCCTGCTGCTGATCGTGGCGCGAGGAAACTGAAACCTCGGCGCGGACCGCCCTTCAGCACGAGCGGCCGTCGTGCTGGGCGCACCGTTGGTGGGCCGCACCCAGCACCGCCCTGCCGCTAATTCGCCGCGTTCTCACGCTGAACGCCACCCTGGGGAGCCATGGCACTGGCGCGATGATCGGCCGACCGCCACGACGGCAACGAGCACAGCGCAGACCGCGGGCCCGATCCGGTTGACCGCGCACCGGGACGCGCTCGATTCTTGCTTGGTCGGCGGCGGTCACGGACCGCGGGCCCGATCCGGTTGCCCGGGCAGCGGGACCACGGCGTCAACGACCCGTGCGTTGCTGCGCGCGATAAGCGTAGGGACTCTCGCCCGTCTCCCGCCGGAACGCCACGCTCAGGTAACTCGCATCGGCAAAACCCGCCAAGTCCGCCACCACCGCGATCGAAACCTCGCTCTCAGCCAAAAAGTGTTTCGCCCGCTCGATTCGTTGCTGCACAATCTGCCGGTGCGGTGAATGGCCCAGAGCTTTTTTAAATTTCCGCTCCAATAGTGTCCGTGACATCGGCACCGCCCGCCGCACGTCGCTCACGTCAATCCCCTCGCCCACATGCTCACGAATATAACGGAGCGCCTGAGCCACCCTCGCGTCGGCCACCGCCACCACATCAGTCGACGGTCGCTCCACCACCCGCACCGGCGCCACAAAGCGCGTCGGACGACCCGGTCTTTCACCCTGCATCATCCGCGCCAGCATCGCGGCCGCCTCATAGCCGGTCCGGCGCGCGTTGGGTTGAACACTACTCAGCGGCGGCGTGCAGAGCTCACACAAGACATCATCGTTATCGACCCCCAGCACCGCGATCGCCTCCGGTACGGCCCAGTGGCGCGACTGACAGGCCTCCAGCACTTGCTGAGCGCGTCCGTCGTAACAGGCAAAGACACCGAGCGGCCGCGGCAAGGTCGCCAGCCAATCCGCCATCGCGGTAATCTCCTCATCCGAACCCGGTCGTTTTTCCCGGCTCCGCCCCCGCGGATAGACCGCACATGATCGCCCCGCCTTCAGGACCGCGGCGCGAAACTCTTCCCCGCGCTGTCGCGCCCAGAGATATTGCGAATCACCAAAAAAGGCACAGTGGCGAAAGCCCTTGCCCAGTAAATGCTCCGCGGCGAGCTGCGCCACCGCGACATTATCAACACTCACCCGGGGAAATTCTGAGGCAAAACGCTCCGCGCTCACATCCACGACCGGCAATCCCGTCCGCCGGAGCGCCCGCGCGATTTCCGGGGAGTCCACCCGGGCGATAATCCCATCGCCTGCCCATTGCTGCAGCCACGCCGGCAACGGCGCCAACCGCGCCTGCTCCGAAAATCGGATCGCCCAACGCTCCCCTGCCCGCGTCCAGTCGCGCACGCCGTAAAGTAAATCGCGGCCATACCGATTGGAGGTCTCGATCAACAAGGCCACCTTGAAAGTCTTGGCGTCGGCCGGTGACTTCACCGCCACAACCGCAGTCGCGCCCGACGCAGGTTTACCGGCTAATCGACCCCTGTGAGATTCTCCAGCGCGCCATCGAGACATGGCTCAAACAGCGTCCCCTGGTGTAAAAAATCAAAATAAATATAATGATTTTTGTTATCAAAGCTTACGCGCCTTCAGGTATCTTCGCAGGAATTCCTATGAAAAAAACGCGCGCGCATTTCCCTGGTATCCCGACGATCGCCTACGAAGGGCCGACTTCGACCAACCCTCTCGCCTTCCGCCACTACAACCCCGATGAAATCGTCGATGGGCAGACGATGGCGCAGCATCTCCGTTTTTCGATCGCCTACTGGCACGCGTTTCGCGGCACGGGCTCAGATCCGTTCGGGCCCGGTACGATCGTGCGCCCGTGGGAGAGCGGCCGAGACCCCGTCTCCGTGGCCAAACTCCGCATGGATGCCGCGTTTGAATTTTTCCAGAAAATCCGCGCGCCTTTCTACGCGTTCCACGATCGCGACATCGCGCCCGAGGGGCGCACGCTTGCCGAATCGAATCGCCACCTCGACGCGGTGGTCACGCACGCGACCGATCTGCAGGCCGCGACGGGGGTGCGACTTCTCTGGGGCACCGCGAATCTCTTTTCCAACCCGCGCTACATGGCCGGCGCCGCCACCAACCCCGATGCGCACGTCTTCGCCTACGCCGCGGCGCAGGTGAAAAAAGCCCTTGAGGTCACCCAGCAACTCGGCGGAGAAAACTACGTATTCTGGGGCGGTCGCGAGGGCTACGAGACGCTCTTGAACACTCGTTTGAAGCGCGAGCAAGATCATCTTGCGGCGTTCATGCACATGGCCGTGGCCTATGCCAAATCGATCGGCTTCAAGGGCCAGTTTTTAATCGAGCCAAAACCCAAGGAGCCCACGAAGCATCAGTACGACTTCGACGTCGCCAGCGGCATCGCCTTTCTCCGGACATACGGGCTGGAAAAGCACTTTAAATTTAATATCGAGACGAACCACGCCACGCTGGCGGGTCACTCGTTCCAACACGAAATCGAAGTCGCCGCCGCTCAGGGCATGCTCGGATCCATTGATGCCAACTCCGGCGACCTCCTGCTGGGCTGGGACACCGACCAGTTTAATACGGACGTCAAGGAACTGACGCTGGCCATGACCTCGATCCTGCGGGCGGGCGGTCTTGGTCGAGGTGGATTCAATTTTGATGCCAAGCTCCGCCGACCCTCCATTGATGCGGAGGATCTTTTCCATGCGCATATTGGCGGCATGGATGCCTATGCACTCGCGTTCAAAATTGCGCGACGGATCCTCGCTGATGGTAAATTCGAGGAGTTCCTCAGCACCCGCTACGCCAGTTACGACACGGGCTATGGTCGTGACATCGCGGCGGGCCGGAGCAATTTCCGCGAGCTCGAGAAGCTTGTCCTCACCAAGCTGGGCGAGCCCACGCCGAAATCCGGCAAGCAGGAGTATCTGGAAAATTTGTTGAATACATACCTGCACGGCTAAACGCGCCGGACATTTTTACGGGTCAGTGAAAGTTTCGCTCTACTTCGGAGCGAAACACGGAGATTGGATTAGGCGGGTTGACCGCGCACGAAACGATTCGCCTCCGTTTCGTCGCCGGGCGGTCCGCCGCTCTCCGCATGCTCCACCTCGCCCTCCGCCCCCGCTCGACCGGATTCACCTTCGTGGTGGCGGCATTGACGCTGGCGACCGCCCTCCGCGCGGCCGAGGGGAGCAACCCCGTCGAGAGTCTCCGCGAGCGCGTCCTGCAGATGACGGGCTTTTTCGATACGATCCTGCCCGGCGTGCTCGAAAAGAACAATCTCACCCTCAACCTCCGGCCTAAATTCAGCGACCTTCGCGCCAATGAGTATGTGCGCGTTCCGATGGAATTGCGCTATGGACTGACCGAACGTTGGGAACTTGGCGCCGGGCTCATCCCCTTCGTGCCGAACCCAACAAACCATGGCCGCGATTACCGCGGGGGTCCGGGCGAAGCCCGATTAGCCATCCGGCACGACGTCGGCGCTTGCTGGAATTTTTTCACTGAGACCACGGTCGGCTTGGAGACTCGGGTGCCCCTCGGCCGGCCACCGGTGGTCCTCAACGACCATTACACCCACATTAAACCGCTGATCGCGGCCTCTCGAAAACTCACCACCTGGCCCACCACCACGTTTTACCTCAACCTTGCCTACGACCGCAGCGTCGAACTCACCCATCGCGCCGAGCCACCGTCCGAGGTCATGCGCCGAAATATTATCGAGATCCTGCCCGGTTTCTTCTTCAAGCCCTCCCAGCTGGGCTATTTCGCTGAATATCGCTGGAGTCGTATCCACGAAGAGACCGCCTGGCATCTCTCGCATGAATTGAGAACCGGAGCGGTTTGGGATGTGCCTTTGGCGCGAACGGCCCAATGGAAACTCCCTGGCAAGTGGCAGCTCGAGCTCGCTTACAAAGTGAGCCTGGAAGAAGGCCGCGGCCACCATCAAGGCATCTCCGCTCGACTTAATTGGCGGACCACCCTTCGCGAAGTCCTCGAGCATGGCCAAGCCGGTCGCCCGCGCTGAGCCCGCGTCGCCTCTGGCCCTGCTCGCCGGGCGACGCCTTCGCCCCTGACGCCATCCGCTCTCCCCGCCTCACACAAAATTGTCGCAACCTCTTGAACTTAACCCAACCCGCACCAACCTCGACTTCTCGTGAAATTTATCCCCTCGCTTATCCTCCTTTCGCTGCTCCTCACGTGGGGCACCGGCTGCGCGACCTCTTCCGCCACGCGCAAAGTCATGGCTTTGGATCGGTTCCAAAAAATCTACGTTGAGAAGCGACTCAACGACAACCACCACCTTGACGAACTCTTCGTTGCCGAGCTCAAGCGGATGGGTCGCGAAGCCTCCTCTGGCCCGCTCACCATGATGCCGGAAAACACCGAAGCCTTGCTCACCTATGACGCCCGCTGGGAGTGGGATTTCAAACGCTACCTGATTGGTATCGAGATCAATCTTCACAACGTCCATCCCCGCAAAAAATTAGCCGACGGCAATTATCACCAGCCGACGATTTTCCCCAAAACGCCGGACAAGGTCATCCATATTTTGATCGATAATATGTTTAACCGCTAACCCCCGGGTGTTCCCGTTGCAGTCTTGGCCGGCCGCCAAACGCGAAGGGGGCGCGCGGCGCTCCTTGGCGACTTTCTCTGCGGCTAATCAACGCCGCCTGAGGGTGCAGTCTTGGCCCGAGGCGCGGCGCCCTGCCGCTGAACGCTCAAAAAAATAATCCCGACCGGCCTGATCTTGATCGAGTCGCTAAACGGGTTGACCCGCACGCTCGGATTGCGCGGCACGATCAATCCTGGCGTGGGTTCATGGACTTTGTCTGCCCCTCGGTTGTTTCCCTGCCAAAAACTTGCCGGAGAAATGGTGGGAAGATAAAATCTTTCCACCCTCAATCCGTCGAAGCGTAGACGTGCCACCACCGCCGTTGCGCAGACGTGCGTGCACTCACGCCGTTGCGCAGACGAGCCGGCACTCACGCCGGGATCGCTACCTCGGGGCTCAAGTCAGCTTGAGTTCGGCCGATCCCGCCGCCACCTCGTCCCCAGAAACGCGGCACGACGCCCCTCGCAACGACGCTCTGGGTTCACGCGGGGAGCCCCGATTCACGGCAGGGTGCATTTGAGCTTTGCCGAAGCTCCGGGGAGGACCAACCTGAGCTTACTATGAACGATGATTCCCCTTCGATCCACCCTCAGAGCTTGCGCCAAAGCGACCTCGCCGAGACCGGCGGAATCGGCGGGCACCCTCAAGGGCTCACCACCCTGTTCTTCACCGAAATGTGGGAACGCTTCAGTTATTACGGCATGCGCGCACTGCTCATGTTATTCATGGTGAAGACAGCCGCGGAGGGTGGCCTCGGCTTTGAAACCAAAAAAGCGGCCGCGATTTACGGCACCTACACGATGAGCGTTTACCTCCTCTCCATTCTCGGCGGTTTCATTGCTGATAATTTTATCGGGGCCCGCCGCGCCGTCCTCGTTGGCGGGATCATTATCGCCACCGGCCATTTCACCATGGCCGCGGGCTCGCTCGCGACTTTCTACGCGGGCCTCGTGCTGATCGCCCTTGGCACCGGGCTCCTCAAACCCAATATTTCCACAATGGTTGGTAGCCTCTATCGACCCACCGATGAACGCCGCGATGCCGGTTTCTCCATTTTTTACATGGGGATTAATATCGGCGCATTTCTTGCGCCGCTTGTCACCGGCTATCTCGCCCAGAGTGCCGACTGGAAACTCCGGTTGTCCGCGTGGGGCCTCGACCCAGCCCATAGCTGGCACTGGGGGTTCGGCGCGGCGGGCGTCGGCATGACGCTCGGTCTGCTCGTTTACCTCAGGCAAAATGCCCGGCTCGCCCACGTCGGTCACCCGCCCACCCCAGCCGCCAACGGTTCGCGCCCGTGGGGAAAACTCGCCCTCGTCGCCCTCGGCTCACTCGCCCTTATTCTCGCGATGAAGGCCAGCGACGAGTACCCCGCCCTCGTGTACGGTCTCTTTGCCCTGCAAATCGCCGCTATCCTCGGCTTCGCTTTCCGCCCCCACCCAGATAGTCAACGCCTCGCCGCCATCCTCGTTTTCTTTTTTGCCGCGGAAATTTTCTGGGCCATCTTCGAGCAAGCGGGTTCATCCATTACGCTTTTCGCCGACCGTCTCACGCGCAACGAAATCCTCGGTTGGTCGTTCCCTTCATCCTACTGGCAATCCGTTAACTCGATCTGGGTCATCGTCCTCGCTCCCGTTTTTGCATGGCTCTGGATCAAGCTCGGGGCCAAGCAGCCGTCCAGCCCTATGAAATTTACCCTCGGTCTCTTTTTTGTGAGTCTGTCTTTCATCCTCATGCTCCCGGCCGCCCACCTCACCGCCACCGGTAAGGTCGGACCGCTTTGGCTGGTCGGTCTTTTTTTCCTCCAGACCATCGGCGAAATGCTGCTCAGCCCGGTGGGCCTTTCCACCATGACCAAGCTGGCCCCGCCGCGCCTCGTTGGTCTCGTCATGGGCATCTGGTTTCTGGCCGCCGCTCTGGGTAACAAACTCGCGGGGGTGCTCGCCGCAGAATTCAAGAGCGACCAGGCCGACCAGCTCGCCACCTTTTTCTGGCAGCAAGCACTTTGGGTCGCCGCCGCCGCCGCCGTACTCCTCGCTCTCGTGCCGTGGGTGAAAAAATTGATGGGTAACGTTCGTTAACCATTTCCACCCCCCGCCCCTGATCGCCTCTCGCCGCAGCCCGTCCCCGGGGGAACGCGGTCAGCCCCGCTCCGCCTAGTCGGGGGACGCGCCGCCGCCGCGCCAGCCAGCCACTCGCCCTTTTCCGTTGCGGGCACTCACCGCCCGACGAGACTCCACGCTCTCACGCATGCCAATCCGCGCCTGGTTTCCCACGTTCATTTATAATGAACCTCTCCAAAAATCCGGGCTGACTCAGCTCAATCTTGAGCTCGCCGAAGAGTGCCGCCGCTTGCGCGATTTCGACGTGGCCGGCCGCCGCTGGTCGAAAAAAAATTATCCGGGCGGCTATACCAGCTATGCCTCGATGAACGAGCTCCACCGTTTCTCCAGTACGTTTGCCGAACTCGAAAAAAAATTCACCCGGCACGTCCAAGTCTTCGCCCGCTCCCTCGAGATGGACCTGCGCGGGCGCTCGATCCGTCTCACCGATCTTTGGGTAAATATTATGCCGCCGACTACGGCCCATTCTCTTCACTTACATCCCCTCTCCTTTATTAGCGGCACCTACTACGTCGCCACCCCCGCCGGCTGTTCTGGCCTAAAGTTCGAGGATCCCCGCCTCGATCGCTTCATGGCCGCGCCGCCCAAGCGTACCTCGACTCGGGAAGAAAATCAGGCCCACATCACGTACCCCGCAGAGGCCGGCCAATTGATTCTTTTTGAAAGCTGGCTGAGACACGAGGTGGCCGCCCATCGCGTGCCCGAGGAAAGGATTAGCGTAAGCTTCAATTTTAACTGGAGCTAATCGTCAGCCTCCGCGCCGCTGTTGGCCGCGCTCGCGCCGTTTCCGGCCAAGCAGCGACCGTCTCAGCGCAACCCCGCCGCGCCAAGCGCCCAAGGCGATCCCCCGCACGCAGCCGCGGCCTCGGCTCGAGCCTTGCCCACGAAGTGTCACCGCCAGCCAAAGCGAAAGCTGCCCGCACCCGCGTGGGAGCGTGCTAGTCCCGGACGGACCACCGCTCCGACCGGACTGGTCCCCCGCGCCGAGCGTTTTTTTCTCGGCGCGATTGTGAACTCATCGCCAGCCTTCGCCTCAAAGAGAAGCGGCCATTGGCCGCACTTCATCAAGCGATCATCTGCCCGAAATAAATTTAACCCGGAGGAAACATTTTTCCGGAGCCGGCGTCGAACCGCAAAAATGTACCCCCAGTTCCGTCGCCAGCTCTCCCCTCTGCGATCCGTCTCCGTCTCCCTCGCTCTGATCGCGTTCGCGGGTTGCGAAACCCCACG
The DNA here is from genome assembly GCA_945903465.1 of Opitutus sp. GAS368. Classification (GTDB taxonomy): domain Bacteria; phylum Verrucomicrobiota; class Verrucomicrobiia; order Opitutales; family Opitutaceae; genus ER46. Next base: position 23,360 of record CAMDOF010000023.1, read on the forward strand.
CGGCACGCGGCGCCCTCCCCCCGAGGGCCCACTTGATCCAACCGCGGCCGCGCCGAATTCGATTTCGACGATGAGCGCGCGCAGCCATTTTTTCGCCGGGCAGATTGAGACAGAAATAATTCTCGGGAATGTTGAGTTCGGCCAACCGTCCGCGAGCCGCGAAAGCCGCGAAAGCCGCGATAGCCGCAGTGGCGGTGATGGTGGTGGCGCGAGCGGTGGCGGAGCCCGCCGAGGCGGTGGTGGCGGCGGCGGCGGTGGCAGCCGCGGAGGCAACAGCGGAAACAATTCCCGCAGCCCTGCGCAGGTCCCCCAGGCGCGCGACGGCGAAACCGCACCGCGCATCGTGACCAGCAAACAACCGCCCGTCCGTCTACAACTTCGTCTGACCAACCACGGCAGCGAAACAGCCGAGGTCGAAGTCTTGGAATTTAATTCGCCGCTCGGGAACTTCGTCGTGCTACCGAAAAAAATCACCATCGCCCCGGGCGCGGCCACCACGGCCGAACCCATGACCTCACGTCTGGGACTCGGCGGCACGTCCATCCCACTCACGATCCGCCTCCGGCACCAAGGCAAGACCGAACAACAAGAGATGATCCTCGAAAAGCCCGCGCCCGCGCCCGCACCGATCGCACCGGCACCGCCCACCGGGCCCGCCATCACGCCCTGAGGGCCCGACCCGATCTGCGTTTCCCGCTGGCGAAATTACCCATCCACGTTTCTGTGCCGTATGGTTGTTATCCGCCGCATGGTCGACCGGCATCGCGCCTATACCGCAATTATGCTTCCTGGGGAGCCACCGCAAATATTCCCGACGACCGATCAGGAACATTCCCGCGTGTTACAAATTTACAAGCAGGACCGGCCGCATCAGGGGATTCATAATGATTTCTCCGATTACGGCATCGGGGCCCCATCACTGCCAGCGATGCTCCCGCCCTTCTCCCAAAAAAACCCGCCGGCGCCAGCGACAGGGTTAAGCGGACCTGGAACGTCGCCCGCGGCGGGGTGATGGTCGCGGTGACCTCCACGCTAACCGAGAACGGCCGGAACCAGCCGACGCGAGACCGAAAATAGTGACGAGCCGACCGTCCAGCACGAGCCGCGTGCTAAATGACAGAGGACCGAAGCCCGCCCGAGAAGTAACGCCGAGAGCCCGCTCAACCAGTGCGACCGCGGGTGCCGGACGCACGCCAGCGACCGCGGAGCCAGCCGGGGTCGCCCCGCTCGGGTCGGAAAAAGCACACCCGAGTGCGGGCATTTACGAACGGACGACCGAGCGCGCCGAGGAGCTACTGGCCGAAAAGCGGCGGCGCCACGGAGACCACCGGGGCACCCGCCCAACCGACCGCAGCTCGGGGCCGAGACCGCGCCGATCGCGGGCCCGCCACCCCACCGAGAAGCGCACGTTCACCCGAGCCGTCGCCGTTGTGATCACCGATAAAAGGCACCCAGCGCACGCACTCACCAGCAACCGTCAGCTACGGACGGCCGAACGTTCTGCGCCAGAGCGACGGTAACGTCCGCTCGCGCGCGATCGGAAGAGTGACGAGGACGATTTTTATGGGAAGATGAACGAGACGGCCGCGTTAGAAATTCAAAAAATCGCGCAACTGCTCAGGTCGATTCCCGGCCATCACGAGCACCGATCACCTCTGGCGCGGTGACCCAAAGTGGTCCGACAAAGTGGTCCGCACAGTCCCCTGTGCGGGTCCGAGTCAGGAGACTCCCCTTCCTGTTCTGCGTCGGGCTATTTCATGAAAACGGATGACGTTTTTTTCTCAATGATGGCGGCCGTGATCCCATAATCTCCGGGCCAAGCGTGGTGCAAAATAGATTCATGCTTTCTCCGACCTCTGCCTGGGTCCCGTCTCTGCGGTGCAACCTTCCGTTCAGGCGCCCCAGCCTTTGACACCGCAGAGACACGGCAAAAAAGCCGAGAATACCCAAGGCAGTTTGGCAAAAAAATTGGGGGCAAAAAAATCCCGGTCAGTGGTTGCAGAATTTTTCTGACCCATCTTTCTGCCAAAAAGATGGGCGGTTTAAGCCCAAGCCCCAACCAGGCCGGAGGATTAGGGCATTATTCCTCTGTCCCCATTCCTCTGTCATACCGCGCGCTCCTCCCATTTATCATGAATCAATCTTCCGAGAATATCGTGACGCGCTACAGCCTGAGCGACGATCATACGCTCTCCGCGGTGATCAAGGATTTGCGGGCTGGGGGTGCGGACCGACTGGCGCCGCGTCGGCGCAAACTGTCGCGCCGCGTCCACTCGACAAAAACCTCCGCTTACAATCAAGCCCGGCAGCGGCTGCCGCTGGCACTCCTCCAGGCGGCGCTGGCGCACGTCGCCGCGATGCTGGCCCGGATGGCCGGCGGCGAGTCGGGTGGGCGGACCGCGCCGCCACCGCCACGCCGGACGCGTCAGTTGCTGGACGGGAGCACCCTGGCGATGCTGCAGACGCCGGGTTTGGCCAAGGAGTTTTCCCCGGGGAAAAACCAGCGGGGCAACAGCGGATGGTGCCTGCTGCGCATCGTCGTCGGATTTTGTGCCAAGACCGGCGCCGTCCTCAGCGCGACCTGCGGCGCCCAAGAGCACAGCGAACAGGCGATGGCGTGGAGCCTGATGGCGCACGCGGAAGCGTTCACCGTGTGGATTGGCGACGCCAATTTCGGGGTCTGGAGCATCGCCGCCCAGGCCACCCGCTTTCATCAGGACGTGCTGGTGCGACTGAGTCCGCCGCGGGCGCGCCGATTGTGCGCTGGCCGGCCGCTACGTTCCGGCGAGGAGCGCTGGATCACGTGGCATCCCACCCGCGCCGACCAAGTGCCACCGGGCACCGAGCGAAACCCGGTCGCCGGCCGCCTGATTTATGTGCGGCTCAAGCGGGACCGGCGATGGATCGACCTGTGGCTGTTCACCACCTTGCCCGGTGGTGACTATCCGATCGAGTTGCTCGTACGCTGGTATGGCCAGCGCTGGCAGGCCGAATTGAACTTCCGCTACGTCAAAACGCAGCTGAAAATGGACGTGCTGCACGTGGGCTCCGCCGCCATGGCCCGAAAGGAATTTTATGCCGGGCTCCTCGCATACAGCTTGGTGCGGGCCACGATGTGGCAGGCGGGCGAACGGCTGGAACAACCGCTCGCGGCGATCTCCTTCAGTGAAGCCCGCCGCCTCGTGCTCTCGCGACTTAAAGATTGGGGGCGCGCGCTCTGCACCCGCCGCCTGGCGCTGTCGGTTTGGCTGCGCGCGTTATGCGAGGAAGTTGCCCTCCATACCCTGCCCAAGCGGCGCCAGCCGCGGCCGAACGAGCCGCGGCTCGTTCGCCACCGGCGCCACAAATTTCCTCCCTTCAGAGGAAGTAGAGCCGCCGCACGAGCACGCTATGCGACAACGAAATCTTTGTGACATTGGGGGCAGAGCCTCGTACGTTCCATGTAGGGGCGTGGCTTGTCCGCGCCCGAGGGCTCGCACAAGGCGCGCCCCTACCAATTCAAGAGATAGGGAATTGCTCCGAAACTTAAACGTTGAGTGTTGAACGTTCCGCGTTCCGTCGTCCTGCTCCCCTTGCCCCGATGTCGTCCCTCGCCGCCGAATCCCCCGTTTCAGCCGCCGCCGCGTTCGACGACGATGCGTGGGAGGACCTGCTCAACTACATCGAGGAGAAGCGCGTCATTCCGATTATCGGCCCCGAGCTCTGTGTCGTCCAGACCGACGCTGGCCCGGAAAATCTCTACACGTGGCTGGCACGCGCCCTCGCGACGCGCCTCGGCATGCCGGCGACCGGCCGGAGCGGCCCCCTCTCGCTGAACGACGTGATCGTGCGCCATCTCGCGAACCGCGGTCGCCGCGAGGATCTCTACACCCGCATCCGCACGATCATGCGCGAGGCGAGGTTCGAGCCGTCGCCCGCGCTGCTGAAACTCGCCGAGATCACAGACTTCGACCTCTACGTCAGCACCACGTTCGACTCGCTGCTCGAGGATGCGATCAACCGCGTGCGTTTCGGTGGCACCAAAAACACCGATGTCGCTGCCTACACCCCGAGCGAACTCGTGGATCTCCCCTCGGGGCGCTCCGCCCTGCAGCGGCCGCTCGTTTATCACCTGATGGGCCGGCTCTCGGCGTCGCCGACTTACGTGATCTCCGACGAGGACGTGCTGGAGTTCGTCTGCGCGCTGCAGACGGCGCACTACATGCCGGAGCGGCTCTTCGCCGAACTTGAGCGCAACCATCTCCTGATGCTCGGCGGCGGTTTTTCCGACTGGCTCACGCGCCTCTTCCTGCGCCTCGCCAAACGCCGGCGGCTCTCCGATCCCCGCGACTCCGGCGAAACCCTCGCCGACTCGCACGCGTTCGAGGAACCCGGTCTCGTGTTTTTCATGCAACAGGTGAGCAGCCGCACGCGGTTGTTCAGCGGCGGCGCCGCGGCGTTTGTCGACGAACTGCACCGGCGCTGGCTCGCGCGGCGCGGGCCGGTGGTCACGGCTGGTTTTGGCGCGGCGAGCGCGGTCGCGGGCGCGCCGGAACGTTTTCTGTCGCCGAGTCGCGAGATGGCGGATCATGCGGTCTTCATCAGTTACGCGCGCGAGGACCTCGCTGCGGTGCAACAGCTCAAGGCCGGACTCGACGCCGCGGGGATCAAGGCGTGGTTCGACATGGAGCGTCTGGAGAGCGGCGACGATTTTGCCCGCAAGATCCGCGGCAACGTCGCGCGCTGCGGCTATTTCATCCCGGTGATTTCGGCGACGACGCAGCGCCGCGTCGAAGGCTGGTTCCGCCGCGAGTGGAACTGGGCGGTGGACCGCACCGAAGGCATGCTGGCCGGCGCGCGTTTCATTTTGCCCGTGTGCATCGACGACACGCCGGAAAAAGGCGCGCACGTGCCGGAGCAATTCTTGAAAACGCACTGGACGCGATTGCCGGGTGGAACGGTCACGTCGGAGGTGGCCGCGAAACTGAAGGAGCTCTTGGGCAGCAAGACTCCCTGATTTTTCACCACAGATTTCACAGATGAACACAGATAAAGACATTCATTTAGCGGGCTTGGTATCTGTGTCCTCTGCGTAATCTGCGGTTAAACTTCGATGTCTGCGTCGCCCCCAATCTCCTTCGCCGCGATCGACCGCGACAATCCGTGGCCGGGTCTCGCGACGTTTACCGAGGATCAGCGCGCGTATTTTCATGGGCGCGACGAGGAGATCATCGACCTCACGCAGCTCGCCGAGCGGCGGCCGCTGGTCGTCCTCTTCGGCCAGTCCGGTCTCGGCAAATCTTCGATTCTCCAGGCCGGAGTGTTTCCCCGGATGCGCACGGACGGCTTCTGCCCGATCTACATTCGGCTCGATCACGGTGACGCCGCGCCATCGCCTACCGAGCAGATCAAGGCCATGGTCCGCACCGAGACCGCCAAGTGGGGCACGTGGACCAAGCCGGGCGTCGCCCAGCCGGGCGAGACGCTCTGGGAATTTTTCCATCACCGCGACGACCGCCTCCTCGACCGCGACGGTCTCGGCGTCGTGCCCGTGCTCGTGTTCGATCAATTCGAGGAGCTGTTCACGCTCGGTGCGGCCCGGGGCGAGCGGCGCGAGCGCGCGGTGGCGTTCATGAAAGAGCTCGCGGAGCTCGTCGAGAACCGACCCTCCGCGCAACTCGTCGCCCGCCTCGATCAGTCGTCGGCCGAGATGGAGGCCTTCGATTTCGGGCGCACTGACTACCGCGTGATCATTTCGCTGCGGGAGGATTTTTTACCGGACCTGGAAACGCTGAAGACGATCATGCCGGCGCTCATGCAGAAACGCATGCGGCTCTCCCGCATGACCGGCACACAAGCGCTGGAAGCGGTCCTTAAGCCAGGCGGCGCGCTCGTGACGGACGACGTCGCCCGCGCGATTGTCGAGTTTGTCGCCGGCGCGCGCGGCGGCTCCGCAGAGCGACTGGCCGAGCTGGATGTGGAACCGGCGCTCCTCAGTGTGATCTGCCGCGAACTCAACGAGCGCCGCCGCGCGCTCGGCCAGGCGCAGATCACCGCCGACCTCGTCACCGGCAATCGCCGCGAGATCCTGACCGATTTCTACGAGCGCAGCGTGGCCGATTTGCCGGCGGGCATGCGCACCTTCGTCGAGGATCACCTGCTCACGAAGTCCGGCTTCCGCGATAATCTCGCGCTCGAGACCGCGCTTGAATTTTCCGGCGTCACGCAGCCGCTGATCGACACGCTCGTCGCCCGCCGGCTCCTCCGCCTCGAGGACCGCGCCGGCATCCAGCGCGTGGAGCTGACGCACGACGTGCTCGCGGAGGTCATCCGCGCCGCCCGCGATGCGCGCCAGCAGCGCGTCGCGCTAGAACAGGCGCGCGAACACGAACAGCGCGTGCTCGCCGCCGCCACGCGCCGCACGCACCGGCAGCGATGGATCATCGGCGGGCTCGCGGCCGTGGTCCTCGTGCTCTGCGCCGCCGGGCTCTTCGGCCTGCGCCAGCGCCGCCTCGAATTCCAGCGCATCAGCCGGACCGACTTCGGCACGGCCTCGCGTCTGTTCGACGAAGGCAAAACCACCGACGGCCTCGCCCACCTGCTGCGCGCCGCGCGCCGCGATCCGCACAACCCCGCCATCGCGCCCCGCCTCGCCTCGCTCCTCACCTCGCGCAATTTCCTGCTGCCCGAGGGCGCGGCCGTGACCCATCCCTCGCCCGTGCTGTGGACGGACTTTTCCGCCGACGGAAAAAGCGCCGCCGTGCTCTGGCAGGATGGTGCCTACGGCCGCATCGATCTCGCGACCGGCGCGGTCGAGCGCTCGCAGTTGCCTTCGCCGCCGGTGGTTGGTTTCGGGACTACGACGCGCGGGTTTTTTGTTATCCAGTGTCGGGACGGTGTCATTCGGGTCTTGGATAAGACGGGGCAACTGACCCGCGAATTCCGGTTTGAAGCCGAGCTGATGCGGACCGGGCAGCGGAGCAGTGGCACTAGCACTAGCGGTAGCGCGCGGACCTATTCGGGCGACTTTTTTTCCACCACGCTCGCTGACCAGACGATGGTCGTATGCGATGCCGCCACCGGCCGCACGCTGCCACCGATTCCATTCGAGAATCCAAGCTTCCTGACGACCACCGGAAAATGGCATCTGTGGGGCGAATCAAGAGGCATGGGCGCCACCGAAACTCTTCCGACCGTGGCCCACCTGCGCGACACGGCAACGGGAACGACTGAGATCACGCTGCGAGCCCCTTTCGGAGCGTATGTGCGGGCGATAAGTCCGACCGGCCGTCAGGTGGTGGCGGTGCAACGCGAGAGCGAAAACAATGCGCTCTTCCTCCGTCGCTACTCGTTGCCCGACGGCGCCCCGCTGGCTCCGGCGCAGCCCGTTGAAGGCGCTGTCGTGGCACCAAGGTTTGGAGGAGTGGGGCTGTTCTACAGTCCGGACGGCCGGTATATTGTGACGTGGGCGACCGTCCTTGAGGTGTGGGATGCCGAAACCGGGGCCCGCATCGCCCGCATCGCGACCGAGAAATCTATTCGTGGCTGGACTGAACCGGTGTTCTCTCCCGACAACCAAACGCTGGCCACCTATTCCAACATCGGCTCACTCGATCTGTGGGACCTCGCCACGGGCAACCCGCGGGTGCCGGCGTTGAAACATGGTGGCAACGTGATCGCGGCGAGGTTCAGTGCCGATGGCAATGTGCTGCTGACCACCGCCACCGACGGTTTTGTCCGCGTGTGGGATGTGGCCACCGGTCAGTTGCTGGCCGAGCCCACCTTGCAGCTACGCCGCCCCCCGATCACGGCAATTTCGCCCGACCGCACGCAGGTGACGATCGGCACGCGCGAAGGCGCCTGGTATCGTTTTCGGATCGGCCAGGGGCGGGCCAAGTCTGTGGCGCTGCCCCGGACGCCGCAGCCGATGCCGGCGCCGTTTCTGCCCGCGTCGCCCAGCCGGTTGCTCCAGATGCTCGGCGATCGTGCGCGGGTGATTGACGCCGCGTCGGGTCGCGAAGTCCCGGGCGGTTTCGCCTACCCCGAGCCCATCCGTCCCTGGTTGCGCGGAAACGAAAGAGGAAATACCTTGACCGACAGGTCGCGCGTGAGAACGGACTTCAAGGTGATGGTCGTGCAGACGGTTCCCGGCCCCTGGCAGGCTTGGTGGCTCGGCGACGGCAAAATCGAAAAGGTCGTTCCGCTGGCCGATGCCCCGGATGAAACAACGACTGGCAGCAACGTGGCGTTTAGCGCCGCCGGCGACCGGGTAGTCTTCGCAACGCCCAGATGGCTTAGCCTGCGGGTCTGGGACCTTCGGACTGGCCAGCCGGTGGGTCCGGCGATTGCGACGAGCGCGAGCATTCTTGCTTTGACACGTCGCGTCAACTTCAGTCCCGACGGGGCTCGCGTGACCGTGGGAGTGAGGGCCGACGTGGGGCGGGTCTGGGACGCGGCGACGGGCAAGGAGGTTTTCCGCTTCGAAAACCAAGCCAATTTCATGCCCGCCATATTGTTCAGCCCCGACGGCAGCCGGATCGCGACCACGAGCACCCAGGGCGAAGCGCAGTTTTGGGATGGCCGGACGGGTGAAGCGGTTGGCTCGGTCTTGTTTCACAGCGCCGGCGTCCATGGTGCGGAGTTTTCCCCCGACGGCAACCTGCTCACCCATTCGGCCGACGGCGAGATGCGCCTCTGGGACCGGAACACCAGCACCCCCATCGGCGAGCCGATGCCGCTCGGGCTCGCCGCCATCGCGTCCGCGAAATTTTCGCCGGATGGAGGGCGCGTCGTGACCGCATCCAGCGACGGCACGGCGCGGCTGTGGGACGTGCGCAGCACCCTGCCGGCCACCGAGCCGCTGATGCAGGGGAAAGCGATTGTGCTCGCGGAGTTCAGCCCGGACGGCCGCTTCGTGCGCACGGGGACCGCGGACAATGTTTTTCACCTCTGGTCCGTGCCGCCCCCGCTGCCCGCGGGCGAGAAAACGCCGGAGTGGCTGCTCGACCTCGCGGCGATTTGCGCGGGCAAAACGCTGAACGAAGAAGGCCGGTTCATCCCTTCCGCCGATGCCTTCGGAAAAATCGCCGGCGTGCGCCAGACGCTCGCCGACCTGCCCGACGACGCGCCGTATGTGGAATGGGGCCGCTGGTTCCTCTCCGACCGCGCGACGCGCTCGGTCGCCCCGGGATTCACGATCACGCCGGCGGAAGCGGAGAAGCTGGCGAAGGAAATGGGGGCGGCGGTACCGTGAGCAGGAGTCGAAGAAGGCCGGCTGGAGGAGCTCGCTTGCGGGCGATGGGATGCAAGTGACGGCTGCGGTCGCGCTGAATCGCCCGCCAGCGGGCTCCTCCCTTCCAAGCCGCCGCCCTTTTTTGATCCCCGCTGAGCGTTCCGGCCGAGCCGGCTTACGCTTCGAGCTGCTCCCATGAAACAGCTCTCAAGAAACAGTTTCTGCAAGTCGTTGGTGGGAAAAGAAAGCTGTTTCTTCCCGTCGGGGCCAAAACTTGTTTTGGTGAGTTGGCTCTCAAGGAACATCTTATGTAAGTCGTTGGTGGAAATTGAAATCGGTTTCTTCCAGTCGGTGCCAAAACTTATTTTGGTGGGGAGGTTCCCATGCAGCAGGGGCGACAAGAGTGTCGCCCATCCGACGGACCGGCGACACTCCTGTCGCCGATGGTGGCCACGAAGGCGTGCTTCGCTCCCCCACCACCCACCCTCTGCTCAAGAAACAGCTTCTGCTAGTCGTTGGTGGGGAAAGAAAGCTGTTTCTTCCCGTCGGGGCCAAAACTTGTTTTGGTGGAGAAGCTCCATAGCAACGGTGCTCCCCAGAGCCCGAAATTCACCCTGCTGATCGTCGCGCCGATCCACTCGCACGACAGCGGTCGCGACCTTTTCGCAACTGCGAGCAACCTCTCCGGCTTGGGGGCCGAACCCGCGCATCACGTGGTCCGTAAGCCTTCTCCTCGTCGATCACACCCGCGCCGAGCGCGCCGAAAGATCTCCAAGAATCCGCCCGAGCCTTCAACCGACGCGCCCCCCGTCGCACCCCCTTCACCCACGTTATCCCGTAGAAACAACGAGCCCCACCTCATGGCCGTCTTCGCACCGGCCCCGCGAACGCAGTTCCGCGAACGAGCTTCGGCTACTTTATAAAAACCCTGCGCCCCCCCCATTTTTTTAGTTCTTCGCTGGAAAATATCGAAACCCGGACGCGAATATGCTAAGACCCTTCATGATCCCCTCCTCCCTATGAATACCACCGTCCTCCGTTCGCTTCTACTCTGTGCTTTGCTGGGTTTCGGCCGCGTGGCCTCCAGCGCCGCCGATCCCGCCGCGGCGTGGCAGGCCGCCGACGACGCCCGCGTCGCCGCGATGATCTCGGCTGACCCCGCCAAAATCGCCGCCACCTTCTCCGACGACCTCCTCTACGTCCATTCCAGCGGAAGTAGCGATACCAAGACATCCCTGAGCGCTGCACTAACTTCCGGACGATCAAAGTACAACGCGATCACCTACGAGCAACGGGAGTTTCGCGAAATTGTTCCCGGTCTCGTGCACATGACCGGACGCGGGAAATTTCTCCTGGGAAAAGTCGCCCCGTTTAACGAACTCCACCTAAGTTTTCTCGCTGCCTACCGCTTGGAAAAAGGCGTTTGGCGATTCATCGCCTGGCAATCATGCAAGCTGCCAGAACCCAGCGCACCCAAGAAAAACTGAACGCGCGCCCAGCGTCTCGTGGCCGGGCGAACGGACCAACCACCCCCCTGCTCACGGCAAGGAAACACCGCCGCCCACGCACCTCAAGGTGACAGCCTCGGGACCGGGCGTCACCCAGAAACCGCGGACCCGCCCTACGGAGAACGCCTCCGCCGAGCATAAACCACCCGCGCAGATCTGCCCTATGCTTTACCTGACTTCTTCTGCTCGTGGCGTTCAACCCCAAGGATGCGCCAGTCGGTTTTTTCCTTCGCAAGAGTAAAATCAAAGGACGCTCGCCCCATTTCAGAAGAAACCTGCACCGTCACATAGGCACGGGCACCGACCTCGCGCACGATCCCAAACTCCGCGCGCGTATTAGCCCAGATTTCCGGATATCCCGCCTGCACGATAAAACCGAATTCTTGGATGGTTTTCTGCGCGCGCCAAGGCGCCGCGGCAAAACTATAGGCCTTGGCGATGTCCCCCTGGCGAAACGCGACTAACTGTCCCTCAATCGTCGCCACGATGGCCGCCTTCACGTCAGGCTTACTCGCCCGAGGAACGGCCTCAGCGGCATAACCCAGTGCCATCGCCAGTACCCCGAGCATACCCAGCCGAAACCCTCGACGCACCGCCCCTCGGCATGAACCGAGCAACCCTCGGCGAGACCCACCGTGGATCCAAAATTCGTGGCAGAAGTCGCCGCCAGCCGCCCATTTAGCCAGAGCTTTCACGAGGCACTCCCGCTCGGTGCTGCGCGGCACTGCTCAATCACCGCCTTCAGCTCCTCGACCCGCACGGGTTTGGAAATATAGTCGTCCATCCCTGCCGCTAAACATTTTTCCCGATCACTCTGGAGGGCGTTTCCTGTCATCGCCACAATGCGCGGGCGAAGGCGATCCGTGCCCGCCCATTTGTCACAAATCCGCCGCGCCGCCTCGTAGCCATCCATCTTGGGCATCCGCACATCGAGAAAGATAAGATCATAAACCTTGGCTTCGAGCGCGGCAAGCGCCTCTTCCCCATTGCCCGCGACGTCCGCCTGGTAACCCAGCCGCTGCAACATCATCACGCCCACCATCTGATTGATCGCGACATCATCGACTAATAAGATCCGCAGAGGGAAACGCGCCGCGAGCGAATCGGCGAAGGGCGTCGCCGCCGGCGGGCGTTTAACGCGAGCCGGCAGACTCACCACGCAGCTCACCATCGCCTCCAACAATTGAGCCGGCCGCAGGGGTTTAACCACCACCACCGGCATACCCGCCGCGCTCACCTCTTCTGCGCGCAATCGGCGCAATGCCATGAGCAAAACGGCGGCGGCGCCCGCGTTAGCCCGCAGACGCGCGACCCCAGCGGCCACCTCGGAACCAAAGAAGCCAGTATCCAAAACTAATAAATCATAGCACGCCCCAGGAACCGCCAACGCCGCGGTCGCCGCCACCAGGCTCGGTACCTCCGTCAAAAGCAGCCCCCAAACCGCGGCATACTGGGCAAAGGCCCGGCACTGGGCAGCGTTCGCCTCCACCAATAACACGCGCTTGCCCCGTAACATCGCAGGGGCCTGGCTCCAGGCAGGCAGCGCAAAATCATTCTGGCCCACCAGCACATTGAAATTAAATTTCGACCCGCGGCCCCCCTCACTCTCGACCCAAATACGACCACCCATCAACTCCGCCAGCCGCTTACAAATCGCCAAGCCCAAGCCCGTGCCGCCGAATTGCCGCGTGGTCGAACTGTCAACTTGGCTAAAACTTTGAAAGAGCCGGTCCTGCTTTTCTCGCGGAATACCCAAGCCAGTATCCGCCACCGAAAAATGAAGAACGCGCTCGCCCGTTTTGGCGCCCGCACTCGCACCCACCGAGACGACCACTTCTCCCCGCGCCGTAAACTTAACCGCATTACCAATCAGATTTACCAATATCTGACGCAGCCGCGTGATATCACCGACCACCATCGTCGGCGTGCTTGGTTCAAGTAGGACGACCATATCGAGTTCCTTTTCCGCCGCCTTAAACGCCAGCAACTGCATCGCTTCTTCGACGCATAACCGCAGGTCAAACCCGCGCGTCTCTAACTCAATCATCCCAGACTCAATTTTTGAAAAATCTAAAATATCGTTGATAATCGCGAGCAGACTATCGCCCGAATTCTTGATCATTTCCGCGATCGCCCGTTGCTCACCCGTCAAATCCGTATCGAACAAGAGCGTCGTCATACCAATGACCCCATTCATCGGAGTGCGAATCTCGTGACTCATGTTCGCCAGAAAATCCGACTTCGCGAGCGTCGCTTTCTCGAGTTTCTGATTTAGCGAAATGAGGTCGATATTACGCTCCGCGAGCTGGTGTTCGCTTTGGCGAAGCGCTCGAAAAGCTTCATCGCGCTGCCGGGCGTTGATCAATGATTCCGAGTGAAAACGCACCCGCGCGATCAACTCGACCTGATCGGGCAGCTTAACCAGATAATCGCTCGCCCCGAGGGCAAAAGCGCGCGCCTTGACCTTCGGGTCTTCCTTCGTCGAAAGCACGATCACAGGGACATCGCGAGTAAGCGGGTCTGCCCGATATTGCTGCAACAAGTCAAACCCATCGATTCCCGGCATGATCAGATCCTGCAAAATAACCGTCGGCTTAAGCGTTTGCGCGAGCGCCACCGCTTGCCGTGGATCCTGGCAATAATGAAACGCCAGACCACTCAACTCCGCGAGACTGCGGCGCACGGCCTCAGCCACAATCGCCTGATCATCGACCAGCAGGACAATCATGGAAAACGGCGGCTCGCGATCATTCATCAGGGAAGGCTGACTTTAGGCGGATCGACTCTGCGAAAGCAACTGCTGCACGGCAGGCCCGATTTGATTGAGCGGCAACACGGCATCGGCGGCCCCGAGCTCAGCGGCAGCTTTAGGCATACCAAAAACCGCACTCGTGGCGCCGTCCTGGGCAAAGGTGGCAAAGCGGGCGTCCCGCATTTTCCGCAAGCCGCGCGCGCCGTCTTGACCCATCCCAGTGAGAATCACCCCCACCGCCGGCCCCTTCCAATACGCCGCGATACTCGCGAAACATTCATCAACCGATGGTCGATAAAAATAATCCGCCGGCTCGCGACGGTAGCCTAACGTACTTCGCGAGTTGAGCACCAAATGGTCCCCTTTGCCGGGGAGTAACACCGTGCCAGGGGTTAAGGAGTCACCCTCTCGGGCCAGACGAACCTGCAGCGGGGTTTGATCACCGAGCCACGCCGCCAATCCGGGCGCGAAACTTTCGTCAAGGTGTTGAATGACCAGAAACGCCGCCGCGGTGTCCGCCGGAAAATACTTTAAAACCGTGGCGAGCGCCGAAGGGCCGCCCGCCGAGGCGCCCAGCGCGACCAACCAGGGGAGGCCGCCCGAGGAGGATCGCTCCGTCGCAGGAAAAAACCGCGACGTCGTCGGCACCACCACCGGCCGCGTGGGCCCAATCAGCCGACCCAGGGCCGTAATCTTCGCCAACAAGACGGCCGCACCCGCCCCAGTCAGCTCGGGGGTATTCACCGCATCCAAGGCCCCCGCACCCAACGCATCAAACACTCGGCCCGTTGATCCTTCAACTGTCGCGGTCACCACCAAAATCGCACACGGACTTTCCGCCATAATCCGCCGCGTCGCCTCGACCCCGTCCATGATCGGCATGATCAAATCCATCAGAATAAGATCAGGACGGGCTAACGCGCACTGGCGGACCGCTTCGGCCCCGTCCGCGGCCGTCCAAATCACCTGATGCTGCGGCGCGCGCCCCAGCACTCGGCGCAACGCCTCAACCGCCATCCCCAAATCGTTTACCAGCGCGATCCTCATGACCCGGCCTCCGATCCGCTCACCGCGTCTCCGATCAAATCACGCACCGCGTCAAGCATCGTGTCATCGTGGAAGCTGCCCTTCGTAAGATAATAATCCGCACCCGCATCCAGCCCTCGCCGCCGATCCTCTTCGCGATCTTTGTAAGAAACAATCATCACCGGAAGCGCCCTCAACTTCGCATCCTGCTTGATCAACGTGGTCAACTCCACCCCATCCAGCCGAGGCATATCGACATCCGTAATAACCAAATCGTAAACGCCGGTTCTCACCGCATTCCATCCCTCCATCCCATCGACCGCAATTTGTACGGCATAACCGCGCCCTTCCAAAAGCTTTCGCTCAAGCTCGCGTACCGTGAGCGAATCGTCGACGACAAGAATCCGCTTCGGTGTCACCGCGTGGGCCGCGGTCGTCGTCAGCACCCCGCCAAGCACCGCTCCCGCCGCGATTTTTTCCACCGAACCCACAAAGTCTTCCATATCGATAATCAGCACCGGCGCGCCATCCTCCATCACGCTCCCTGCGGAGATATCCTTGATCTTTCCCAACCGAGGATCAAGTGCCTGGACGACGCACTCGCGCTCACCCAAAAAACGGTCCACGACCACTCCAAACTGCCGCGCGCCCTCCCCCACGACCACCACCGAGAGCGCCCCAGCCCGCGGCGTGCCGCTCTGGCCCAAAACCTGAAAAGCATTCACCAATCCTGTCCGCCGCCCTTCAAATGCAAAATGGGCCCTCCCCTCGGTCGAGGCCACTGCGCTCTCCGCCAACCGCAACGTATGCGCGATAAAACCCAGCGGCATCGCGTACGGTTCCCCCGCCACTTCCACCAGCAGCGCGCGGACCACCGAGAGCGTCAACGGCAACTGGATTTGGCATTGCATACCTTGCCCCACCACCGAAACCGCCCGCACCGTCCCCCGCACCGCCTTCACCATACTTTGCACCACATCAAGCCCGACCCCACGGCCCGAAATTTCCGTCACCGTCTCCCGCAGCGTAAATCCAGGCAAAAAAAGAAATTCCAGTAGTTCAACCTCACTGAGACGCGGCGCCACCTCAGCACTTACCAGGTTTTTGCGAACAACGGCCGCCCGTATCATGGCGGGATCGACGCCGCTCCCGTCGTCACGCACTGAGACCCACAACCGACCTGCCCGATGCCGCGCTTCGAGCGTGACCGTGCCCTCCGCGGGTTTCCCCGCCGCCAATCGCACCTCTGGTAACTCGATCCCATGATCCACCGCGTTGCGGACCAAATGCCCCAGCGGCGCCTCTAACTTGGCCAACACTTCGCGATCCACTTGAGTTCCTTCCCCGATCATTTCCAACCGCACCTCTTTGCCCAGCGACCGCGCAATATCACGCACCATCCGCGCCAACCCACCCACCCCATCAGAAAACGGCCGCATCCGCACCGCGAGCGCCTCGCCATAAAGCCGCTGCGCCAAACCAGCCGATCTCCGCTCATGCGTTTCCAGCTCTTCCAGCCGACCCGCCAAATGCTCACGACAATGCTCCAAGCATTCCTGCGCCTCCGCCAGTGACTCCCGAATGCGCAGATCCGATTCCCCCGCGTACAAACGAGCCCGCAGTCTAAAAAGGGTCCGGTCAAGTTCACTGTGAAAACGCTTCAAACGAGAAACCGAAGCCCCAAACGGACGGATCCACCGGGAGGCCACCAGCGACTCACTCGCCAGACCGAGCAGCCGGTTGAGATTTTCCGCCGTAACTCGTAACGTCGGCACCTCTGGCGTTTCTCCCCGCTCCGTCACTTCGAGACGCTTGGGCCGTCTCCATTCCATCGATCCAGCCTTTTCTGCGACAAGACCCCTCCCTGGTTCATCGCTCACCAACGGAGCCGACCGGGCCGGGCCCGCCGCCGACCGCTCCTGCTCTGGAAAATTACCCCCGCACCCCACCCCGTTCCCCTCATCGGCCCGCCCCGCCACCGCCGTCGCGGACACGCTCACCGTCCTCAAGCGGCGAATCCATTCAACCGCAGCTCCAGCGTCAGCCTCGGCCCAAATGGGCAGGTCGGTCTCCGGCGCTTGCGCAATCCGCGCCAGTAAATCAACCCCACTCAAAAGTTGATCGACCATCGCGCGACCCAGCACCACTTCGCCCCGCTGCGCCGCTACCAAACAATCCTCCATCGCGTGCGTCACCGCCACCACTGCGCCGATCCCCACAATCCGCCCAGCACCTTTCAGCGAATGCGCCGCCCGCATGATCTCCTCCAGCGAGTTCGTCTCACCACGCTCCGACGCCAGCAACCCTTCGGTCAATATCGCAAGCTGACTTTCCGCCTCCATTCGAAAGAGCTCGAGCAACGACATATCTTTCAGGTGCTCGTTCATAGCAGGCTGCGGCTCAGCCGATAAAACAACCCTTGATCATCAAGCACCCCCACCGAGCGCCCGCGCCACTCAAGCATCCCCCTCGTAATCGCCGCCGGCGCATACCAAAGGGTCGCCGGAACCGAGCTGATCTCCGCTTCGTCAAATCGATACAACCCCGCAACCTCATCCACTAAAAAAACAAACTGCTCGCGCTCACGACTCACCACACCCAAACGGGCCAAACCGGTCGGCGTGGCGCTTGGCTCACCGGCCAGACCCAGCGCGGCCGCGAGCGAGACACACACCAAGAGTTCACCTCGAATATTCACCACGCCCACCACCACCCCCTCCCGGCGATGGGGGAGAGAGTGCACCGGTCGCACCGATGCCACTTCACGAAAAACGGTGGTCGCCAGCGCCAGCCATTCGCGGCCAAGGCGAAAAATCACCACGGACAACTCAGCGAGCTGGATCTTTTTTTTCGGCACCGCATAACGCCTCGCCGCTTCTAAAAGATAAGCGTCCGAGACTTCAGCCTCAAGCAAACGGGCGGCGCCAGCGGAATACACCGGGCAATTTCGGCAATGCACATGGACGCTTAGCTGGGCGCACGTCCGGTCTCCAAACGTGCCAATCTTCCGCCAACAATCTCCGGCATTTATCGGAAGGTTCATCGGGCCCCTTTCTTCAGCACACGCTGGGTCCGCTCACGAAAACGACGCGCCTCACCCTTGTGCCCGTTTCTCTCCGCGAGCAACGCGAGGTGCGCCAACACGTCGACGCGCTCCGGATCAAGATAAAGCGTTTTCCGAAATAAAAACTCCGCCCGCACCGGATCCCCCGCCGCTTCGGTTAATATCGCCATGAGAAAAAATAGCGGAGCAGACGCCCCCTCCCGCCCAAGTAGTTTTTCCCCCAAGATCATCGCCTCTCCCATGTGTCCGCGGTTTGCCATGCGCTCGATTTCTGCGACCATCTCACCCAACTCCAAGCGATCGTCGCCTGCCACGGCAGCCGACCTACCAACCTCCCCACCTTGGGACGCAGCCTTTTCACGATCACTCGCGCCAAAAGATAAAAATGGACCGGGCAGGCACGGTCGAGTCTCCCTCGGCTTCTCCGGCCGCGCACCCCACCGCACCGGCGCCACGACCCGCCGCTGGAGTAAAAAACCCGACGGCATGGGCAGCGACGCGTATCCATGTTTAAAGAACAGCACCGACTCGGCCGGCCCCACCGCAAACCAACCATCCGAGACCAACAAACGATCCATCTTCCGAATCACCTTCGCCTGAGTCGCGCGGTTGAAATAAATCAGCAAATTACGACAAAAAATCGCGTCATACCCAGGCCGACCCAGATGAAAATTTTCAGCTAGGATATTCCCCCAGTCAAATCGCACCGCGGCACGCAGGTGATCGCGCACCCGCCAATGATCTTCGCCCAGCGGGTCCAGATAACGGTCTCGAAATAAAAGATCATTCCCACGAAACGAATTAGGACCATAAACGCCGAGACGCGCTTGCTCGAGATTCCGCGGACTAAGATCCACCGCATCAATTTGCACGGAAGAAAGCGGGTGGCCCGCCATATCCAGAGCCATCGCCAACGAGTACGCCTCTTCACCCGTTGAACAGGGTAAGCTCAGCACCCGCAACGTGGCCCCCGGATGCGCCTCGCGCCACGCCCCAACAACGTGCCTCCCCAGTGCGTCGAAGGCCGGTCGATCCCGAAAAAACCAGGTCTCCGGCACGATGACTCGATCAATAAACGCGTGACGCTCCTCCGCGTTCGCCGTCAAACAGGCGAGGTACTCCGCCTCAGTTGGACAAAAAATCGCCCGCATCCGTTCACGGACGACCCGCGCCACCGTCTCTGCACCGAGCGCCGATGCATCGAGGCCGGCAAATAATTGCAGCCAGGTTTCGATCGCACCTTCGTTCATCCGACCAGTACCCTCATTGGCTCAGGGGGCGTTACTCCGAACCCCGCTTGAACAGCAACCGCCTCACCGATGCGACCCTCGAGCAACTCAGGTACGTCCACGCGTTGCACCAATCCACGCGCATCTCGCGCCACCGGCCCGCGGAAACCACCCGTGCCTCGCACCACCCCCGTTGGTAAAAAATCACGGTCCTCAAAACGAATCATCTCCGTCGCCCGTTCCGCCATAACTCCGAGACATTCCGCCCCACCCGCCCGCCGCGGATGCTTGACGATGAGCAAACGCGTACTCACGCGACGAGCCGACGGCCGCCCAAGCACGAGCATCGCCAGATCAATCACCGGCACCGCCGTCCCCCGATAATCAAATAGCCCCACCAAACCCACCGGCGCACCCGGCAATCGCTTGAGCGCCAGCAGGGGCAATACCTCCACGACATCGAGCGCCGGCAAAACATAACGATCCGCGTCGAGGTGAAATAAAATAAAAAGCATAACAATAATATCAGCGACGGCCGGGGCTCAGGTGCGCACTTTAAAGCGCGCAACGCCCGAGCGCAGACCCCTGGCCGCCTCGTCCAACCGACGCACCGTCTCATTACTTTGAGCCAGGGAATCCGCCGTCTGCCGGGCCGCTTCTCCCAGCTGGGTCAACGCTTGGCTAATCTGCTCCGCTCCCGTCGTCTGCGCCTGCATTCCTTCGCTCACCGAAGTAATGCGGGGCGTGATCGCCTGTACGTTTCCAATAATCTGCGTCAATTGGTTCGCCACTTTTTCAATGTCGGTGACTCCACGGCGCACCTCCTCGGAAAATTTATCCATCCCCATCACCCCCGCCGTCACGGCCGACTGAATCTCTTTCACTAACTGCTCAATGTCGACCGTCGCCGCGGCGGTCTGGTCCGCGAGGCGGCGAATCTCCATCGCCACCACCGCGAAGCCCCGCCCATATTCACCGGCCTTTTCCGCTTCAATCGCCGCATTCAATGAGAGCAGATTGGTTTGGTCCGCCACCTTCGCGATCGCCGTAACCACCGAGCCAATATTCGCCGCTTTGTCATTGAGGACCGCCAGCCGATCATTAACGCCTCCCGCGGCCGCTGTCACCAGGCGCATCGTCCCCTCCATCCGGCCCAGCGCCTCTCGTCCGCTATCCGCCAACACCGCCGTCTGACGGGCCCCGTCGCTCACGTGCGCGACACTTTGAGCGAGATCTCGCGACGTCGCCGAAATCTCCCGCGACGTCGCCCCAATCTCAGTCGTGGTCGCCGCCACCTGATTAGCCGTCGACTGCTGCTCTTTCGCCGTGGCGGCCACCTCGGTAATTACTGAAGAAACAATGACGCTCGAGCGCTGGACCTCCGTGACCAACGAGGCCAGTTTTTGCCCCATGGCGGCGAGCGTGTTTCCCATGACGTCGCGCTCCGATTGGGGCCTAAATTCAGCGGTCAAATCGCCCGAGGCCACGCGGTTGGCGGCTTCACTGAAAGACTGCAGCGAGCCCACGAGCCGCCCAAACGATTGGGTCAACTGGCTGATCTCATCTTGGCCGTAGACCTCGGGTAACCGCGCGGTGAGATCGCCACCCGCGAGCACGCCGACGGCGGCGGAAAGTTCCTGCACCGGCCGGGTTAAGGCACGGGCGAAATACAAAACCGCAATCACGGTGCCGATGAAAATAACGAAGATGAGGCTGAGCGAAAAAAAGCGCTGGTAAGTCGCACGGGTGATCCGGTTGGAAATTTGTTTTTCTGATAACCTGTAAAAATTGTCCAAACGCTTATCCAATTCCCAACGTAGCGGTAAATAGGTGATGTTAAAATAAACTCCCGCCGCGTTCCGATCAGAGCCAAGTAAATCCAGGAGTTTCTTTTTCGTTTTACTTAAGCGGTCTGTTTCGATTTCGCGGATAGCAACCGCCTCCGACCCAAATTCCGGCTGATCGCTAACCATCGCTAACAGTTCTTCGATCGTTTTGGAAATATGGGCATCCGCGGCAACGAGTCGCTGCTGCTCGATCTGGCTCAACGGATCGAGGAGCAAGCCCCGCAACGCATCGGTCACCTTCAATGCATCAAAACGAATCAACGTGGAAAGTTTGTCGACCTGCTCACGCTGCCGGTTGGCGCCTTCTTCGATTTGCAGCGTAAAATGAAAGAAGCTAAACCCCCCGGCGAGGGCGAGCATCACGATGCCAAAGAAGGCGTATAAACGCTGGGCGATAGTCCAGGATTTCATAAAAGGAACCAGAGTTAAATTGAATGATGACATGAAGTAAAACCCCTAAAAGGGACGCGCAGACGGCCTCGCCATCTCAGGTATGGACTCAGCTGCGGGCATGGCGGGTAATTTTCTAGAGCCCCCCACAGCCGAGCCCATCGCCGACCACGCCGAGCAGGCCCCTGCGGGCGAACCAAAGGCCCGCTGGTCACGCGCCTCCAGCAACCACTCCGAGATCGCGCCGAGCGACCACCTCAGCCTCAACCTCGAGCACGCCCCAAGCAACCGCCGGCCCCACCGCGCCCACCGCGCGGTCGGGGCCCAAGCAACGACGCGAAATCCATCGCCCCAAATTGAGCGCAGCCCACGCTACTGGTATGTCTACGATCATCCGCGCGGCGACTTCGGCCGACGTCCCCCTCATTCTTACCTTCATTCGGCACCTTGCCCAATTTGAAAACCTCAGCGACCAAGTCGAAGCGACCGAAGCACGTCTGCTCACAACATTATTTCCAGAAAAGGCCACGCCCCACGCCGAATGCGTACTCGCGTTTGCAGGAGAACAACCGGCTGGATTCGCAATTTTTTTTACAAATTACTCCACGTTTCTAGCTGCGCCCGGAATTCACTTGGAGGATTTATTTGTGGAACCAACCTTGCGCCGCCAAGGGATCGGCCAAGCCCTGCTCCGCCATCTCGGCGCACTCGCAGCGGCCCGCGGCTGTCTCCGCATAGAATGGCTCGTCCTCGACTGGAACCTACCTGCCCTCAATTTCTATCGCGCGCTCGGAGCGCAACCCCTGCGCGAGTGGCACCTTTGCCGGATCGACGGTTCCGCCCTGGCTGCATTGAACCAGGAATTTACCCTTTAAATGAGATCATCCGCAAACTTTTCAGGGCAACCGCGATGCCCTGCTCAGCAAGGCCCGGGCATCACTTCGCTCTCAGAAATAACCACCCCACCCTCCGCACGACCCGCCCAAATCAGTTCAGACCTCCGCCCACGCTTTCACCAGCAGCCCGCCGCCCCTCACCTTCTTCTAGCATTTTTTATAAGAAGTAAGGTTGAAAACCGGAATTAACCGTCGCCCACGCTCGCCTCTCCGAGAAAAATAATTTCCTCAACAGTCATTTTCGCGGGGCCGTTTTTCAGCGATACCCGCGCCCAATAAAATCACCGGGTATTTATACCTATATTTTTGCTTTGCGCATCTCCGCCAAATGATTGGCTTAT
The DNA here is from genome assembly GCA_945903465.1 of Opitutus sp. GAS368. GTDB lineage: Bacteria > Verrucomicrobiota > Verrucomicrobiia > Opitutales > Opitutaceae > ER46. Next base: position 45,624 of record CAMDOF010000023.1, read on the forward strand.
GAACCTATGCCGAGTTCCCCCCCGCCCAACGATGCGATTGCCGATCTCGCCAATGTACTCGGTGACGATAATGTCCGCACGTTAGTCAGCACCTTCTTGCGCGACTTTCCTGCCTCCTTCAAAGCACTCAGCGAAGGTGATCGTAAAAATCAGCATCGCATAGCCCATAGTTTAAAGAGCACCTTCCGGCTCATGGGGGCCTACACACTCTCCGAGCGGATGACCGAGTTGGAAGATCGGTTGGCCCCTGAAACCGGTCCGGGCATCGCACCCGCAGAGCTCGTCGCCATTAAAAACGAGTTCGCTCTTGTAGAAATCAGCTTGCGCACATTCGCGGAAGCGTGACGTCGTCGCCCGTCTTTCGGACGTTCCAGCGCGAGTCGCGGAAACTTTCTCAAGAGACCGGTATGATCCGGCTCGAGACGACCCGCTCAGGGCACCGCACCTCAGTGCCCCCATTTCGGCGGCCGCCGGCATCAGCCGAGCCGACCGCCAGATCCTCACCTCCCGCCAACTTCACCTCGGCCCGGGAATCTTCTAACAAACCAACTCGTATGCACCAACGCGTGAGGCTCGCAACCTCACGAAACCCCGTTTTCAACCTAATGTTCGAACGATGTTTTTCGACGGTGCGCACACTCAAGTTTAGATACTGGGCGATCTCCTTAGACATCCTCCCCGCCGCCACAAATCTCGCGACTTCTCGCTCGCGCAACGAGAGCTGCCCCTTCCCTGCCTTTTCTGGTTTCTCCAGCGGCATCACTTTGACGCCACGCTCCGATGGCTGAATGGCAAAAAACAGCCCGCCGGCCCGTACCGACTCTACCGCTCCGATCAAATGCTCGATGGGTGAGCACTTGTCCACGTAACCCTGAACCCCCAGCGTCATCAATTCCGATGCCTGGCGGGCGTTCGGATACGCCGTGATCATGAGAATTTTTAAACGGGGCAATTCTCGAACTAATAACCTCACAATCTCCATGCCATGAAGGTCGGGCAGCTTATTATCGATCACCAAAAAATCGGGCCTCTCCCGGCGACAAAAATCCAAACCTGACTGCCCGAGTCCAAACGATCCGACGACTTCAAGGCCCGCCAAACGCCGCAAAACTACGAGCAGTAACTCACGAAACATCGCTTCGTCTTCAATTAAGACGACGCGATGGGTGCTGGATAGTTTGCTGCTTATTTCAATCACTCGGGGTAGGATAGTTCAAAACACAGAAGCGCTGCTTTCGCACGGAAAAAGATATCAACGACCGGTCATTTTAGGCCTCTCCGTATTCTCTCAATGAAGACCCGCGGTTCAAGAAGAGGCGTACGCGGCCGGCGCCCCTGGCCCTCCCGCGAGGCGTCCACTCGCCCCCTCATCGCGCTTAGTGCCCGCGCGCGGCACCGGCCCCGATCTTTTTCCCAACTGGGAGCAACCTTCCATGCTCACCGCCGAGTCCGAGCGTCACGTTATCCCCTGTATCTTTGCCCGTGCCGATCGCACCGGACGCTGGGCGCAAAGAAACACCTCGCGGATTCCCGACTCCTTCGCGAGGTAACGCGCGTCGGAAACCCACTTGCCTAGGTTACAGTTACCAACTGAAACAACGAGGCACCTTTTTTTAACGCTCAGGATTCCGCCCTTCCTTCACCGCGTTTATCGTCTGCAACCGCCTGCTACTAAAACATCACCTAGGTATCTCCTCGTTCAGCAGCGTTCGCTCCCCCTCACGCTCACGAGCTTTGCTCCGATGCGCGCATCTTTTTTACGGGGCAAGCGCCGTGCTGGCCCGCTTCGCGGCCTGCAACCATTTGCGCAACGCCCGAAAATCTTCCGGTAAAAAGATTGTCCCGTGATCTCTTAACTCCCCGCGATCCGCCAACCACGACTCCTGCAAAAACTCCTCATGCCGCTCCGGCGAGAGCGCGACCCAGTAAGGACAATCCACACAGTGGCTCCCGCTCACCCGCGCACGCACGCGTGTCAATTCTTGCCGCCGGCACCCTCCCGCTACCGCCAACGCACGAAATGAATCCCGACAAACCCTAAACTCAGGGTAAAAACACGCCTTGATCAATTGGGTCACACCCAACGCCAACTCTTTATCAGCCGATTCGGCCAACACCCGCGCCGCGAGCACCGCGCAAGCCTCCTCCGGCATCCCGCCGGGTGTCCCGAGCTCCCCCGCCAAAAGTGGTGGCGGCAAGCCCCGCTCCAAAACCAAGGCCCACAACCGTGCCGACAAAGGGACCAGCACCGCGGGGTGAGGCTCCCGTCCCCCATTCTGCAGGACAAAACGCCGCAACACCGCTGACACCAATTCAGAAAATATTTCCGCCCCAGCAATCATCCCAATCAGCCCAGTCCATTCTCTTGGTATGTCAACGCACTCGGTTCTTCGCTCCTGACCGATCCAAACGAGCAGCCGCCCAATGGCGCCAACCATCCAACCCCAAGTAAAGAAGGCGGGCCCGATAAAATGAAACCGCGTACTCCGCACCGGGCGCACGCCCCTCCTTCGATTGCCGGGCCATCCCTCAAAATCTGCCCTCTTTTAAAGCGAGATTTCGATCGCAAGATGTCTGTTTACAACGGGCGCGCTTAAGCGGACTATGCCCGCGCCCCATGACCCTTTTAAAGATTGTCCGCTCTGATCGCGCCGACCTGAGCCCACCGCGCGATCGTTTTCCCACACCGCGATCTTTTCGCGCCGCCCGTGGTGCGGCCCTGCTCCTGCTCGTCGCCACCTCAACGGTAAAAGCGACACCAGCGCCTTCTGCCGACGGCTTGGACCTGTTCGAGAAAAAAATTCAACCTCTGCTCGTCGAGGCCTGCTACAAGTGCCACAGCCACGATGCCGATAAAATTAAAGGCGGCCTCGTCCTGGACTCACACGAGGCTTCCCTGAAAGGGGGCGACTCCGGCCCCGCGTTGGTACCCGGTCAACCCGACGAGAGCCTCCTCATCACGGCCATCCGCTACAACGATCCCGATCTGCAAATGCCGCCGAAAGGGAAAAAACTCTCCGATGAGCAGATCGCTCTCCTCACGGAGTGGGTAAAAATCGGCGCGCCTCGGCCGGCCGCCGTTGCGAGCGAGCAACGGTCTCGCCGGCGCGGTACCGCCGATGACAAAAGCTGGTGGTCGTTTCAACCGGTCGCGCCCACCACCATCCCCGCGGCAAAAAACCCCACCGCACCGACTCACCCCATCGACCGATTTATTCTCGCCCGGCTCGAGGCGGCCGGCTTAGCCCCCTCACCGGAGGCCGAACGCCGCACACTCCTTCGCCGCGTTTACTTTGACGTCATTGGCCTCCCTCCGTCCGCCGAGGATATTCAACGCTTCGTCGCCGACCGAGCACCTGACGCCTTCGAAAAAGTGGTCGACACGCTCCTCCGCCATCCGGGCTACGGCGAAAAATGGGGTCGCCATTGGCTCGATCTCGTGCGGTTCGCGGAGTCCGACGGTTTCAAGCTCGATGAATTTCGCCCGACCGCGTGGCGTTATCGCGATTATGTAATTCGCAGTTTCAACGAGGACAAGCCCTACAACCGTTTCTTGATGGAGCAGATCGCCGCCGACGAACTTTGGCCAGAAAACCCCGACGCCGTGGTGGCGACCGGGTACTTGCGGCAGACGATTTATGAGTACAACCAGCGAGACGTTGCCACGCAATGGGCCGGGCTCATCAACGACATCACAGACGTCACTAGCGACGTATTCCTCGGGCTCGGGATGCAATGCGCCCGCTGCCACGATCACAAATTTGACCCGATTTCGCAGAAGGATTATTTCCGGCTCCGCGCGTTTTTTGCCCCATTGTCACAACGCGACGACATTCCCCTGACGACGCCACCGAAGCTCGCGGAGTATCGCGAGAAGCTCACCCGGTGGAAGGAAATGACCGCTGAGATCCGCGAGCAAATTGCTGAGTTGGAAGGCCCCGTCCGCGCAAGTACCGCCAAGGGGGTAATTGAAAAATTCCCCAAAGATATTCAGATGATCATGAGTAAATCGCCCGCGGAGCGCACGCCCCTCGAGCAGCAGATTAACGATCTCGCCTACAACCAAGTTACCTACGAACTCAAGCGCTTGGATGGTAAATTTAAGGGCGCGAAGAAGGAACAACTGGATACCCTGCACAAAGCGTTGGCCAAGTTTGCCGAGTTCAAGCCTGCCGAGCCACCGACGACCCAACTTGTTTCGGACATCGGACCTGTCGCCCCACTCAACGCGATCCCCAAGCGCGGCCTCGGCGAAGACATCGCGCCGGGATTTCTGTCGTTAATCGATCCCGCACCCGCCGCCATCGTGCCGATTTTTGCATCACCTGCGACCACGGGGCGCCGCGCCGCTCTCGCGCAATGGCTCGGCCGCGCGGATAATCGCTTCACTTCTCGAGTCATGGTCAACCGGATCTGGCAGCGGGTTTTTGGCCAAGGGATCGTCGCGACTCCCAGTGACTTCGGCCATCTCGGCGAAAAACCCACGCACCCAGAATTACTCGAATGGCTCGCAAGCTACTTCGTCGAGCATGATTGGAGTGTGAAGAGCGTGCATCGGCTGCTGCTCACCTCGGCCGCCTATCGACAGTCGGCCCTGACCCCGCCCTCCGCCCTCGCACAGAACACCGACCCGGAGAACCGTCTACTCTGGCGTATGAATCAGCGGCGCCTAGAAGCGGAACAAATTCGCGATGCGATGCTCATGGCGAGCGGTGAACTCGATCCCGCCCAAGGAGGGCCGAGCGTCGATCCGTCAAAACCGCGGCGCACGATTTACACCAAGTGGCTGCGCAACAGTCGCGACGCTCTCCTCGAGGTGTTCGACCCGCCGGATGCCTACACCAGCACGGCGCAGCGGAACGTAACGACGACGCCCTCGCAGGCGTTACTGCTCATCAACGGCCACTACACGCTGCAACGCGCTCAGGTCCTCGCCACTCGCGTCAACCCAGCCGGAGCCCATGACCAAGCGGGCGCGCTGAAGGCCGCGTACCGCTTCACACTCGGCCGCGAGCCCTCGGCGCTCGAGCAAACGAACGGGACCGCCTTCCTGCAGGCGCAATCAGGCCGGATCGCGGCCGCAAAAGGGAAAGAGGCTGCCGCCGCGATGGAACTGATGCCGCGCCGCAACGGCAGCCGTGCCGCGCTGCTCAAACCCGCCGGCCTGCAAACCCGTCTCCTCGTCCCTGATAACCCGCTCATGCCGAGTTATGATTTCACGATCGAGGCCTACATCGTCCTAAACTCCGTCGATGAGGGCGCAACCATGCGAACCCTCCTCTCTCGCTGGGATGGCCGCAAAGATCAACCCGGCTGGTCACTCGGAGTCACTGGCCTCAAGGCAACGGGCAAACCTCAAAGCCTTTCCCTCGAACTCATCGGCGACCCCGCAGAGGACGGCAACGGCGGCTACGACGTAATCTCCTCGGGCCTGCGGGTTGAGTTGGACACGCCCTACTACCTCGCGGTTTCGCTCCGCATCGGCGACACCAGTGAAACCGGCCTCACTTTTTTCCTCAAGGAACTCACCGCAGGAGCTCCTCTCGTGACCGCGCGCATGGCGCATAAAGTAACCGCGAACCATCAGTCAAATCTGCCTTTGATCATCGGCGCCCGTGAGCCCGACAAGGCTGTCGTGTGGGATGGATTAGTGGACGATATTCGCCTCTCGAAAGCCGCTCTCAAACCCGATCAACTGCTCGTAAATCGTGAGGGCACTAATGAAGATACGGTCGGTTACTGGCTATTCGAGGATCCTAATTTCTTCAAAGATAACTCCCCGCACGGGCATAGCATTCGCTCCGATATTGCACCGACCAGCCCGCTCACCGCCCAGGCCGCCGCGTTGACCGACTTCTGCCACCTGCTGTTTAACACCAACGAGTTTCTCTATCTCGACTGATTGGCCCGCCGCGTCACCCTGCCCATGAATCCCGGAAACCACGCCCGTCTGCCCCACTTCGAAACGCTCTCCAGCCGTCGTGATTTTCTCCTCCGCGGCGGGGCTGGGTTCGGCGCCCTCGCCCTCACTTACCTCCTCCAAGCCGAACGACTCCCCGCCGCGCCCGCCGCGCCCTCGTCCACCCGGCCCGCCCATTTTCCAGCAAAGGCCAAGAGCGTGATTTTTCTTTTTATGGAGGGTGGGCCGAGCCAGCTCGACACCTTCGATCCGAAACCGAAACTCCGCGAAATGGCCGGCCAGAAACTGCCGGAAAGTTTTCGTAAAAATCTCATCACGGCGATGGGCGAAGTCGAGTCGCCCCTCCTGCCCGATCGCCGCGTCTGGAAACAGCATGGTCAGAGCGGTATTTGGGTTTCCGACTGGTTGCCCCATATCGCGGAATGCGTGGACGATCTCGCGGTTATCCGCTCTTGCTGGGGCGACGGGTTAAATCACGCCAATGGCGTCGGACAGATGAACACCGGTTCGATCTTGGGCGGTCGCCCTTCCATCGGGAGCTGGGTCAATTACGGTCTCGGCACGGTTAATCAGAATCTGCCCGCCTATACCGTGTTGTGCGACAACAACAGTAATGTTATTGGCGGGCCGCGCAATTGGGGCGCGGGATTCATGCCGGCTTCTTACCAAGGGGTCCGCCTCGGAGCCGCCACCGAACCCTTTCCTAATTTGAATCCACCGCGCGGGATCAGTGCAGAGCAGCAGCGCGGCAAGTTGGATTATCTTCAACAGATGAATCAGCAGCACGCCGCCGCTCACGCCGATAATTCTGAAATGGAAGCGCGGATCCGGAGCTACGAGCTCGCCTTCCGCATGCAAGCCGAGGCGCCAACCGCGGTGAACCTCAGCCAGGAATCTCTCGCGACCCGGGAACTCTACGGTATGGAGGAAAAGGATACGGCGGTCTTCGGCCGCAATTGCCTTCTCGCCCGCCGCCTCGTCGAACGCGGTGTGCGCTTCGTCCAGCTTTACAGCGGTACCGGCAGCAAGTGGGACGCCCACAGTAAGATTGAACAGAACCACAGCGCGCTCTGCCGCGCCACCGACAAACCGATCGCAGGGTTGCTGCGGGACTTAAAAGCCCGCGGGCTGCTCGATTCCACCTTGGTCATTTGGGGCGGGGAATTTGGCCGGACGCCGATGTCAGAAAAAGGTGACGGCCGCGACCACAACCCCACCGGATTTACGATGTGGATGGCTGGCGGCGGGGTAAAAGGGGGCCAAGTCATTGGCGAAACGGACGAGTTAGGCCTCCATGCCGTCAAGGACCGCCTGCACATCCACGATCTCCATGCCACCATTCTCCACCTCATGGGGCTCGATCATACTCAGCTCATCTACCGGCACCAAGGACGGCCCGAGCGCCTCACGCTCAACGAGGGCGAGCCTTGTACCAAGATCGCTGGTTGAGCGGATTTCAGTCTGCTCACTTTCGTAAAACCGCCTCGGGACGAGATCTCGAAAACGCTATGGCCCGTTTTCCCGGAGTCGCCGGATCGCTTCTAGAACTTGCTCCGCCAGAGTGCGCCGGCGGCCCGGCGCTCGCGCCTCGGCCTTCATGCCCACGCAACGTGAACGCAGAAAGCCGCCCCAACCCGGGAGCAAATACCAAAGGCCCTGAAAGCTTGGACTTCTCCGCCGCCGCGAGCGCCCGCGAGGGGCGATCCGTCGACCCGCTGGTCCGTGGGTAACCGGCTACGCCAAGCCCGAAAATTATCGGCGAAAGATTTAATCAGACGAAGCCCTCTAGGCGGTGAAAGAACGCGCAGCCCGATATCGGGCCCGCACGCCCGGAATGGCGCTCAACGGAATTGACCCACGGCTACTCACATTAAGTGAGCGCCATCGACCGACAGCGGAAGCCCGTTAGGTTCAATACCATGGTCCCAGCGCGTCAAAGGGACACCGGGGAAAAGATCAGAAAGCCCATCCTTTTTACCTCGAGGCAACATCTTGCCGTGAGCACGCGAAGACGGACCCATTCCTTGGAAAATTGGCCAGGATGACGAGCGGCGAGGTCAAGCGAGCATCAGGTGCCGTTCAGGCGACATCGTGCCGTCGTTTGTGAAAGTCGCGCGGAGGAATGGTGAAATTCTCGTGACGGCTGCCTCACCCGTTGACCACCACCAAAGACCCCAGAGTGATGCCGAGCTGACAAGCTCGGTCGACCAACCGCGCCCTCGAAAAACAAACCATCCAACAAATGAAAATGAAATCACTCAAACACGCCGTGTTCGCCGGAGGGCTCGGGCTCTTTCCTCTGCTGGCACAAACGACGTCAAAACTACCGGCGGACAATCGCGAAGTCATCACCCTCGATAAACTTGTGATCCAATCCGCCGCGACGCCGACCGCCAACACCCTCGCAGACAAACAGCAAATCTCCCTTCAATCGCCCGGATCGAGTGTCATTCAGGCCATCAAATTCATTCCAGGCGTAAATCTCTCCCAGGGTGATGCGTTCGGTGGCGACGACTGGTCAACGCGCGTCAGTATTCGCGGATTCACGGAGGGCCAGCTCGGCTGGACAGTCGATGGCGTCACGACCGGCTACTCATCCTATGGTGGCGGGGCCAAGCCGAATCGATACGTCGAGATCGAGAATCTTGCCGCGGTCAGCGTCTCACAAGGCGCGACCGATATCCGCTCTGGTTCCACGCAGGCACTCGGTGGTACGCTCGCTTATTTCACCGACGCTCCCGCCAACGAGTTCGGCCTCCACACGAAAATGACCTTCGGCTCGTTCAACGCGAGCCGCGCCTTTGTCCGTGCTGACACTGGTAAATTTGCGAATGGCTCGAGTACCGCCTTCCTCAGTTTTTCGGCTCAGCAAAGCGATAACTGGGTCGGAAACTACGTGGGAGGCGATGCCGCCCTTAACAAGCACATCCATCTTGGAACCAAGATCGTGACTAAATTTGGCGAGGCGAAGCTGACGACGTACGCTTCCCTTGATAACGTGGCGCCAGAAATTAATTTTCAAGGAATCTCTACGAGCCAGTTCGCGGTAGATCCGCGGAATGATCTCCTCACGTTTCGCTTTACGGGAAATCCCAGCATCGATCAAAATTACGCCCCGACGTGGACGACGATTCGCACCAACAGTCTCGTCTACACAAAGCTCGAAGCCGAGGTCGGTTCCGGCCTGCGCCTCTCCCTCCAGCCGTATTGGGCTCACCAGCAAGGCAAAGGTCAGTTTCTTCCTCCGTATCAGGTTCGCCGCTACGATTTAGCCGGCAATATCTCAAACCTGGGCAACTACACAGCCCCGGGTAAGCCCGGGCTCGTTTTCTTTGCCGACAGCGCCGGAAAAGATATTTTCCCAGTCAATCCTTCTACAAACGAGCCAGCGATCAACCCCTTCAACATCGGAACCTACACCTGGCTGCCGGGTGCTCAACAAGCGAGCGCCAAGCCGATCTCGTCCGCCCGCTTTAGCCGGTATCTTAATAACCGATACGGTGAGAATCTGAGCTTTGATTTTAAGTTAAACGAGGATAACCGCTTCGTTTTCGGAATGTGGAACGAGCTGCAAACCCGCGAACGCTACCGCACGTGGCATGCGGTCGTGGATGCCACCATCAACCCCACCTTCAAGGAAACCGCGTACTTGGAGTCGTTCCACTGGAAATACCGCACCGCGACCCACATGTTTTACGCGCAGGAGCAATTTACCGCCGGCGCGCTCACGCTCACGGCTGGCTTAAAATACTTTAAGATCACGTTTAAAGGCACGGAATCGCTTCTCCAATCCGACGGCTCAACTTACTCCAAGACTATCGACAGCAACTCGCCGGTCCTACCAGCCGTCGGTGCCGTCTATAAAATCGACGACCGCCAACAGCTTTTTACCGGCGTCACTCGAAATTTTAACGCAGTTAAGGATACTTTATTTTCTGACAACGTGACCGCGGGCAGCACGGACTACTCACGAGTGAAGCCCGAAAAAGCCGATAATTTCGACCTTGGCTATCGCTTCTCCGAGCGTGATCTCGCCCTCACCGCGACGGTATTTTATATTAAATATACGGACAAAATCGTCGCGCTCAGCGGGGCGGCGGCCAAGGACTACACCAACACCGCCGGGAGCGTCATCGCCAACATCGGGGGTACCGAATCTTACGGGGCCGAAATCGCCGCCAATTATCGGCTCGGCGCTGGCTTTAGCTTTCTCGGCAGCGTCAGTTCCACCCACGCAATTTACACCGCCGACACGCCCGACGGCACCATCATTAAGGGAAAACGGGTGGTCGATACGCCCGATAACATCATGTCTTACGGTCTACTTTACAACCACCGTTGGCTGTCGGCGGGCCTGATGGGTAAAACCACTGGAAAGCTGTACGGAAGTTACAGCAACGATAGTTTCGCGAAAGGCGCCACCACGGCCGATTTTAACTTTGAGTATACGCGCCGTTTTGCGGGCAGCGACTTTATCCGAAGCCTCACGTTTGGGCTAAACATCGCCAACGTTCTCGACAAGAGCTACCTCGGCGCGGTCTCGATCAACGATCAAGGCTACGTTAAGAGCGACGCGAAGGGGACCACGATGCTCTACAATATCGGCGCGCCGCGGACGTTGGCCGTTTCTATCGCAATTGGTTTCTGACCAGGCCGCGTTCTGTCTGCAGATTTTTAAATAGAGATTTTTATCACGGCGGCCGGAGCGATCAAAAAAGCTCCGGCCGCTCCTCGTTTTTGTTTTTCCTATGAAGCTTTTACCGCGCCGCTCCTTTATCGAACAGGCGGGCTTACTCACCCTCGGTGCCAGCACGGCCCTCGCGAGCACGACCCCGGGCTCCATCGTCTCCCAAAATCGACGGCGCGTTCTGCGGGCCGCTCATTTGACGGACATCCACGTCCTCCCGAACATGGAGGGTTTGCAGAATCCGGTCGATGGTATGGCCTCGGCTATTCGCCATGCCCAAGGGCAGGCCGATAAACCAGATCTGATTTTTTTCGGAGGGGACCTCATCATGGACGCCCTCAAGCAAGAAAAACCCAAAGTTATCGCCCAATGGGAAACTTGGGAGAAAGTGTTTTCAGCTGAAGTGAAATTACCCGCGAAACTGTGTCTGGGGAATCATGACGTTTGGGGCTGGGCGATCCACGACCAACCAACGATCACCGCGGATACTCATTACGGTAAAGGGTTGGCCCTCGAGCGACTCGGGCTCGTCGACCGATACTACTCGTTCGATCAAGCGGGCTGGCACTTCATTGTCCTGGACTCCATCCAGCCCGACTATGGCAACAAGCACGGGTACACGGCTCGGCTCGATGACAGCCAGTTCGCTTGGCTAGCACGCGATCTCGAAGCGACCCCGGCCAGTACGCCGGTCTGCGTCCTCTCTCACATTCCAATTCTCAGCGCCTGTGTCTTCTTCGACGAAGACCTAGAGTCTACGGGCAGTTGGATTATTCCCGGAGCCTGGACCCATATCGACGCGCGCCGAATTAAGAACCTTTTTTATCGACACAAAAATGTTAAAATTTGCCTGAGTGGCCACGTGCATCTCGCAGATGATGTGACTTATTTGGGAGTTCGCTATCTCTGTAACGGGGCCGTGAGTGGGGGCTGGTGGAAGGGCCCTTACCAAGAATTTGGGCCAGCCTACGCACTGGTTGATTTCTTTGACGATGGGACCGTTGAGAACCGGCTTGTCTATTATCGTAGCTGAAGCGGCGCCGATGCTTCCGCTGATTTCACAGGAGCAGATCGCGGAATTTTTTCCTAGCCGCGGTCGCGAGGCATCCCCTGACCGAGTTGGCAGATGTCTCGTGATCGCGTCAGCTCGATTCCGAGATGGCGAAGGACGGAGTCCTTGCGGAGCGAGCCAAAGAGTCGCCATCAGCGCGGCTTCGCAGTGACCTCACGGCGTGCGCACGACCACCGAACCGAGCCTTGACTCACTTCGGTCGTGGGGATTGGTCGGCGCGCTCTCTATCGGATACGTCGGGGTATATCTAGGTCGGAAAAACGTGGCCGTCGCGATACCGTTGTTGCGGGAGGATTTTCACTTAACGAGAGAAGAGGCCGGGCGCATTGCGGGTGCGGGGACCTTGGCATATGCGCTCGGTAAAATGATCCTCTGCCCACTGGTCGATCGGTGGTGCGGGCGATCCGGCTTTCTCGCCGCGCTGATTGGGGTTGCGGTGTTCAGTCTGTGCGGGGCGTTGGCACCTTCCTTGGGCGCGCTCACGCTGATCTACGCCTTCAACCGCTTTTGCGGAGCCGCGGCTTGGGCGAGCATGGTCAAACAGACCCCGCCGTGGTTTGGGGAAAAAATCACGGGCTGGCCCTAGCCTGCTCAGCCTCAGTTATGTTTTCGGTGGCGCTGCCGGGATCGCGTGCGCCGGGCAAATTAGCGAGTGGACCGGCCACAGTTGGCGGGCAATTTTCGGGCTACCCTCATTCGCCTTGCTCTTTATCATCGGCTTGGCGGCCTGGCTGCTGCGCCGCGGCCTCAGCGCTCCACCGAGTAGCGGAAGAGGCCCCGCTGGCTTTAATTGGCAGCTCGCGCGGACCTTGGCGGAATCGCGGAGTTTTCGGGCAGTTAGCGCGCTCAGCTTTGCGCTGACATTACTCCGGGAGACCTTCAATGACTGAACCGTAGATTTTATTAAAACCGAAGGCGGTGCGGGCCTTTCTAATCGAGTCGCCGCGTTCCTTTCCACTCCCTTCGATCTCTGCGGAGCCGCTGGTATTTTAGTGGCAGGTATGATGGTCGGGCGTTTTCCCGCCAAGACCCAGCGGTGGATTTTGGTAAGTGGGCTCAGGTGGCTCTGCGGCGCGTTAATCGCACTACCCTATTTAATTCCGTTTGGCCTGACGGCGATCGTGCCAAGCATTGGCCTGATTGGTTTTTTGACCCTCGGTCCTTACAGCCTTTTAGCCGGCTATTTTTCGTTCCGCTGACAGGTTCCAGCGTGCGCTGCAACGATCGCAGGGCTCGTCGACTCGATCGGTTATTTCGCTGGCATTCTTGCTGGCTCGACGTTCGGGTGGCTCCTTGATGGCGGTGGCTACACGCTCGGCTTTCAGGTCTTAGCGGTGATCAGCTTAGTTTCCGCGGGCCTATGCTTTTTTTGGAACTTGAACCATCTGACTGGGCATGAGCTCCGGTGATGTCCATTACCCCGCGGTGATCCTCGACTGGGCGGGCACCACCATCGATCACGGCTGTCTCGCGCCCGTGGCCGCGTTGCGCCGCGTCTTGCGAGACTATGGCATCGAGATATCCTCCGACGAGGCCCGCCTTGGGATGGGTCTCCCTAAAAAAAAGCACCTGCGTGTAATTCTAACGACTTTTGGGGCGGGCAGTGCGACCGACGAAATTTATCCTAAGCTGGAATCGGCGCTTTTGGATGAGTTGGAGCCGCCCGCGGCCGTCATTGAAGGGACGATCGATTTCGTTGCAGGGTTACGCTGCCGCCACCTACCCATCGGCAGCACCATCGGTTATACCTCGAAGATGATGCAGATCGTCGCTCCCGCGGCCGCGCGGCAAGGCTATGTACCCTATGCGATCGTCACACCAGATGAGGCCGGCGCCGGTCGGCCCTCAGCGGCCATGATCCATACCCATCGGCAGCGCCTCGGCTTATCGGCCCACGCGGCCGTCATTAAAATTGGCGACACCCCCGCCGATATTGCCGAAGGCCGAGCGGCGGGCGCTTGGACGATCGGCGTTCACCCTCACGGGTAATGCGCTCGGCCTTGCTCGAGCCGCGAAGGACGCGCTTCTCCCCCCCGAGCGCGCTACCCGTTTTACGGCTGCGCGGGCCGCTTTACACGCCGCCAACGCCCATTATGTCGTCGACGCATTGATGGAGAGCGAAGCCGTCCTGCTCGAAATCCTTGCGCGTATCCGAGCTGGCGATACCGCACCTGTCCTCAAATAAAACCGGCGACGACCTCTTCGGCCAAACCGAACGAGAGCGTCATACCCGCACCACCCAGACCATTTACAACCCAAACTGATGGCGCCACCTCGGCGATCAATTCGCTGCGGCCATCTTTCATTTTGGGATAAACGCCGTGCCAACGTTCCGCGACCGCCAAAGTTGGCACGACTGCAAAGGTCCGTAAATAAGTCAAAATCGCTTCGTTAATATCCTCTCGATCAAAAGGCTCTACGGTCAGGCCATAGTGGTGGGAATCTCCGATCGTAAGGGCCCCCGGCGCGTTTTGGCTCAACAACACATGGATTCCATGCCCGAAGAGGAAAGCCTGCTCCCGCTCTACGCGTTTTTCCAGAAGAGCAAGCGTCGCACACCTCTTAAAAGATTCGTGATGGGTTAACGTCAGTCCCGCGCAGAGAGCCGGCCCCAGCAGCCAACGATCCGGTTGCGGGTCCGTGCGCATCATCTGCAGCTTGCACCGTGTGATCGCGTGCTTCGCGAATATTTCTGGATAAAGCGTTTCGAAATCACCCCCACTGCAAACCACCACCCGATCCACGCTCCAAGTTCCCCGGGTGGTCTCCACTGCCGGCAAGTCAATCGTCCGCACAGTCGTGTTAAACTCAAACTGAACCCCGTGCGTTTCCGCAAGCCAACCGGGCAGCGCCCGGATCGCCTGCACTGGATCAATCGTCGCCTCCGTCGGACTCCAGAGTGCACCTTTCAGGCTGACCGGATTCACCGCGCCACTACGCGCCAGAGTTTCCTCGCGGGAGAGCAACCTGCGTTGCTCGCTCCGACCCATCCCGCACTCGCTAAATTCTTCCAGCACCGCCCATTCATCGTCGGCATAGGCGAGGTGTAATGAGCCCGTTGCCGCGCAGTATAACCCCGCCGCCTGCGTGACTTCTCCCCATACTTCCCGGCTGCGCAGCGCGCGGTCGTGTCGGCGTCCTTCCGGTTGACCGATGGGCCACACTAAACCGAAATGACGAACCGAGGCGCCAACCGCAGGTTCTGTCCGCTCGAATACCACGACTTTTAGGCCGCGCCGCGCCGCGGCCAAAGCGTGGCTCAGTCCAACAATACCAGCGCCCACCACCGCTAAATCTGCCCGCCGTGTTTTCATCAGATCCATCCATAAGCGGACCAACTCCCGCGCAATTTTCCCTTACCGGCGTCACCCAATTTTAACTTCGCGGGCCGATCTCATCCCACCGGCGGTACGCCAAAATCCAACTTTACCTTACCCTGCTTTTCATCAAACACCAGCTTCGCGGTATAAGCTTTGCCAGACTTCGCAGACACCAGGCCAACCACGTCAATTGGCGAGCCATCCTTCCATCCTTGGAGCACCGCGAAGTAATCTTCCGCCGAAAAACATTTTCCAAACGCGTTTTTCCAAAGCTTCACACCCGGCCAACCCGCTGCTTCAAAAAAACCGCCGCCATCCAGCAGAAGTTTTCCGGATTTCGGACACTTCACGCCTTTCACTTTCGTCGGTTTCGGCGTGAAGATCACTAATTTTTTCTGGACTTCATCAACCACCAGATCCGCGTCGTACGGGCGGCTGCCAGTGACCGACTTCAAACCGAGGGCGTGAAAGGGTTTCCGCGCCAGCTGATGCGCCAGCAGCGCTACAAATTCCTCCGCGGTCCACGCGCGTCCAAACGTGCTCTTCCACAACCGCACTCCTGGCCAGCCCGCCGCCTCAAAAAAGGGCCCGCGGTCCAGCAACGCTTCTCCCGACTTTGGGCAGATCGCTGCCGCCACCGGCGTACCCGCTGTCACCGGAATCGCCGGCTCATTGAGTCCCGCGCGCGCGCTGCCCTGGATGAAGCCGGCCTTCATGCCGACAACGGTCGCCAGTAATGCATCCAGAAATTCCGGTCGCGTCATCGGCGTCGCGTTACGTTCCATTTTTTTCAAGATCAACTCCCACTCACCGGTGAGTTTGGCCGAGAGCATATTGGGCGCGCGCGTCGCCAACTCGCGGCAGAGCAAGCGACCATTCTCTGTCGAAATTAGTTTAGATTTCTCCCGGACCACAAAGCTCCGTAGCAGAATTTTCTCAATGATGTTGGCCCGCGTCGCGGCCGTACCGATTCCTTTGTCTTTCATCACCGCAACCATCGCCTCGCGCTGTTCTTCGGGCGTATCGTCATCGTAGATCTCACCGGCGTACTTCATCGCATCGAGGAGCGTCGCGTCCGTAAAATGTTCCGGCGGTTTCGTCGTGAGCGCTTTCAACGTCACTTCCGCCAAGAGCTGGCTCTCCCCGATGGGCGGTAGCGCGGTCACCCCTTTCTGCTCTCGCTTAACCCACCGCTGGAAACCGGGAAAATCAATCTGCTCTCGCGTCGCCTTAAAAATTGCCGGCGCATACGGCCCCGCGCTTCCGACCTGCGTGTAACGTCGCGTAATGCCTCGATATTTTGCCGCTTCGTCGAGCGCCATGAGGGTGGTTTGCACCACCGTCAAAAAAGCCAAGAGTTCATTGCCGACTAACGCGGAGATGCCATTGACCTCACCCGTCGGCACCAAGCCATAGTGCCCTTCGACTTGCTGGTCATCGAAGGCCCGGGCCAAGATCGCGATTTTTTTTGGCATCAATTCCTGCTGGGAAAGATGCAACCCCGGCCGCATCGCCCGGAGGTGGGCGTGCACCGCGACGAGCGCCCCGTAGAGCTGGTCTTTCATGTCATTCCGCAAGTAGCGGCAATCCGTCCGCGGGTAACTGATCAACTTCGCATCGTAAAGCTTTTGGAGAAGCGCGAGTGTATCCGTCGCGGTAAGACCAAATTTTTTCGACAGTAACTTCTGCATTTCCTGCAAGTCGAAAGGCAGCGGAGGTTTCTCCACGCGCAACGTCTTCTTTTCGGTGGCCCGATAATTGGGCGGCTTCATCGCCGAGTCCGCAAACGCGTCGCCTTTCAACTTCTCCCAAAAAACTTTCTTGTCTCGCTCGCTACTCACCATCGACGCACCGAGTAACTTCACGCGGTCCGGGGAAAGCGCGTAGGCGTCAAGTTCTGCCTTGGCGTCCAAGCCGCCAAACCGGCCGAAAGCTTCCCAGAACTTCTGCGGCACGAAGTTTTCAATCAACAAATCGCGCGCCACGATCAACGCGAGCGTCGGCGTCTGCACCCGCCCCACCGACCACACCTTCCAATCCCCACGCCCACGCGGGAGGGTCTTGGTCGCGAGCACCGTCACGTTCATACCGACAAGCCAATCCGCCTGATCGCGCGTAAACCCGGCTTGGGCGAGCCCATGGTAATCTTTTAACGGCTTCCGCGCCGCAAACGCCTGCTGCAAGCCGGCTACGGTCATCGTCTGCGCCCACATCCGCGAATAGATCGTGCCAGCTGGCGCATTTACCCCGCGCAGAGCCTTGCGAAAAATCACTTCCCCTTCCCGCTCAGCATCGCAGCCATTGACAATCTCGCACCCAGCGTGCGCCGCCGCCGTCTGCCGCAATATCGCCAGCAAACTGCCCCCGTCCGCTCGCGGCTCCTCAATAAAATCCCAGAGCTTCGTCGGCACAATCGGCAGGTCATGCACGTTCCACGCTCCAAACTTGGGGTCGTAGGTTTCCGGCTTCGCCAATTCAAATAAATGTCCACGGGCCGATACCACCGTGAGCTCAGTCCCGTCTGCCATCATTCCGCGGTGGGGACCTTGCCCGATAAAGGTCCCGCCTGTCAGCGCCGCTGCAAAATCACGCCCCGCAGCGGGCTTTTCAGCAACAAGGAGGACTTTAGGCATAGCGCCGATTTAAGCGCGCCCGCGATTCACCGACAAGCGCGACCCGACAGTTTCGCGAAATCCACCATGGGCGGGTCGACCGCGCCAAGGGAGCCGTGCCGCCGCGCGCCCCGCTGCCAGCGCGCTGAGTCACGAAGGCGAGGTCCTCGGGATCATACTCACGGCAAACCGAGGGGCCACAGCCACTCGGCGCAATCCGTTTAAGGCGAAGCTTCGCTCTGGGTGACAGGCAGCCAGGCCAGCACGTTCGACCGGCCGGCCGCCACCGCCGCGGGACCGATCAGTGCCAGCAGGCGCGCGCCGATCTCGCGCGCAAGCGCATCGCGGGCCGCCCGATCCTGCTCCACCGAACTCCCCGACTGTGCCGCCAAAGCCAAACGGCGGAGCGTTAACTCGTTTTTTAACAATCGCAGCTCAAGCGGTGTGTTCGGCGCTAACCCGTGACGCGCTGCAAAAGCCACGCTCAGCGCATAATCCTCACCTTCCCCATACAACCAAGATCCAAACAAATCATCGCCCAACACCGCATATATCTGCTGCTGATTTTTCTGTCGGGCCGCCTCGCGCGCCAACAACGCGGGCGGGCTCAAGTCATAACTGAGCGCAAAATCCTCCTCATACTGTCGCTCGAGTTGAAAGACGGTGCGCCGCTGCGCCACCGTCGCCGCCGTCGGTCCCAGCAGGCGATCGACCAGTTGGCCCGCGGTTGTCTCCGTCATCTCGAGGTCCTCCAATTCACGCGGCGACAAAACCACGCCAAGGTCGGCCCGCTTCTCCCTTTCCAATAAAGCCAGCTGCCTCAAAAACGCGTGCAGCCCACCTGGGAAGGCGGCGCCAGCGGCACTGTAATCCGCGGCTACCTTCGTACGCAGCTCGTCGTAGTCGCGTTTGATTTTATCGACCCGCGCAGATTTTTCCTCCGTGCTCGCAGGCTGCGGCGTGCCGGGCTCCCACGGCCGCAACCGCCG
>CAMDOF010000024.1 GCA_945903465.1 Opitutus sp. GAS368
CTCGCTTACGGCCTTTGCCGGGGCGGCAGACGTGGACATCTGCTTGGCAGCCGGCGCCAGCGATTATCTGGCCAAGCCCCTCGATTTCTCGGAATTGGGCCGGAAAATCGCCCATCACCTCTCTGCGCGGCTTTGAGCGCGCCGTGGATTAAAAGGGCGTGCGCAGGCTTGGACGATGGAGCTTAGCGCGGCTTCCGAGTATATCGTGGCCTCCGAGTCGCCGGCGGCGCGCTTGAGGTGGGCGCGGGCGAGGAGTCGCCCGAACTCGTCAACGAAGCGAAGGAGATCGTCTCGGCGAGAGGCGAACAGCAGTTAAAAAAAGGCGGGGTGGTCGAAACCCCGCCCGCGAGCGATGAGATCGGCGAGCGGTTTATGACCAGCGCAGATCGGTTCGCGTGAGCGGCATCTGGCGGACGCGTTTGCCAGTGGCGGCAAAGATGGCGTTGCAGATGGCTGGGGCGACGGGAGGTAAAGCCGGCTCGCCGAGACCCGTGGTGGGATTGTTGGTTTTTAGGAAGTGCGTCTCGATTTTGGCGGGAGCGTCAGTGATCCGGATGAGCGGGTAGTCGTTGAAGTTGCTCTGCACGACGCGACCCCGCTCGATGGTGAGCTCTTGAGAGAGGAGGACGCCGAGCCCGTCGATGACGGAACCCTCCACTTGGTTTTCGGCGCCGCTTAGATTGACGACCTGAGCTCCGATATCGACGCCGGTGATGAAGCGGTCGACTTTGAGTTGACCGTCGCGGGTTACGGTGACCTCGGCGACTTGCGCGAAATAGCCGCGATGGCTGAAGTGGAAGGCGATGCCGGCGCCGGAGCCCTTGGGGAATTTCTTTTTACCCCAGCCGGCTTTTTCGGCGACGAATTTGAGGACATTGCGCATGCGGAGGACGCTGTAGCCGCCGCCGGCTTTGCCCTTGGCGGCGCCGGCACCGCCGCCACCGGCAGGCATTTCATCTTTATCGCCCAACAGCTCAAGGCGAAGAGCCAAGGGATCGCGACCGCCGGCGTGAGCCAGTTCGTCGATGAAGCTGTGCATGACCCAAGCAAAGACGCAACTGCCCGGCGCGCGCCAAGGGCCCATGGGCCAGCCGGTTTCGAACATGGTTTGTTCCGCTTGGTAGTTCGCGATCCAGCGACCGGGGAATTCGTCGCCGCTGAGGGTGCCGCCGCTGCCAGGGCTACCGCCCTCGCCGAAGGTGAAGAAATGGTTTTTCCAGGCGACGACTTTACCCTGCGCGTCGACGCCGCCCTTGAGAAAGTGGAGGCCGCCTGGGCGGTAGTGGTCGTGGCGCAGGTCATCTTCGCGGGACCAGGTGAGCTTAACCGGCGCGTTCACCTTGTGAGCGATGGCCGCGGCCTCAATCAGGTAGTCGGCGCTGATCCGGCGCCCGAAGCCGCCGCCCGCACGAGTGATGTGCAGCTTGATATTCTCGGCGGGAATGCCGAGGACGCGGGTGACCATGGCAGCCCCCGCACTCGGGATTTGGGTCGGCGACCAGAGCTCCATGACGCCGTCTTTCCAGTGGGCCGTGGTATTTTGGGGCTCGAGATTGGCGTGGGAAATAAAGGGATACAGATATTCGGCCTGCACGGTTTTGGCGGCGCCGGCGAGGGCGGCGTCAGGGTCCCCGTCTTTGCGAAGCATTTTTCCGCCGGGTTGGGTGGCCTGCTGCTTGGCCTGAGTCACGAAGGTTTCCCAGCTCTCGTTGGCGACCTTGCCCTCGTCCCAAGTCACCTTGAGTTGTTTGCGTGCGCTGAACGCGGCCCAGGTGGAATCGGCGATAATCGCGATGCCCGGTACGAGCTCCTTGACCTTGCCGCTACCGGCGAGGATGAACGCATCCTTGACCCCGGGGAGCGTTTTAATTTGATCGAGATTGGCGGAGACGACTTTGCCGCCGAAAGCGGGACATTTTTCATAGACCGCGTAAAGCATTCCCGGCAGCTTGACATCGATACCGAAGAGCGGTTGGCCGGTGACAATTTTGGGGCTGTCGAATTGGGCGATCCGTTTACCGAGCAGGCTAAAATCCTTGGCATCCTTGAGCACGACCGCCTCTTTGGCTGGCACCGGGAGGGTGGCCGCCTTGGCGGCGAGCTGGCCGTAGGTCAGCACTTTGCCGGAAGAATGGGTGACGGTTGCTTTGATGGCGCGGCACTCGGTGGCAGGCACGCCCCAAGTTTGCGCGGCGGCGGTGACCAGCATCGTGCGCACGGTGGCGCCAACGAGGTGAAAGTTATCGTAGTTGCTCGGGGTGGACTGGCTACCGCCCGCGCCTTGGTTGCCGTATTTCTTCTCGTCGAAATCGCCCTGCTCGATGGTAATTTCCTGCCAAGGAACCTCGAGTTGCTCTGCGATAATCATGGGGAGCGACGTCTTGACGCCTTGGCCCATCTCGGGTTGTTTCGAGACGATCGTGACGTTGCCCTTCGGAGAAATTCGCACGAAGGCATTGGGGGCAAAATCGATGCTGCTAGCGTTGCTTTCCGCGGCATCAGCTGGTCCGGCCGAGCGGATGTAAAAGGCCAACGCGAAACCGCCGCCGGCGAGTCCGGTGAGCTTGAGAAATTCGCGCCGGTTGACAGGTGCAGAGAGGGTTGGGTGGTTCATCGGGCGGCCTCCTGACTACCGGCGGAAATCGCGGCGGCTCGTTTGATGCCCTGGCGGATGCGCATGTAGGTTGCGCAGCGGCAGAGATTCCCCGCCATGGCGCCGTCGATGTCATCGTCGTTGGGCTTGGGGTTGTCTTTGAGGAGCGCGGCCGCCGTCATAATTTGCCCTGCTTGGCAGTATCCGCACTGGGCGACGTCGAGTTCACACCACGCTTGCTGGAGGGGATGAAGGTGTTTCGCGTCGGTGGCGAGACCCTCAATCGTGGTAATTTTCATTCGACCAACGGTGGAGACTGGTGTCATGCAGGCGCGCGTGGGGACGCCATTGAGATGGATCGTACAAGCCCCGCATTGGCCCACGCCGCAACCGTACTTAGTTCCGACGAGTTCGAGTTGATCGCGGAGCACCCACAGCATGGGGGTCTCTGGGGCGGCGTCCACGCTACGGGACTGGCCGTTGACGTTGAGGGTGTATTTCATAGATTGAAAGTGTCGTGCCGAGCGGTTGAGAGGGAGGCCGCAGTTGTAAGCGAAGAAAGCTTACCGCCTTGGGCAAATCGCCTTTCGGAGACTGCGGGAAAGGTGGCGGCTGATTTAGAGGTGTTTGTAATATGTTCACGCGAGTTTGTTTTTTTCAACCGCGATATTAACTCTTTCATGAGTTTTTTATGAACGAGCGGTCGCGAGCGGTTGAGGGGAAAGGTGGGCGGTCGCGCGGGCTGGCTGATTTATTCGGGGAGCGTGCGGGGCGGTGATTCGCGGTGGGGCGGCGTGGGACTTGGGTCGGTGGAATTATGGCGAACGAGCAAGGCGACCGGTGCAGAAAAAATCCTGAGCGGGGCCTGGGCGGTTCTGCGCATTTGTCTGGCGACGGGGCGGTTTCCCGCAAACGTAGCGGGGTGTCTGTTCAACCTTCTCTCAAGCTCCGAGCCAATGCGCGTCCACGTGCGCTTAACGGGCACCCGTGGGTGTTTGCCAACGAAGTCGAGTCGCTGCTGCCGACGGAATCCGATGGCGAGGTGGTTGAGTGCCGCGATCGGACGGGGCGGCTGATTGGTTCCGGGATCTACAATTCGCGGTCGCAGATCGTCTGGCGCCGCCTGAGCCGCGATCGGGTTACGCTTGATGCCGCGTACATTCGTACAGCGATCGAGCGGGCGGTGGCACGGCGCTCGCCAGAAAACGCCCGCCGGCTTGTCTGGAGCGAATCCGACGATCTGCCGGGGGTGGTGGTGGATCAATTTGGGGACACGTTGGTGGTGCAGGTGCAGACGCTGGCGATGGCTAAGCGGCAGGCGTTGTTGGGGGAGGTCCTCGCTGAAGTGGTCAAACCGGCCGAGATTATTTTTCGAAATGACGGGTCGATTCGGCGCTTGGAAGGTCTGCCCTTGGAGGTCTCCTCGCGGTCTGGACAGGCTTGGGAGCCTCGCTGGGTGAGCATCGAAGGGTTTGACTATTGGCTTGATCTGCAAGGCGGGCAGAAAACGGGGTTTTATTTGGATCAGCGTTTTCAACATTCGGCGGTGGCGAAGTACTGTCGCGGCGGTCGGGTCCTTGATGCGTTTTGCAACCAAGGATCGTTTGCTTTACACGCGGCGCGGGCGGGCGCCGTCGCGGTTCTTGGTCTGGACAGTGCGGAGGATGCGATTGCGGCAGCACGCAAGAATGCGGCGCATAACGGGGTGTCCGGATGTACGGAGTTTTCCGGGGTAAATGTTTTCGACTGGTTCAATTCGCCCGACCGCAACGCTGACCCTCTTTGGAATGTGATCGTGCTGGATCCGCCGCCTTTTGCTAAGTCGAAGAGTGCCCTGGAGGGGGCCTTGCGGGGCTACAAGGAAATTAATTTGCGCGCGGTCAAGCGGTTGGTGCCTGGCGGCGTCTTGGCGACCTATACTTGTTCGCACCATATGCAGGATGCAGAATTACGGGGAGTTTTGGCGGAAGTTTCCGCTGATGCTCGTCGTCGCTTGCGCGTCCTTGAATGGGCGCACCAGCCAGCGGATCATCCGGTACTGGCGGCGATGTCGGAAAGCGAATATCTGCGCGGCTACATTATCCGTGCGGAATGATCTGACAGAAGGTGAACCGTGCCTCTGCGCCGAGCGGGGGTTCAGGCGCTGAGCGAAGGTTGATTTTGCAAGTGATTTTGCAAGTGCGAGCTTGCGTGAACGTGACGCGGCCCCTCAAAGTATTATTATGTCTCGTCCTACTAACGCCCTGATCGTCGACGATGAGCCGCATGTGCGTGTTTTCATCCGCTTGCTTTTGAAGGAGGTCGGCATTGAGAAAACGTGGGAGGCCTCGAATGGGGTTGAGGCGATTACGATCATCCAAGAGCACTGGCCAGAGTTGGTCATGCTCGATGTTAATCTTCCGGTGATGAGTGGTATGGACGTGCTGAGAGAGATTCACTCGGCGGCACCGGAGGTTCCCGTGGTGATCGTCTCCTCGAGGACCGGGATGAACACGGTGAACGAGACGGCGCAACTGGGCGCGGTGGCTTATCTTCTGAAGCACAGCCCCAAAGACGTCGCCTTGAAGACGCTGCGGGGTGCGCTCGACACGATTGAACGGGGAGGGCATCTCCCGGCAGCGGGCGAGTAGACAAACTCGGGCGTCCCGAGGGCGTCCTCGGCTTTAGGTTGTTGAAAGCGTCTGGAGCAGTGGGTGCGGAAATCCGACCGGATCGAATTAAGACGGCGTGGCGACCATCAGGGCTTGGTTAAGACTGCGAGGTAAGCCCGAGAGGTCGCGAGCGCGGGCTAGCGGAGCGTTTTGTCGAGTTCCCGCCGCATGGTGCGCAACGCTTGGAGCTGTTTTTGAAGGTCCTCTTTCTCCTGTTTTGATTTTGCTTGGGCGATCGCCGTCATGAGGTCTTTTTCCGCCTCCATTAATTCGATTCTTTCGCTGGCGACGCGTTTTCTAAATTGAGCCGAGTCGCCCCCGAAGACGGCGAGAGGTCTCGCGATTTTTGAGTCATTCAAGGCGAGATCGACTTCGCTGGCTTTGAGGTTTTTTTTCTCTCGAGCGATCGCCTCGTCTTGTTGCGCGAGTTGTTGGTCGAGGACCGTAATCCGCCCTTTCTTCACCTCGACTTTAGGTAAAAGGGTGGCGGGGATATCGGCCGGATTATTTTTGGGGGAATTTTCGTTTGTGGTGGCAGAGACCGGCGGGAGGGTGGAGTCCGTGGGAGTGGCGGTCGTTGCTGAAGGGGTGGACGGAGCGTTGAGGGTGGTGGCCGCCTTCTCAGGTTTTGGCGAAGCGGCGGGAGTGCCGGGGGCGTTTTTTTTCTTGGAGTCTTCTGCGATGCGCGCACGCAGGATTTCTTTCATGCTGGTTTTTGGGGCAATCTCCTCATCGGCGGCGCGCGCTCTCGAGGTTGCGGCGATCAGGTTGAGCACAAGGAGGAAAACGCGGGTGAGCATGGGTGCAGGGTAGGGAAGGCGGCTGGCGCAGTCGAGGCGTGAGAGCGCAAAAAAAGGCCGGTCGGAGGCGACCGGCCCTTGTCCCGACGGTGGCCGGAGTTGGCCGGCGATTTAGAGGCCCTTCATCTTGCCGCCGTAGATGGCGCTGGCGCCGAGCTCTTCCTCGATGCGGAGCAGCTGGTTATATTTTGCGACGCGGTCGGTGCGGCAGAGTGAGCCCGTTTTAATCTGGCCGGCGTTGGTCGCCACGGCGATGTCGGCGATCGTGACGTCTTCGGTTTCACCCGAGCGGTGACTGATGACGGCTGTGTAGTTGGCGGCTTTGGCCATTTCCACCGCGTCAAATGTTTCGGTGAGTGTGCCGATCTGATTTACCTTCACGAGAATCGAGTTCGCGGTTTTGGTCTCGATGCCTTTTTTGAGGAAGGCGGTGTTGGTGACGAAGAGATCGTCGCCGACGAGTTGAACGTGGTGACCGATGGCATCGGTGAGTTTTTTCCAAGTAACCCAGTCGCCCTCGGCGCAACCGTCTTCGATCGAGATGATCGGATACTTTGAGGTGAGTTTCTGGTAGAACTCGACGAGTTCATCGCCCGTGAGGATTTGTCCGGAGGATTTTTTGAAGACGTAGTGTTTCTTCTCCTTAACGTAAAATTCTGAGGCGGCGACATCGAGCGCGAGGTTGATGTCTTTGCCGAGCTTGTAGCCGGCGTTTTTCACGGCGAGGGCGATGGCGTCGAGGGCGGCCTCGGCCGATTCCAGCTTGGGGGCGAAGCCGCCTTCGTCGCCTACGGCGGTAGCGAGACCCTTATCCTTGAGGACTTTCTTGAGTGAGTGAAATACTTCGCAGCCCATGCGGAGCGCCTCGGAGAACGTCTTGGCGCCGGTCGGCATGACCATGAACTCCTGGAAGTCGATGGGAGCGTCCGAGTGGGCGCCGCCGTTCATGATGTTCATCATGGGCACGGGGAGGACTTTGGCATTGGGTCCGCCGAGATATTTGTAAAGGGGTTGGCCGAGGGCGGCAGCGGCGGCGTGGGCGGTGGCGAGAGAGACGCCGAGGATGGCGTTGGCTCCGAGTTTGGACTTGGTCGACGTGCCGTCGAGTTTGAGCATGGCGCGATCGACGCCGACTTGGTCGCACGCGTCATGGCCGATGAGGGCCGGGGCGATTTTCGACTTTACGTTCGCGACGGCCTTCAAGGTGCCCTTGCCGCCGAAGCGAGTCTTGTCCCCGTCGCGGAGCTCGATGGCCTCGTGCTCGCCGGTGGAGGCGCCGGAAGGGACGGCGGCGCGTCCGAGTGAGCCGGAGGCGAGACGCACGTCGACTTCGACGGTCGGATTGCCGCGCGAGTCGATGATTTCGCGGGCGGTGATGGCGGTGATGGTAGTGTTCATACGAGTAAAGGATTTGTGGTGGTGAGACGTCCGCAAGATTTGCGAAGGAGGAGCAAAAGGGTGTGGCTGGTCGAGGGGAAGGGAAAACTTGCTTGTGAAACCTGCTGAGAAGGTTGGCCCGTTTGGTTCCGCGGGAATGACGGAGGCGCCGGCGCGAGCGTGAGGGGACTGGCTACCAAGGAGATTTCCATTGACCCAGCTTGTGCAGGAAAAGGCGGAAGCGCCCGATGGCGAGGGGGCGAGATTCTGGCGGAATTTGGTGGGCGAAGCCCCGTTCACTGGCGGTTTTGGCGACGGCAACGCCCTCGTAGTTTCGGGTGCTGACATTTTCGCGAGTGAGGACGGAGTGGGGGACTTGGTCGAGGTGACCCTCGCTCGCGGCGGCGTGCAGGGGGGTGTCGCCGTAATCGTTGCGTGTGAGCAGGAGGTCGGCGGTCAGTTGGGCCGGCGGGATTTTATTTAGTTGGCCGGTTTCGGCCGCGGCATGGATGGTGGTAAACCCGCTCTTACTGGCGATGATGAGATGATCGTGAACGAGGTGTTCCGCGGGGATTTGTTCGAGGTGCCCGGAGATGGCGGCGGCGTGGAAGACCGTATCGCCGCCGCTGGTTGTCTCGAGGAGGGCCTGCGGTGTGAGGTATGCGACCGGTAGTTGCCGGAGATGGCCGTTGAAAGCGGCGACGTGGAGGACGGTCTCTCCTCCGAGATTCTTGCTGGCGAGATTTTCAGCTGTAAGAAACGCCGCGGGAACGCGGTCAATTCTCCCGTTTTCGGC
This sequence comes from Opitutus sp. GAS368, assembly GCA_945903465.1. Classification (GTDB taxonomy): domain Bacteria; phylum Verrucomicrobiota; class Verrucomicrobiia; order Opitutales; family Opitutaceae; genus ER46. The sequence goes on from CAMDOF010000024.1 coordinate 8,218, forward strand.
CGCTTCGTGCAGAAGATTATTGCCGACATCGGTACGCCGCTGGTTGACCTCTGGGTTGAGGAAAGCGGGTGGAATCTGGTGAAGGCAGCCGGCGGCGGCGGCGGTATGGAAAACGGTGAGGCCGGCGTTGCTGCGTGCGGAGAGTGCTGAGAGGGTGAGGAGCGCAGGCGGCACGGTGGTCAGGTGCGAGCCAAGTGCGGCGTGGTGCAGGGGGGTGTAGCCGGCATCGTTTTTAATACCGATGGTCTCGGCGGTGATCACGCTCGGCGGTAAGTCTTTTAGGCGGCCGTATTTCGCAGCGATGTGCAGGGCAGTATTACCGGAGGAGTTGGGAGTGGTCAGTGCGTTGAGAGTGAGGGCGTCGGGCGAGAGCCCGTCTAGCTGGCCGGCGCGTATGGCCTGGTGGAGATCGGTAAGGTCCATCGAAGTGCAGGGATTGAAGTGGCTCGAGGGCGTGAGACCAAGCAAAACTAGTGAGTTAAGCCCCCGCGGTTTGGATTTCAGTTTGCCAAGCTCGTCTTGGGGAAATTACCCTTGCAGCGAAATGATACCGACCCGTGCGCCTAGCTCAGAGGGAACTGGAGTGAAAAAAGACGCGATTCTCTTGGTTGATGACGAGAAGTTGCTTTTGGAGGTCTACTCGGCGGCGCTCGCGCCCATCTTTGAAATTACCACGGCGTGCACGGCGCGTGAGGCTGATTTTATTTTACAAAAAAAGACATTTAAGGTCGTCGTGGCGGACCATCTGATGCCTGGTGGCAACGGGATGAATTTTCTGGTGCGGGCCCGCGAAGAGTTCCCGCATATGCAGCGAATGCTGGTGACGGGCTTTATGAAGCCGGAAATGCTCCTCCGGAGCGTCAACGAAGCGGCCTTGTTTCGATATTTGCTGAAACCTGTATCGATGGTTGAATTGATTAAGGTGGTGCAGGATGCGGTCAAAGCCCACGACCTCAGTCGCGGTGCCGCGATGGTGCAGGGCGAGAGGCGGTAGGGAATTTTTGGAGTTTGGCTCGGAGGTACGGTGCGGTGGGGCTGGCCTTAACCTTGAGCAGACCCGCGAGAGGCCCTTGATAGACGAGCCGGCCCCCGTCGGGTCCGCCCACGGGACCGAGTTCGACGATATAGTCGGCTTCGAGGATGAGATCGAGATGGTGTTCAATCACGACGACCGTGTGGCCTTGCTCCACCAATGAATGGAGGACCTTGATGAGCCGCTCACAGTCGCTCAGGTGAAGGCCGATCGTTGGTTCTTCTAGTAAATAAAGATTGCGTGGGGGTTCCCCGCGGCGGCGCTCGCGGTAGGTGGCGAGCCCGGTGGAGAGTTCCGTGACCAGCTTTAAGCGCTGCGCTTCGCCGCCGGATAACGTGGGCGATGACTGCCCCAGCGTGAGGTAGCCGAGTCCGCAGTCCACCATGAGTTGACAGACTTGAGCCAGTTGGGAGTGAAAATCAAAAAACGTGGTAGCTTCCTCGAAGGTCAGCTTTAAGACGGCCCCGATGTTCTTCCCCTTCCAAGTGATGTCGGCGAGATCGCGACCGTAACGGTCGCCGCCGCAATCATCGCAGGGCAGGTAGGCATCAGGCATAAACGCCATTTCGAGCTTGATCCGACCGGCCCCGGTGCACGCGGCACAGCGTCCGCCGGTCGTGTTAAAGGAGAAACGAGAGGCGGTGAATCCGCGGATTTTTGCCTCGGGTAGTTCGGCGAAGAATTGCCGGATGCGATCGAAGATTCCAAGATAGGTGGCGGGGGTGGAGCGCGGGGTCTTCCCGATCGGAGATTGATCGACTTCGATGACGGCTTTGAAGCCACCGGCGCCTGTGAGTTGAGTAAACGGGGTGAGCGCCGGCGTGCCGACAATTCCGAATTCGTCGGTCGTGAATTTCGTGACTTTCACGAATTCACGGCCGGTGAGTTGGGATTTCTTTTGAGAGATGGCGTAACCGACCGCGGGGTGGACGACGTCTCGGAACAGAGTAGATTTACCCGCTCCACTTGGTCCGGCGGCGATGATGAGCCGACCGAGAGGAAGGCGCAGATCGAAGCCTTGAAGGTTGCGAAAGGTGATCGCGCTGAGGGTGAGCCACTCCGCGTGGCGGGCGGTTGGCGGGATGGGGCGGTAGGCTCCGCGGAGGGGGTGAGCAAGGCCTTTCGCGAGAAAGTGTCCGGTGAGAGAGCGGGCGTTCGTCTTGATTTCTGCAGGGGTGCCGATCGCGAGCAGTTCTCCGCCGTGGATGCCCGCGCCGGGTCCGAGATCAATGATCTGATCGGCTTGCTCCATCAACTCGTCATCATGTTCTACGACGAGGAGAGTGTTTCCTTTTGCGCGGAGGGTTTGCAGGGTGGCGATGAGGCGGTCGTTGTCGCGGGCGTGCAGTCCGATGCTCGGTTCATCGAGGACGTAAAGCACGCCGGAGAGATTAGAACCCAGCTGGGCCGCGAGCCGAATGCGTTGGGCTTCTCCGCCCGAGAGCGTTTCGGTCGGTCGGCTCATGGCGAGATAACCCAGGCCCACTTGATCGAGGAACTTGAGGCGCTCTTCGATCTGCGGTAAAATGTCTTGAACAATTAACCGGCCGCGCGCGTCCAGCTCGAGGGCGCGGAGATGCGCCAAAAGGCGGGAGGGTACGTTGCCTAATAGCTCGGGCAGAGCCATGGGGGCCTGCCGGTTTTTAAAGTGAAGTTTTACGGCGCGGCCAATCCGGTTGAGCCGGGCGCCAGCGCACTCGGGGCAGGCTTGGCCGGCGTCCGTCATGTCCTCAGCCGCATCCAGGCCGAACTCGCGGAGGCGCGTGACCGATTCGTCATCACTATCGTCCGCGGGCACGAGCATCCACGGAAATACCCGCCCGTGACCGCGGCAGGTCGGGCACCAGCCGCGCGGTGAATTGAACGAAAAGTTTTTTGGATCGAGTTCGGGAAAGGACTCGCCGGTCTCGACGTCGGTGCGCGTGGTCGAAAACCACGATAAGATTTTGCCGTCAGGCGTGAGCAAAAAGCACGCGCCCCGGCCGAGGCGGAGGGCCGTCGCCAAGGCCGGTTCTGGGCGCGGCTCATGTTTGAGATCGGCCACGACGACCTCGATGTCGTGTTCGCGGTAGCGGTCCAGTTTCTGAAAGGCATCGACGCGGCCGAGTTGGCCGTCGGCGCGCATCAGTTCGAAACCTTGGTCGGCGATCCAAGTGGCGATCGGTTGGTGGTGGCCCTTGCGGCCGCGAATGAGTGGAGCGCAGAGATAAAGATGTTTCGCTTTTTTTGCCAGAGGGCTGGTCGACAGCGCGCGGTTGAGCAGGGTCCGCAGCGCCGCCACCGAGAGTGGCATGACGGGTTTGCCCGTGTCGGGGTGGTGCTGCACGCCGAGTCGGGCGTAGAGCAGGCGCAGGTACTGGGCGACTTCGGTAATTGTCGCGACGGTCGATTTACGCGAACCGCGGGTGACCCGTTGTTCGATCGCCACGGTTGGGGGAATTCCCGTCAGACGATCAACCGCGGGTCGGGGCAATTGCTCAACAAATTGCCGGGCGTAAGGGGACATCGACTCCATGAAGCGGCGCTGGCCCTCCGCAAAAATGATATCGAACGCGAGGGTAGATTTTCCTGAACCAGAAACGCCGGTGACGACGTTGAGTTGGCGATGGGGAATCGTCAGCGAGATGTTCTTGAGATTATTTTCCCGAGCACCGGCGATGCTGAGGCCGAGGGGTGCGGGGGTGGGGTTCAGCCGGGGCGCGGTCGCGTAGAGCGCGGCTGTTTCCGCGGCGAAGGCCAGCGGTACGAGGTGAGCGGTGCGCTCATCGAGCCCGAGGGCGGCGCGGAGAAACGGGGAGGTCGCGGTGGCGGCCGCAGCGACGACCTCGGGTGGACCGGCGGCGACAATCTGACCACCTTGGGCACCCGCCTCGGGGCCAATTTCGATGAGCCAGTCGGCGGATTTGAGGACGTCGAGGTTGTGCTCGATCACCACGACGCTATGGCCGTGATCGACGAGATCTTGGAGGACGCGGAGCAACCGCTTGACGTCGTGGCGATGGAGTCCGGTGGTGGGTTCGTCGAGCAGGAGGAGGGCCCCCAGCGGGCGGCATTGGGCGGGAGACGCGGGGGCGGGGTGGCGTTGAAAAGTTCCGAGATAACGGATTAGCTTGAGGCGCTGGGATTCGCCCCCGCTGAGGGTGTTGAGCGGTTGCCCCAAGGTGAGATAGCCGAGGCCGACGGAGGCAAGACTGGCGAGACGAGCGTGAATCGCGGCATGTTCTGCGAAGAGCGGCAAGGCATCCGTGATGCTGCGTGCGAGCAGGTCAGCGACGGAAAGACCTTGCCACTGGATGGCGAGCACCTCGGGTTTGAAGCGGCGAGACTCGCAGATGGGACAAGGCACGAAGACGTCGGAAAGAAACTGCATCTCGACGCGTTCGTACCCGAGTCCGAGACAGTGATCGCACCGGCCATCACCGCTGTTGAAGGAGAAGCTTGCTGGACTGAAACCGGCGGCCTCCGCGGCGGGGGTCTCCGCATAGAGTTCCCGAATGAGCTCCCACGCCTCGGTGTAGACCGCAGGATTGGAGCGGGGCGTGCGGGCAAGGGGTGATTGGTCAACGAGGACGATTTCGCTGAATTCGAGATCGCCGGTGATGGCTTCGATCGACGCAGGGTCCTCCGCCATCTGGTGCCGTTGGGCGAGCAGACCTTGGTAGATGACATTATCCAAGAGTGTTGATTTACCGGAACCGGAAACGCCGCTGAGAGCGACGAGTCGTTGGAGGGGAATTTGGAACGACAGCCGAGCGAGATTATGTTTGGAGACGTTTTTGAAATGGAGCCAACGGGTGGTGGTGGCGAGTGGATGCACGGAGCGTCTTTGCGCTGGCGGGGCAATCGACTCTCGGCCGGAGAGATAAGCGCCGGTGATACTCTGGGGGGATTTCAGCATTTCGGCAACGGTGCCTTGAAATTGAATATGCCCACCGCGGCTGCCTGGTTCGGGGCCGACCTCGATCACGTGATCGGCTGATCGAATCATGGATTCGTCGTGTTCGACGACGATGACGGAATTACCGGCATCGGTGAGGGAACGAATAATCGAGATGAGGCGGTCGAGATCGCGTGGATGTAATCCGACGCTGGGTTCATCGAGAACAAACAACGTGTCGATGAGGGCAGTGCCGAGGCAACTGGTGAGATTGACGCGTTGCACCTCGCCGCCCGAAAGTGTTTTTGAGGGTCGATCCAAAGTGAGATAACCGAGGCCGACCTGCTGAAGATAACGGAGTCGGGAAATAATCGAATCGTACGCGAGAGCGGCGCTCCGCTCGGTTGGAACCGCGGTGGGGGCGGCCGATTCCAGGGCCAGGAGTTCGAGCAAATCACCGACAGGCAGCTGGTAGAGAGCGGGGAGGGTGCGCCCCTGCCATTGCCAGCAGAGCGCTTCGGGCTGGAGGCGCTGCCCACCGCAGACGGGACATGGATTGTAGGTGCGATAGCGAGAAAGGAAGACGCGCACATGCATTTTGTAGCTGGTCTTTTCCAGCCATCGAAAAAAACCCTTCACCCCGTACCAATATTCGGGCCACTGTTTGCCATTCGCTTCGCCATAGCCGGGCTCGCCGTCGATCACATAGCGCTGCTGCTCTGGGGGCAGGCTCGCGAACGGCACATCGGTGCGGATTTTTCGTTTCTTCGCGAAGACCAGAAAATCACGCTTGGAGTCGCCGTAGACCTCACTCTCCCAGCACTTGATCACGCCCTCGTTAAGAGACAGGGAGAGGTCGGGTAGCGCGAGTCGGTAATCAATATCGATAACGCGGCCAAAGCCGCGGCATTGGGGGCACGCCCCCAGAGGCGAGTTAAAGGAAAAGAGGGCAGGTGAGGCCGCGCGAAAAGTCCGCCCTGACTTGGGCGAATGGAGGCCGCGGGAGTAGTGGCCGATTTCGGGAAAGCCGGAAACGTTCGCTCCGGTTGGCGAGGTTCCGAACAGATGAACCTGCCCTTGGCCGAAGTGGCTGGCGGTCTCAACGGCTTCGAGAAAGCGTGACTCTTGAGCGGGCTCGATGGTGAGCCGGTCTTGGGCGACGAAAAGCTCGGTGGTTGTGGCGAGGCTGGCGGGATGAGCCGCCAGGTCTTCGAGACGATGGGGAACGTGGGTGCCGCTGGCGTCGGGCACGAGAACGCGCACATAGGATTGCCCCTGCAGATTTTTGATGATCTCAGGCCAGCTTAAATTCTGCGGCTTACTGACTTTAAACCCGACGACGACCGTGCGCCCGGCCTGAGTGGTCGTGACTTTGGTCCAGATCCGGCGCGGGTCATCATCCTCAATTTTTTCTCCGGTAGCCGGATCAAAGCACGAGGCCACGTGGCTGAACCACACTTTAAAAAAATCCGTGAGCTCCGTCATGGTGCCGACGGTCGAGCGGGAGGTCTTGACGGTATTGGTCTGCTCGATCGCGATGGAGGGCCGGATATTTTCGATGGAATCGACCTGGGGTTTATCGAGCAGTTCGAGGAACTGCCGCGTGTAGGCGCTGAATGTTTCGACGTAGCGGCGTTGGCCTTCGGCGTGGAGGGTATCGAAGACGAGCGAAGATTTTCCCGCACCGCTCAGGCCGGTCACGACGACACAGCGCCCCAGCGGCACATCCAAGTCGAAGCCTTTGAGGTTATGCTGGCGGACGCCGCGGAGGCGGATGCATTCGAGGGTAGCGAGAGTGGAGACGTTAGCAGAAAAAGTCACGCGCCCACAAAGTGAATCCCGCCGCGAAACGCAAATAGATGAGTGCTCTTGGCGGGGGCGTCTGTGCCGGGCGCGGCGAATTCGACGCTGGCAAGGGTCATCAAGAGTCGACGAATCCCTTTCGCACTGGCGACGAGGCTTCGGCGTGGCTGGACGCGGGCAAAGCGATTTCGCCCAACCCCACCACCTTCGGCGGCGGCACCGCTGTGGCCAACGTGAATAGTCTGGGGAGAGGAACCCACGCTCGATGGGCTCAGCTGGTCGCTCACTTTAGTGTCATCCGAGGAGAACTGATCCCGGGTGGAGCGCGCGCGAAGGAGGCAAATCGGGTCAGACTCGTTTCCGTGGTTGGGAGGATTTTCTATCACATAATTTTTCTAGCTCCAGCCCGGTGATGGTTGATTCCGGAATCCGTGGGTCGGTGTGAGGAGGTGCCCGACCCTGCGCGAAGATTGATCTCAGCAGCCTCGGTGCGAGAGCCGGCGCGCGACGCCAAATGGATAAAATGGCGGAGGCGGCGCGGGCCGTCCGGCCGGGGCCCGCGCGGATAAATCTTCGAGCGAGAGGCCTTAGCGCGGAGAGATGGGGTGTGGCGGTCGGATGGGTGCGCTGAATTATTTTGCGAGGCTGGCGAGCATCTCCTGGAGGTTTTGAGTGATTTTCGTGGCGGCGGCGACTTCGAGGTAACTGCTCCGGGCGCGCCACGTTTCGTAGCCGCCCAACTCGTGTTGAGCGGTGGTGGGCAGATAGCCGTTGTAACCGTTGGCGAGGGAAATGGTGAAGTGATCGTCGAGAACTTTACGAGACTTCAGCTCGAGTCCGATTTCGACAAAAACCTCGCACGGGATGGCGGCGATGGTGAGCCCGCCGATGCGATGGGCTTGGAGTTTGACGGGGACTTGTTCGGGGAACGACTCCAGCAGCAACGCCTCCCGTGCGTAGATGGCTTTTCGGTTGCTGAATTGACCGTCTTGATCGCGAGGGGTGGTCGCGATAATTTCCCGGGCCCGCGCCAATTCAACCGCGCTCGCCTTGCGGACGGTGAGCGAAAGATCGCGCTCGGTGGACGCGAGCCGGGCGGTGCTTTTCCATTGCAATTTATCCCACGCGCGGAGGGCGGCGTCGCCCACGGATTTAGCGACCGCCGCGATTTGCTCGCCGGGCCCGCGTTTCGGCCCGCCGGCGGCGTAGTTGACGTTGTTGATGTTGCCGCTGGTCCCGTTGCTCATGATCCCGACGAAGGCCGGTTTCCTTGCGTAGCGTGCGTCGGTGGCGTGAAGGCGGCGGGTAATTTCCTGCGCAAAGGCGCCGAAGTAGTCGGCCGAGATGGCGGGGAGACCGCCGACGTAGTGGAGGCTGTAGTTGGCGAAGACGGCGATGGGGCGACCGTCCGCTTGGGCGCGGGCAGCGAGGATCGATACCTCAGGATCGACGGGGCCGGAGGGTTGGGAGACCTTGGAGTTGTTGAAGCCGGGGTTCATCCAGGCGCGATCCCGGGAGCTCTCGAAGGGATTTTCGTAAGAGGCGTCGGCCTTGACCAGCCAGCGCCGATTAAAGACCTGCGTGGCATCTTGGTCCTTGCTCCAAGCGAGCTCGGCGGGTTCGAGATTCTGATGGGCCTGAATGAGACTACGAGCGATGCGGGCAGGGACTTCGGCAACGTACGCGGGATCGGGATCGCTCTGGAAAACACTCGCCAACGTGGCGCAGCTGTGGGAATGCGTGGCGCTGATTAAAAAATGACTGGTGGGAACGCCGGTGGCGCGGGCGGCGAGCGCCTTGGCGGCCTCGACGATCTCACGCGGAATCATGCAGGCATCGACCACGCACAAGATGATTTCCGTCCGGCCATCGCTGACGGCGAGGCTGCGGGCATACATGGGATCGTTGACGGTTTTGGCGAAATTGCCCTTGGTGCTACCGTTGATTGGCGACGGCAGTTGGCGCGGCGTGATATCTTGAGCGAACGCGCCTGCTTGGAGGTTGGCCGCGTGGGCGGTGAGCTGAAAAGCCGCAAGGGCTAGGAGGATAACCGAACGGGGAGGACACATCATAGGTTGGGGGAATAAAGTGGTTTGGAAGTGGCTCCTTGCTGCCAGCCGAGACGCCGGTCCGCCAAGGGAGCGGGGCGAGTCGCCGAGGCTTGGATCCGGTTGACTGGGAGTGGCGAGCGCACCGGCTAAAGGGAAGAAAGTGCCGAGGATTTACGGATGCCGGCACGACGAAAGCAACCTGAGAAGCGGAAAGATTTTCTGGGCAAGTGCCCTGAGTTCACCGAGCCTGAATTCGCCGAGCCTGAGTGCGCCGGGCCTCGGTTCGCCGGGCCTGAGTGCCCTGGGTGCTGGCGTGGCGGCGGGAACATTTTCCTGCGCAAACGCCCAAGTTTGGCGAAATGATGGGGAGCGACGAGCACGGCGAGGAAATGGCCGGGCGAGGTAGCTGGGTGAGGGTGGGTGGCTGGCCGACGCGGAAGCGCGATGCAGTGGGTGGCGGGGCTGGGTGACAATTAAGCAATGAAGGCGGCGGTGGCAGGTGCGGGTCGCGTGTATTTGATTAAGAACTACGGTGGACCGCTCCTGGAAAAAAGCTGATTTCCAAGTTGACCGGCGGCTGGCGCTGGGGCGCGGCGGTTGGCACTGGGGCTCGGCGATTGGCACTGGGGCTCGGCGATTGGCGCTGGGTCTCGGCGATTGGCGGCCGCTGGGTGTGCCGTGGTGATCATTGAGGGAATGGAATCGGTGGACACGGTGGTTAATTGTGTCTCTGATGAAAGCCGTCGCATTTTCCCCACGATGGCAAAAATTATTTTTTTTCAGACGATGGCTTCGGCCGGGTCTTGGTCAACGGTGAGCGTGAAGTTGCTCGAAAGAGCAGCGTGGCGGTTGTCGGGGGCCGGGTGGGTCTGTTTTCGGCAATACGCGGCCCGTCTTTTTGATGTTTTTGAAAGTGGGCGGATTCTGCGGCTGGGGTGGGTTTGGTCGCTCGTTGGGCTGCTTGGGGCGAGTGGGCAGCCGGCGCTTCCTGGGACGGAAGCGCTGGCGCCAGCGAGTGATCGGTCAGAACGGATGGTGGCGGGCATCGGGCGTTTTTTGGATGCGGAGATCGCGGCTTCTGAGCGTGGGCGTGAGCGTTTTTGGCGGCCGGATTTTCAGTCGCGGGTGGATTATGAAAAATCGCTGGCTCCGAATCGGGCGCGGTTGGCGAAAATTTTGGGAGTGGTGGATGAGCGGGTGAGTTTGCCGAGCATGGAGTATGCCGGGGATGTGACCTTGGGGGCGAAGTTGGCGGAGACAGCGGGAATGATTGCTTATGCGGTGCGTTGGCCGGTTTTGGTTGGGGTGATGGGAGAAGGGGTGTGGTTGCGCCCGAAAGGGCCGACGCGGGCGCGGGTGGTGGCGGTGCCGGATGCGGATCAGACCCCCGAGATGATTGCGGGATTGGTGCCGGGAGTGCCCGGGGCGTATCATTATGCGCGGTGGCTGGCGGAGAGTGGCTGCGAAGTGATTGTGCCGACGTTGATCAACCGCGCGGACGACTACGCGGGGAACGTGCGTTTAGGAAGGCTGACGAACCAACCGCACCGGGAATGGATTTATCGGCAGGCGTATGTCGTGGGGCGGCACGTGATCGGTTATGAGGTGCAAAAGATTTTGGCGGTGGTGGATTGGTTTTCGAGGGAAGGCGCGGGGGCGCGTGTGCCGATCGGGATCACGGGCTGGGGTGAAGGCGGCCTGTTGGCGCTAGCTGCAGCCGCGTTAGATGGGAGGATTGAGGCCGCTTTGGTGAGCGGATATTTTGGGCCCCGCGAAAAGATTGGCGAGGAGCCGATTTATCGGAATGTGTTTGGGTTATTGCGGGAGTTTGGTGACGCCGAGATGGCGCGGTTGATCGTGCCGCGCGCGCTGATCGTGGAAATCGCGCCGGGGCCGGAGGTGGCGGGTCCGCCGCTTGCGCGGGTGCGTCGTGCGGGCGCGGCTCCCGGCCGGCTCGTCACGCCGGCCGCAGCCGCGGTGCGGGCCGAGGTGGCGCGGGCGCAGCGATTGGCGGGGCCGTTCTCCGCGGCGATCCAAGGGCTGGAAGCAGGACCGATGGCCGGCGAGACGCTGGCGCGGTTCTGGGCGGCGCTGAGCCCGGGGAGTGGGCCGGCGGCCTCGCTGGGTGGGGCCGCGGAAGTGGCGTGGGGAGCGGAGGCGATGGCGTTGGCGGCGGCGGAGCGGCAACGGCGGCAAGTGGGCGAGTTGCAGGCCTTCACTCAGCGGCAGCTCGGGCTGGCGCAAGGGGTGCGTGAGGCTTTTTTTTGGCAGAAAGTTCCGGTGACGACACCAGCGGATTGGCGGGAAGCGACGCGCGGGTTTCGGGATAAATTTTGGGAAGATGTGATTGGCAAATTTCCGGTGGGGCAACGAGCGCCGCGGGCGCGGACGCGTTGGCTGAGCGAAGAGGCGCAATGGACGGCCTACGAAGTGGTGTTGGATGTTTTACCGGAAGTGGAGGCGTGGGGATATTTATTACTGCCGAAAGGCATGCGGCCGGGTGAGCGGCGGCCGGTGGTAGTCGCCCAGCATGGGTTGGAAGGATTGCCGATGGACGTGATCGATCCCGATCCCACGCATCGTGCGTACGGCTATTACAAAGCCTTTGCGGCGCGTTTGGCGGAGCGCGGTTTCATTGTCTTCGCGCCGCATAATCCCTATCGCGGAGAAGACGCTTTTCGCTGGCTGCAGCGAAAAGCCAATCCCTTGGGAAAATCGCTGTACTCCATCATTCTCGCTCAGCACGAAGTCATCCTGGACTGGCTCGCGACGCAGCCGCACGTCGACGCAACGCGGATGGGGTTTTATGGGCTCTCCTACGGGGGCAAGACCGCGATGCGTGTCCCGGCGCTCCTGGATCGTTATGCGCTCTCGATCTGCTCGGCGGATTTCAACGAGTGGATTTACAAGCTGATGACCACGGAATGGGGGGGGAGTTATATGTTTACGAAGGAGTGGGAGATTCCTGATTTTGATTTGGGGAACACGTTTGGCTACGCGGAGATGGCCGCGTTGATTGCACCGCGGCCGTTTATGGTTGAGCGCGGGCACGATGACGGTGTGGGTACGGATGAGTGGGTGGCGTTTGAATATGCCAAGGTGAATCGACTGTATAGTCGCCTGAAGATTCCGGAGCGAACGGCGATCGAGTACTTTGTGGGACCGCACACGATCAACGGCGTGGGTACGTTTAAGTTCTTGCATCGTCATCTCAATTGGCCGGAGCCAACTCCGTGAGCCCGCGCGGTGCGCCGGGGAAGGTCGGCCCGCGCGTCGTCACGGGCGGTTGACCGGTGGCAAAGGAGCGGCGCTCCCGCCAGAGCGTTCGGAAATGTTTATCAGACGGGAGGCAGCCAGCGGCGCGCGTTACCCTGCATGATCGCGTTGAGCTGAGGGCGGTCGAGGGGCGACTCCATGAGTTTGAGGACGGCGGTTTCGACGGGGAAGTACGGCGCGTGGGAACCGAAAAAAACGCGCTCAAGTGGCACGCGGGCGGCTGATCCGCTCGGCGCTGAGCCGATCATCCGACCGATCGCGCCATTCCCCTCCCAGCGGGAAAGATCGAGATGGGCGGGGGTCTCCGCCATCAAGGCTTGCAAGTCGCTACCCTGCACATTGCCGCTGAAGTGCAAGAGCTGGACCTTCGCTCCGGGGGCGGCTTGCAACGGAGCGATCAGTGGGCGGGCGTCGAGCGTCTCTAATTTAATGAGCGGGTGATGCACTCGGGGATCTTCCATCTGAAAAACAATCTGAAGAATCAGGCCGCGCTCGCGGACCATCGCGATGAGTGGGGCGAGGCCGGGATGTTTTAAGTTGAAAGGCTGGTAGCCCGGGTAGATGCGCAGGCCGGGCATATGGTGCACTTCATGACAGCGGCGAACGTCTTCCTCCCAATCGGCCCAGGCGAGATTAACGGTGCCAAATGGACGCAGAAAGCCCGGGGCCTGCTCGCGGCACTCGGTCGCGAGGCGCTCATTAACGCCAGCGATGTCCTTGTGTAGGAGCGCTTCGAAACTACCGGCCCACGCTTCGATGATGTGATGTTGGCGGAGCTTCGCGACGAGGGCGGGGGTCTCGGAGTATTTGAGCTTGCGAAACGGCCACTGGAATAGGGTGACGTTCGTGTCGATGATTCCAGGCGAGTTTTTCGTGAGCGGGGCCGGCTTGGCCGGTGGCGTGGTGGCGGCGGCCAGCGCGGTGCCCGTGGCGTGTGCGAGGCTCAGGGCGGCGCCGGTGCCGAGGGAGTTCTTGATGAATTGGCGGCGGTCGAAAAGATTCATGGGAGCAGCGGAAGATCAGTCGGGTGGTCGCGGTCGTCAGACCGATGGGAGTGAAGTGAGCGGCGGAGAGCGTCTCAAAGCGTAATTTTCCAACCTTTTTGACGGAAAATGGGCGCGGCGTAGCCTCGGAAGTTTCCGCCGAGAATCTTTATGCGATCGGGACGCGAGAGGCTGGCGTCGAGAACTTTGCCGATCTCGGTCGCGTAGCTGCGGCTGGGCCCGTGGCCGCCCCAGACGATTCGGTCGACGCCCAATTCGTGCACGGCGTAGTCGACCTGGCCGGAGTGGGGATCAGAGCCGGCGAATTCCAGAAAGATATTTTTGTGCGGACGGATGACGCGAACGCCGAGTTCCCAATCGCCGCCGGAATGGCCGCAGATAAAGCGAACGCTGGGAAAACGCTGGGCGAGCGCGGCGACGTCCGCGGGGGTCGACTCGCCGGGGAGATTATCGCGGCCGGGCAGGCGCGGAGTGCCGCCGATTTTCAGCCACGTATGAATATAGATGGTGGCGTTTAACTCCGCGGCGAGGCGGATGATCGGGTCGTTATTGGGATGGCGGCAAGTCGTGCCGCTCTTGTTGCCGCCGACGTATTTGATGCCGATGCAGGGCCCGCGGCGTATCCACTTTTCCATTTTCTCGCAGCTTTCATCGGGGAATCCCGGCTCAATGGGCGTGAGGCCAGAGAGCCGGTCCTGATGGGTTTCGAGCAACTGCCGGATGGCATCGTCGTAGGGGGAAGGCGTCAGCGGAGCGGCGAGGGTACCGCCGATCTCGAGCGAGATCGAACGTTCGATCCCCATCCGCTCGACGTAGAATTGGTTGGCGTGAAACTGCTCGATGGGGTTTTGCGCGCCGTAAAAACCGTGGAAGTGACTATCCCAAATTCGGTAGGCCACGAGCTCGTCGCGCGTGGGTAGACCGTAGTCGGCTGGGTTAAAGTGAAAATCGTGGGGAGACATGGGAGCGCGTGGGTGGGCAGGCTAAAGGGGAGCGAAGCGGAGCCCATGGAGGTAACGTAATTTTGCCGCTTGGCGAACGCTCTTTTAAAACGCGTCTTTCTAAACGCGATCTCGGTCGCGGTGGAGGCGGGCGCGCTGCCGCCGAGGCTCTGGGTGGGCGTTCGCTCCATGGCGAGGTCGTTTTTAAGCATTGAACTTAGCAACGTCGTTCTACCCATTAGCGGCCCACCCTCACCCTTTTACCCGTTGATTTGCGCCTGACGCTGCGGTCGCTGCGCCGCATCTTTTATTATGAATAGCTCCCCTGCATCTGACGTTAGCCACGCTCACCTTCGATATGCGGTTGGCCTGAGTCGCTGGATTGGCTTACTCGGCATTTTAATCGTGCCGACCCTTGCGGTGGCGGGCGGTTTAACGGGGACGGTGACAAATGCGGCGACGGGTGCGACGCTCGAAGGTGCGCGGGTGGTGGTGGCGGGGAAAGGGTTGGAGGCGACGACGGACGGGCAGGGCGTTTATCGGATTGATCATGCGCTCGCGGGCCCGGCGATCGTGCGAGTCTCCTACACCGGATTATCGGTCTCGGAGGAGTCGGTGGAACTTGTGGCTGACCGCACGACGCAGCGGGACATCGGGCTGACCGCGGATATTTACAAGCTCAGCAGCTTTGTTGTTTCCGGGGAGCGTGAGGGCAACGCCAAGGCGATCACGCTGCAGCGGCAGTCAAGTGGCGTGCGCAATATTGTCTCGGCCGACGCCTTTGGGGGCATCGCGGGTAATCCGGCTGACCTCGTGATGCGTCTGCCGGGTGTAGAAGGAGAATCGGTGGGAGGTGACAACCGCTACTTGCGGATTCGCGGGATGAGCCAGAACCTGAGCACGATCACGCAGGACGGTAACCGGATTGCGGATGCGGCCTCGGGGGGTGCCAGCCGGGAATTTCAATTTCAAACGGTGGGTTCCGATTCGATTGAGCGGATCGAAGTGACGAAAAACCCTACGCCGGACATGGACGGAGATTCGATTGGTGGAGCGGTGAACCTTGTTTCTAAAAGTGCGTTTGACAGTTCGCCCGAGCGCCGCGTCCGCGGTTCGCTGGGCGGGATATGGCGCATTACGGACCCACGGGATAAGGCCCGGGGCAATGCTTCGTTGTCGTATTCGGAAGTTTTTGGGGGCCGGTTGGGTGTGGCGGTCAATCTCGCCTATCGGCCGCACGGCTCGATCATTGATGTGAGTACGCAAGCGCACGAGCTGTTGCCGCTGACCGCGACTGGACCCGCGTACACTTATTTGTACACGATCCAGGATTTTAATAATGTCCGGACGCGCTCGGGTGCGAGTGTGAAGCTCGATTACAAGTTAAGTGACGCGGCGCGGGCGTTTGTTAAATGGGAGTTTAACAAGCATGTTGAGCATACAGATAACAGCCAGATTACGTGGCAGACAGGTCAGGCGCTAGCGACGCGCGATGCGGCGGGGGCCTTGACGGGTACCGGAGGAATTCTTGCAGGCTACACCGATCAACGCACGCAAGTGCGCGCAGTACCGACGAGCCAGATTGCGATCGTCTCGCAGAGTGCTTTTAAAGACGGCAAGACCGCGACGTTGAACATCGGCGCGGTGCATCGTCACCCCGAATGGTTGTTGGACTACGACGTCTACGCCTCAAAGGCGAAGGCCTATTATGCGGGCAACAATGATTTCACCTTCACGCTGAAGAACGTCGGGTTTACGCTGACCAAGAACAATCCGTTGTTCCCTGACGTGGCGCAGACGGAAGGAGCGGACTGGACGAATCTCGCGAATTACACCGACAATTTATATTCGAGTGCGCGGTCGGTGGGTTGGGATGGCTACCGAGGGGCGGCGCTGAACTTTAAGAAACAGTTTCGAGCGCCCGTACCGAGCTATCTGAAGTCGGGCTTACGATTGCGTGCGCAGACCCGGAATCTGGATAACACGCCCTATCGCACGGTGTATGTTGGGCCGGATGGAGTGATGGGCCCGAACGCCGCGAGCGGCGGGCGGAACGATGATAACCTCGCGCAATTTGGTCTGATGAACCGCGCCTTCCCCGAGACCGAGCTCCAGCGTTATGGGTCGGTGCCGTTCCCCGCGTTTCAAGCCGTGGGACGCCCGAACGACATCGACCGTTTTATTGCAGCGACGCCCGCGTATTTTCAGCAGCAGGTGGCGAACGATCTCCAGGCGGCCCTCACTAACCACCAGATATTTAATGAACAAATCCGATCGGCGTACGTGATGGGGAATTTGGATCTAGGGCGTTTTTCGGTGCTGGCGGGGTTGCGGGTCGAGCAGACGAAAACGGAAGGAGAGGGAGCGTTGCAAGTGGTCACGCCGGAAGAGAAGGCTCGGCGGGCGGCCTATGTCGGTACGTTGACCAATACAGAAATCGCGCGGCGGACGCAGGAGGAATACGGTCGCCGGCAGACGCGGAGCGGGGACTATCGGAGTATCTTCCCCGGGGTTCATCTCAAGTATTCGCTGGCTCCGAATTTAGTGACGCGCGCGAGTTATGCCACGAACATTGGCCGGCCGGGGATAGGGCAGTTGATTCCTCGGACGACGGTGAATTACGACAACAACTCGGTGTCGTCGAGCAACCCGAGTCTGCAGCCGCAGACGGCGCAAAATTTTGATATCACCACGGAATTTTATTTTGAGCCGGCGGGCATGTTGACGGCGGGGGTCTTTTTGAAAGAGATCAACAAGTTCATTTATAACTCACCGGCGAGTGTGATTGGCGCGGGGGCGGATAACGGATTTAATGGTGAATATTCTGGCTTTACTTTTTCGACGCAGGCCAACGGTGGATCGGCCAAGGTGAAAGGG
This sequence comes from Opitutus sp. GAS368, assembly GCA_945903465.1. Lineage (GTDB taxonomy): Bacteria > Verrucomicrobiota > Verrucomicrobiia > Opitutales > Opitutaceae > ER46. The sequence goes on from CAMDOF010000024.1 coordinate 25,080, forward strand.
CTCGAGGTGAGCTACAATCAGCAGTTCACATTTCTACCCGGCATCTGGAAAGGCCTCGGCGCGTATGCGAATTTTACCCGAATGGAGGCTTCGGGAAATTACGGGGCTGGTTCGGCGATCGCGCTCGCGCCGAATCCGCGCGTGGCTGGGTTTAATCCACTGATCGGCAACATCGGTGTTTCCTATATCCGCAGCAAGTTGAGTCTGCGGGTGAGTTATAATTATCGCGGCCGTTATCTGACGGGTTATAACGCCAATGAATCGCGGGCGACCTACGCCCACGCCCGACCGCAAGTGGATGTTAAGACCCTCTACAACCTCTCGCGGACTCTGAGCCTATACCTTGATGTGGTAAACCTCTTCATGAATCCGGACCGGCAAGCTGAGTTTGGCTACGGCCGACCGCAAACCACTCACTTGATGCGCCCGCAGATTTTCTTTGGGCTCAATGGGCGCATGTAAGTGAGCGGGTTTGGGATCCGTCAGACTTCGCCGCTTGCGGGCGTTTAGGCTCAATATTCGGTATTTTATGAACGCAAACTCCCCGAGAATTGATGCCAAAGGCCTTGATTTCCTGAGCCCGCCAGGCCGCCGGGCGGCGGGGAACGCGGGCAGGCTCCTCGGACACTGGATTTGCGGGGGGAGAGGTTTAGTTTCGAGCCGTCTTAATCGATGCGAAAATCGGTGCGACCGGAGTTGCGGTTGAAGTTGGAGCGCTTCGATACGATGTTGACGGTGCCGCCGGCGCCGTAGAGGAGGCCCGGCGGGCCGGGCACCACGTCGGCGCGCTCGATGTCGAAGGGACGGTTCATGCCGGTGACGAAGGTGCCGCGAAAACCGTCGCGCCGCGGGCCGCCGCCGTCGGACGCCGCGGACGTCCATCGTCTGGTTGCCGACACGGTCGCGGCGTTGCTGGCTGAGGGCGTCGGACTCGGGGTTATGCAGTAAATGGAGATTTGGGCGTTCGCGGCCAAGGAACCGTTCAACCAACGCGCGAATGTCGAGTACTGTTTCGCGCGGAAATTCGCGATCGATCCATTCGATGCCGCGATCCGCCGCGTGGCCGGGTGGCGGTTCTTCGGGGCCGGATTTTTACACCATTTTCTGTCGGCGAGTCCCGCGAAGAACCTTCGGAACATGGGCGCGGGAGGCCGTCATGCCGTTTCCCCCGCGATGAATTTCGGCATCAGGCGGATGGCGCGCGGATTGAGGGTGCCGGTTTCAGCCGCGGTCCGGACCAGGCGGGAAATTTGCTGGGCGAAGCGGTCGGCGTCGGTCACGTATCGGGTCACCAGCGGGCTGACGTGGTCGAGAAATTCCTCCCCGTCACGACTGATGACGGCAGCGTCCTGCGGGATGCGCCGATTGCGCCTCAACAGATGCGTGATGACTGTGAGGACGTCCACGGATCGGAGTACGAAATAGGCCGTGCACGGCGCGTGGGAACGTAGTGCCAGATCGAGCAGCCTGATCAGGTGGTCGCGACTGCGATAGGACATGACCTTAAGGGTGGTGGCGGGGTCCGAGGCAATCGCTTCGCGGAAACCGCGAACGCTCTCGTTGTCGCCGCCGGTGTTTTCATCGGAGCGCACCAGGGTGATGCGACGATGTCCCTTCCGCAGTAAAAGGGCTCCGGCGTGGCGGCCGGTGGCGTGATGCGCGGCGTCTACCGAAGGCAGGTCGATCCCCTCGCTGCAGGTGCCGGCCACCAGGCAGCGCAGGGAGTGGCGCAAAAACCATTCTTGCATTGGCCGGACCGAGGTAATGAGCAGCCAGATGGCGGCCGGGGCGCGGGCGGTGAGTTCTTGGAGAGCGCGGTCGGGACGCCGCGTGAAACAGGATCGACTGACGTGCATTTGCATCGTCCAGCCACTGCGGCCCAGGTGTTCGCGCAGGGCGTCGATCATAAGCACCACGTTGGGAGCGAGGCGTCGCAGGGGCACGGGCGAGATCAGCGCGACCGTCCTGCCTGACGGGTGAGTGCTGGCGGCTTTCTCCACGATCCGTCGGCGGCTGCGCGCGGCGGAAGTGAGTTCTCCCGTGCGTTGCAATTCGATGAGGGCGGCCCGCAGCGTGGGCCGGCTGATTGCCATCGTCTGGCACAGCTCGCGCTCGCCAGGCATGGTCTCACGCCAGTAACCGGCGGCGAGGGCCGCGCGCAGGCTTTGGATGGTTTGCGCCACAAGGGACACGCGCTGCGGAGGCACCAGCAGCAGAACGGGGAAGGGATTCATCTGGTCATGAAAACTAACCAAGAGGATGCCCTTGCGACACTGTTCCGCAACAAAATGCTGCGGTTGTGTCGCTGCCGTCCATTCCCCCCCGTCCGGTCGCCGATTTACTTCCATGACTCCAAAATTCCCCTTGTTCCGCGTTCGGAGAATGCTGGCGGGTGTCTTGGCCCTGTTGAGTCTCTCGTTTGATACCCTCCGCGCCCAATCGGGGAATCATGGTGAAATCCAGGGCCGGGTGTTCAATGTTTCGGGTGGGAGCTACCTGACCAACGCCCGGATCGCCGTGAAAGGCACCGACCTTGAAGCATTCACCAACAGCAGGGGAGACTACATCCTGCACCACCTTCCGGCGGGAGAGGTCACGGTCGTGGTGACCTACACAGAACTTGATCCGCAATCGGCCACCGTAAAGGTCGTGGCTGGAAAGACCGTCCGGAAGGATTTCGAGATTGAATCCGCCCGCAGCGCCACGACCGACGCCGGCAGGGTGCTCGTGCTGGATGCGTTTTCCATCGAAGAGAAACGCATGAATGCGCAGGCGCTGGCGTTGAATGAGCAACGGAACGCGGGCAATATCAGGAACGTCGTCGCGGCAGGCGAATTCGGCGATTCAGGGGAAGGCAGTGCCGTCGAACTCATCAAGTATCTTCCGGGGGTCAACGTCGACACCTCGACGGCGGGGCAGGGCGTCTCGCTCCGCGGATTTCCCAGCAGCGGCACGCTCGTCACCATCGATGGTGGCGAGGTGGCGAGCAGCGCGTCGTTCGGCGCCGGCCGCAACATCGAGCTTGGCGCGTTGCGATTAAACAATATCAGCCGGATCGAAATCACCAAGGTACCAACCCCCGACCTGCCGGCCAATGCCCAGGGTGGGGCGATCAACGCGATCAGCAGGAGCGGATTCGAGCGCCGCACTCCGGAGTTTTCGTACCGGGCCTATGGCACGTTTAACAGCCGGGGATTCGTTAGCCACAGTCTGGGCGAACAGGGCAGCCGGCCGGATCTGAAAGCGGGCCCCCTGCTGGGCGGGGCTAATCTGGCCTATGCGCTGCCGATTAACAAATCCTTTGCCGTGACCTTTTCGAGCAGCGCCACCATGCGCTCGAGCACCTCTAACACCCGCGAGGTGCTGACCCCCTGGGATCTCAACCAGAATATTCTGATCCAGGTGGACACGAATCCGACGGAGCGCCTGGGCAAGTCGGGCGATGCCGCCTTCGGGGCCGAATGGCGGATCGGAGAGCATAATTTGCTGAAGGCAAATCTGCTCTACGTCGACGCCGTGCTCTACGCGGCCGATCACCGTTCGAGCTATGTCTTCGGCGCGGGAGTCACCGGCGGGCCAGAATTCACCCAGGGCGCGACGCCCGGGGTGGGATCCGCGATCATGACTGGCTCGGATTTCAAGCGCAACGAACGAACCCGGCAAATCACGCTCAACGATACCTATCGGCGCGGGGCTTGGACAATCGATCTGAACCTTTCGCTCTCGCGAAACCGGACCACGTACCGCGACGACGCCAGCGGGTACTTCGGCTTTTCCGATCTTCGCATCACCAATCTCGTGACGCGGGCGACGGGGTTTTACGCGGGCACACCGAAGTCCGCCCAACCGCGCGACATCACCGCGGTCGATCGAGGGGGCGTGCGGGTGGATGTTTTTGATCCCGGGGCCTATTCGCTCAACAGCGTGCGGAGGAATACTCACTACGACACCACGGATGCCAAGGACCAGGCCAAGGCCGATATCAGCCGGGAATTCGGCGCGGGCTTCTCCCTGCGGACCGGCGCCGCCGTGAATCGGCAAACCCGGGACGCCCGGCGTGATTTTTTCCTGTGGAATTTTCGCCCCACTGCCACCGTGGCCGATCGGCAGATCAAGAACTACGACCTGTTCGATTCAGCCTATCCCGCGGCGGCGAAAGGCTATTTTCCCGGGCAGGTGCCGCCGATGGTGGACGCGAGCAAGCTCTACGCGTTGTTCAAGCAGCATCCGGAGTACTTCGTTCCCGACACCACCTGGCATGCCCAAAACGTGCTCGGGTCGAAATTTTTTCGGGAAACGATTTCGGCGGGCTATGTGCGGGCCGACTTGAAAAAATTCGACAACCGCCTGTGGCTCGTGGGTGGAGTGCGTTTCGAAAACACCGCGGACGAAGGCCGGGGACCGCTTTTCGATCGCAATGGATTTTACGCCAAGGACCAGAACGGAAAGCGCCTGCGCACCGCCGCGGGCGCGCTTATCCCGCTGACGAACGACCTGCTGGAAAGGCAAAAACTGCAGTATCAGAACCGTGCCGCCGTCGGCGAGCGGAGCTACGACGGATACTACCCGAGCCTGAACGGCAGCTTCCGCTTTACCGATGATCTGATCCTTCGGGTCGGATATGCGCGGACGATGGGGCGGCCCAATCTGACCGAGATCGTGCCCAATACCACGCTCCCGGATGCGACCGCGGCGGCGGCGGGAACGGATCGAATCATCCGGGTGGTCAACGCGGGGCTCCGTCCCTGGACCTCGGACGGGTACGATGTTTCGTTCGACTCCTATCACGCCAAGGGCGGAGTGGGCAGCGTCGCGCTGTTTGCGAAAACGATCGCCGATTTCTTTGGCACCTCGCAGACGGCGGCGACGCCGGCGCTCCTCGAGACCTTGAATATCCCGGAGCAGTTCGAGGGCGAGTTTGCCGGCTACGATATCCTCACGAAGCGGAATGTGGGCACCGCGCGCATTTCCGGAGTCGAGGCCAGCTATCGACAGTCGCTGTTCTTCCTCCCGTCCTGGGGAAAGAATTTCCAGCTTTGGGGGAACGCGACCGTGCTGCATCTGACCGGGCCCAACAGTGCAGATTTCAGCAACTATGTCCCCAAGGTGCTCAACTGGGGCGTGAACTTCGCGCGGGCGAAATTCTCGGCGAGGATGAACTGGAATCAGCGGGGACGCACGCGGCTGGCGCTTCAAGCGGTGAGCGCGACCGTGCCGGAATCGACCTACCTGTATCTTGTTCCGCGCACCACGGTGTCCGCCGACTGCGAGTACCGTTTCGCTCCGCGGTTTTCGGTTAACGGGACGGTGACCAACCTGACCGACACCCCGATTGTCTACGAGCGGTACGGACCCAGGACGCCCAACTACGCAAAAACCTACCGCCTCTTCGTGCCCGGGGCCGAATACACGCTCGGGATCAAGGGGACTTTTTAACGCTGGTTTCGGGTCAAGTCGTCCTTCTCTCCTTTATTTTATGATTATTCCTCGTTTCTGGATCGGCGTTCGGCGATCGCTAACGGCAAGTGGGGCCGCGCTGATTTTCCCATGGTTGGCGGCCCCCGCTCAAACCGCCGGTTTCGGTGAAATTCAAGGCCGGGTCTTCAGTGCTTCGAGCGGCAACTATGTGAACAACGCCCGCGTGGGAATAAGCGGTTCCGCCCTTGAAGCGTTGACCAACAGCAGTGGCGAGTACCGGCTGTCCCGGGTTCCCGCCGGCGAGGCGAATCTCGTCGTCACCTACGCCGGGCTCACCGCGCAATCGGTTCGGGTTATCGTCGCGAACGGAGGAATCGTGCGGCGCGACTTTGATTTGGACGTCGCCCGAAGCGGGGCTGCGGGAGGGAAGGGGATCGTGATGCTGGAGGCGTTTTCGGTTGCCGCCGAGCGGATGAACGCGCAGGCGATTTCACTGAACGAGCGCAGGAATGCCGCCAACATCAAGAACGTGGTGGCGGTGGGTGAATTCGGTGACAGCGGCGACGGCAACGCCGCAGAGCTTCTGAAATACATTCCCGGCATCAGTATCGACTATTCGTCGACGGTGGCCCGCGGGATCTCCGTGCGCGGGCTGCCGAGCAGTGGCACGCTGGTGACAATCGACGGTGGCGAGGTGGCCAACGGCACGTCGGGCGGGACGGGGCGCAACGTGGAACTCGATGCGTTTCGCCTGAACAATATCAGCCGGGTGGAGGTGACCAAGGTGCCGACGCCCGATCTCCCCGCGAATGCCCAGGGCGGGGCGGTGAATGTGATCAGCAAGAGCGGATTCGAGCGCAAGACCCCGCTGTTTTCCTACAAGGCGTACACGACGTTCAACAGCCGTGGATTCGAGACCACCGGATTGCGCGAGCGACGGGCAAGTCGTCCCGATCTCTCCACCGCGCCCTTCCAACCGGGTTTCAATCTCAACTATGAGCTGCCGGTCAACACCTCACTGGCCTTTGCCTTTGCCGCCGGGCACACGTCGCGGCAGAACCGCTATCGCGAGGTTTTCTCGAATCGCGATTTGGTGACGTTCGCGCTTTCGATGACCGATATTGTGCCGGGCGAGCGCATCACGCAGGCATCCGATGCCGCGATGACCGCCGAGTGGCGGCTCGGCGATCACAGTGTGTTTCGGGCGAACCTCCTTTATGTGGATGGAGTCTTCAAGCTGAACGACAACCGCCTGCGCCTTCTCTACGGCGCCGGCACCACCGGCGGGGAAAATTTTGTGCAGGGCGCCGCGACCGGCGTCGGCAGTGCGGCGCTGAGTTTTCCTTCGGCGCATCGCCTGCAAAAGACGGGCCAGTTCAACCTCAACTATCGTTACACGAGCGGCCCGTGGCGGCTCGATGTGAACGGCTCCGCAGGCCGCGACCGGATCGGCTACCGCGACATCAGCCGGGGCCATTTCGGCGATGCCAACATCACCATCCCCAATCTCGTGATTCGAGGGCAGGCCATCGCGCGCAACTCCGCCCAGCCCATGGAGGTCAGCGCCTTTGATCGCGCGGGCAATCCGGTGGATATCTTCAATGGCGCCAACTACACCCTCAACAGCGTGGACAGCGCGTATGAGTACGATGTGACGGATGCCAGGGACGGCCTGAAGTTCGACCTGACCCGGGAGTTTGGCGCGACGGGTGCGTTGTCCCTCTTCAACGTGAAGGCGGGCGCCGCCTTTAATCATCAGGAGCGCGACCTTCGCCGGGATTTCCGCCGCTGGAGTTTCCGCCCGACCGGAACCGCCACGGATCGGCTCGCCAGCAATTACGACGTGGTCGACCGGGAGTTTTCCGCGACCGCCATGCCCTTTTATCCCGGCCGGACGATGCAATGGATCAGCACGAAAAAACTGTTTGAACTCTACCGGCAGAATCCGGGGTACTTTGTCCTGCAGGACGGGACGTCGTACGCGCAAAATGTGCTTTTTTCGAAGAATCTCCAGGAGACGATTACGGCCGGGTATTTGCGGACGGATGCGAAATTGTTCCAGAACCGCCTCTGGATGGTGGGCGGTGTGCGGTATGAGAAAACCGAGGACGAAGGCAAAGGCCCGCTCACCGATCCGAGTGCGGTCTACGTGAAGGACGGGAGCGGCAAGCTCGTGCGCACGGCGCAAGGGGCGTTGATTCCGATCACGACGGACGCCCAGGCGCGGCAGTTTCTGTTGTATAAAAAGGGGGGTTCGCGGACCACGACCACGTACGACGGATTTTTTCCGAGCTTCAATGCGAGCTTCAGTGTTACCGAAGACATCGTGGTACGGGCGGCCTATGCGCGCACCACGGGTCGGCCCAACCTCACCGAGATCATTCCGGGAGTCACCGTTTCCGATCCCGCGGCCGTGGCTCGCACGATCAACGTGGTCAACACGGGACTGAAGCCGTGGATGTCGGACGGCTTCGATCTCACGCTGGAAACGTACAACGTCAAAGGGGGCGTCGGCACCGTGGGCCTTTTTTCCAAGCGCATCACCGACTTTTTCGGCGTGCTGCAAACGGTTGCGACGACCGCGACGCTTGCCCAGTACGATATCCCGGAGGAGTTCCCTGACCAGTACGCGGGATACAATATCATCACCAAGCAGAACGTGGGCAATGCGGAGGTGAATGGTTTCGAGTTCAGCTACAAGCAGGACCTGTATTTTCTTCCGGGCCTGGGTCGGAATCTGCAGGCGCACTTCAATTATACAGAGCTGCGCCTGAAAGGGGCGAACACGGCGGACTTCACGGGCTACACGCCGCGAACGCTGAACGGGGGTGTGAGTTTCTCGCGGCCCAGCTATTCGGTCCGGTTCAACGTTAATCGGAAATCCCGCATCCGCAGCGCGCTACAGGCGCCGTCCGCGGCCATCCCGGCCAACACCTACAATTGGTTCGCGCCGCGTACGCTGGTCGGCGCTGATGTCGAGTATCGTTTCTCGAAGAAATTTTCGTTTTATGCGTCGGCGATCAACCTGCTCGATGCCGAGGCCATCACGGAGCGCTACTCGACCACTACGCCCGCGCCGGAATGGGCCAGGACGATCCGTCGCTTCAAATTCGGCGCGGATTTCAACCTTGGGATCAAAGGATCCTTCTGAGCGCGGTCCCCGAGGTGGCCCGACCTGCCCCTCTTCCGCCGTTTGCACCTCATGGGATTCCGACCTCTTGGCTTAACGGGGCTGCTCGCCGTTTCGAGCATCGCCGCCCCCGCGCCTGATTTCGCGGAGGGCTATCCGCCGCTCCATCGGCTGACGATGCAGGAATACGATACCACCTTGCAGGGGTGGCGGAAACGATATCCCCAGTGGATGACGTGCCAGTCGCGGGCGATGAGTGGGCAAAACCTGCCGGTCTACCTGATCAAGGTCACTGATCGTGCGGTGCCCGATGCCGACAAGCAGGTGTGTCTTGTCACCGCCATGCACAGCGGGCCGGAACGTACGGGAACGACGGGAGCGATGGCCTTTCTCGAGTGGTTGCTCGGCGACGACCCTGATGCGGTGCAGACCCGTCAGCGGCAGATTGTCCTGATTATGCCGGTGGTGAATCCGCTCGCGCTGTTCCACACGGATCGTTTTCGCAACGAACACGGGGTCGATCCTTACACTGGGCTTGGGCGCTCTGGCAAAATCTGGGATGTGAAGACCCTGTCGATCCTCAAGCCCGAGGAAGCGCCCGAGCTGGCGGCAGTGGTGTCGGTGATGGATGAATACCAGCCGGACGTTCACGCCGATCTGCATGGCACCGGCCTGCAGGAGTATTCGCCGGAGCAACTCGGCCCCCGCCAGATGTATGCTGGCCAGATCATGACGGAGATCACGGGCGGTGCCTATTCCAATTACGCGTTGCGCCCATGGGACTGGCGCGTGACCGAGGCGATGATCGCCGCGGGACGCGAGGCGGGTTACCCTTCAGATCGTTTCGAGGCGGATGCGCAGCGTTCTTTCTGGGGGCCGGAACTCGCACCCTTGGGCAAGAAACTGTGGGGCGGTCCGCCCCTGTTCTATTCCGCGCATTATGGTTACGCCAGGTATCATACGATGACGTGCGCGCTCGAGGTCGCGTGGGAGCAGAGTGCAGTCGCCCGGCTGAGCGGGCTGCTGCGCATCGGTAACCGGGTCTGGCACGACGAGCGCGTGGCGGGCTATCCGGTGAACCGCGTGAAGAATTTTGTCGGAGCCTTCGTCACCGCCCATGGTAGCACCGCGTCCGAACGGCGGCGCAGCCGCGTGGAATTGTGGTCGAAGCAGGCCGACTTCGCGCTCGGTTTCCTTTATCCGCAGACAGTTGGTCGCGCAACGGTGGTGTGCGCCACGAGCGCCGCGGCGAAAAAAGCGCTGGCCGTGACGGACCTCGCCACCCTGGGCGCGAATCTCCGGGGCCTCTTCGGAGCGCACGCGCCGGCGATCGAGCGTTTCATCGCCGCCGGCCCGGAAATCAAGCTGGGTTTGGACACGCTCAACCCGCAAGTGCTTCTGGCGAAAGAGGGAGACGATGCTCCGATCGAGCACGGCGTCGGCTTTCGGCTGCGTCTGCCGTATCGCCAGCCCACCGGGTTGGCGGTGCACCTCAATGGCGAGGCCCTGTCGCGGGATGCTGCCGATGGCTACGAGACCTGGCTGGCCGACGGCTTCACCCAGGTGCAGATCAACGTGCCGCCGGCGAAGGCGCGTCGCACCGGGTTGTTCTTCGTCACCTGCAGTTACCAGCCAGGCGAAGTCCGCGCCACCGGCTGGATGCCACCACCGGAAGTGCAGGCACAGTGCGCGACTGCGAAAGCCGATGCCACGCCCGCCACGCGCACGGATGTTCCGTATGGCGGGCATTTCCGCCAGACGCTGGACCTGTGGCAGTCGGCTTCAGAGGCGGCTTCGCCCGTGGTGATTTATTTCCATGGCGGCGGCTGGGCGGCGGAAGATAAAAGCAATATTCACCAACACCTCGACGTGCGCGCTTTGTTGGATGCCGGAATTTCTGTCATCGCGGCAAACTACCGGTTCCTTCAGGATGCCAACGCGGCGCAGGTCAGGCCGCCTTTGCAGTGGCCCGTCGGCGACGTGCGACGCACGTTGCAGTTCGTGCGGCACAAGGCCCGCGAATGGAGGATCGATCCGGCGCGGATCGCCGCGGCGGGCGTGTCCGCCGGCGGTTGTGCTTCGCTCTGGCTCGCGCTGCACGACGACCTGGCGGATCCGGCGAGTGCGGATCCGGTGGAGCGCGAGTCGACCCGCCTCGTCGGGGTGGCGGTCAAGGCACCGCAGACGTCGCTCGATCCGAAACAACTCCGCGAATGGATTCCGAACAGCGTCTATGGCGGCCATGCCTTCGGTTTTGCCGGCGCGACGCGGGCGGAGGCATTCGAGCCGTTCCTGGCGGCGCGCGACGCGATGCTGGATGAGATCAATCGGTACTCGCCCGTGGTGCACGCCAGCGGGGACGATCCGCCGGTGTTTATGGAGTTTCCCGCGCAGGACAAACCGCCCGTCCCGGGCGAGGCGCAGACCGATCCGACGCATTCGGCCGTGCTCGGAGTGATGCTGGAGCGAATACTCCGCGACCAGGGCGGGAGCGTGGAACTGCGTTACCGCGGAGACGGGAAGACGGGGCACGCCAACGTCCAGGAGTTTTTGACCGACCTCCTGCGACCGAAACCAAGACGTAGCGAAAAAGAAACCGGAGGCCCCCTTTGATCTCACCGGCCCCGGCTGCGGCTTTGATGCGCCTTTTTAAAAGGGGCCCGGCGGCGATCCTGCTGGCACTGGTTTGTCCGATTTCGCCGGCGGCCGAGCCGATCATCGATGTCTACGTCAGCACTGGCGACAACCACTTCCTCGGTTCGTCGCTGCCGATCGATTCGCCGGCAAGCATCGCGGCGACGTTCGATCTGCTCAGGGACGTGAACCGTGCGCGCCGCATCTACTGGCGCGGGCTGGAAGAGGCGAGTTGGGTCAGCACCATGCGCGCCCGCCCAGAGAACTGCCGCTACTATTCGTTCTGGGAATGGCTGCAGACATTGTACGCCGGAGTGACGCCGGATCAGCTCGCGGTGAAGGCGGCGCATGCGCGTGGCATGGAAATCTGGGGCATGGGATCGTTGTGGGACTGGGGCGCGGCTGCGGACACGCCGGGTTTCGGTGACTATCCATTTTGCTATGAATCGAAGCTCAGGCTGGAGCACCCCGAGTGGGCACCGGTGGACAAGCATGGTGTCCGCCAACAGGGCGGCCCGATCGAACTGGCTTATCCCGAGGCGCGAAAAGCGCTCATCGATCTCACGGTCGCGGAAGCGGTGAAGGCCGGCTACGACGGGATCTGTTTTCTCACGTATGTGGAGAACTATTCCCTGCGCTTCGCCGACGAATTTGGCTACAGCGAGCCGATCGTGCGCGATTTCAAGCAGCGCTTCAAACTGGATCTGCCGACCGAACCCTTCCGGCGCGGAGCTTCGCGTGAAGACTGGCTGCGGTTGCGCGGGAGTTATGTCACGGCGTTTCTGCGCGAGCTGAAGATCGAACTGGACCGGCACCGGATCAAACTCGGCATGGTCGTCAACTCGAACGATCCGCGCCAACCGCAGTCGTGGAACGTGCCGGAACTCGTCATCACGGCGGGCAGCCACTTCATGGACGTCGACACGTGGGTGCGCGACGGACTGGTCGACGCGTTGCTGATTTATGGCAACAACAGCGCGCCGTCGCAGTTCAAAGCGCTCGACGATCTGCTCTTCCTCGCGCGCGGCACGAAGACCGAGGTGAGCGTGCTCACTTCCGGACCTTTCCGTGACGGCTGGAAACCGTATCAGGCGAAGGGCGTGCCGACGGTGCTGGCGGTGAGCGACGACGTCCAGCATCTGGAGCGCGGCTTTGTGCCGGAGCAGACCGCCGACGGATTGCGGAGTCCGGAGATTGCGCGACGAATGCGGACATTGCAGCAGGGCATCGCCGGCACGCTCGCGCTCGATCCGGCGGAACTCGCCGTGGCGGCCCATTCGACGAATCTGATCGAGCGCCGGCTGGGCTTGCAGGCGCTGGGCAAGCTCAAGACCGGCGATATCCGGCCGCTGCTCGCCGGGCTCGCGGACAGCGAGAATGGCGTGCGTTGTGTCGCGGCGCTGGCGTTGGGTGAGCGTCGTGATCCGGTCGCGTGCGCGGCGCTGCTGGAGGCGATTGCGCGGCACGACAATCACATGCTGCGCGAATGCGTGATCATTGCGCTGCGGCGGATGCAGCCATTGCCGGCGACTGAGCTGTCGGAGGCCGCGCTCCGGTCGGAAAACTCCCGTATCCGTGAAGTGGCGATGCGCGCGCTTTTGCCGCAGGCGACGCCGGCGTTGCTGCCGGTGTTCCGCGCGGGGTTGCAGGACAGCGCGCGTTTCCCCCGTTTCGCCGCCGCGGAGGCGCTGGGCAACATCCCGAAAAGTCCGGAAGCGATTGAGGTGCTGCTGGCCGCTCTCGACCATGCCGACCCGGTCGTGGCGAACCGGGCCGCGGTGTCGTTGGGCAAGCTTGCCGCGCTGCGCCGCCCCGAGACGCAGACTCTGCATCCCCGGATGCTCGCGGCGTTGACCGTGGCTTTTCAGCGCCACGAAGACGCGACGCGATCCGACCGCGACTGGGGCTGGCGTCCGGTGGGCAATGCGCTCCTGGATTTTTCCGAGGCGGGAGCGATCGCGCTGCGCCGTATGCGTGATGAGTCCGGCAACGCGCGCGTCGCTGACTTGGCGTGGCGGGTGCTCGATCTTCCGCAACGGCCCAATGCGTTCAGCACCGTTACGGAGGAACAGAACGACGCAGCGCTGCGCCGGCGTCCGCTGGCTTTAGCTGCTGGGAGCAGGGGCGGGTTGCACGTCGATCCAAAAAACGGCCGTGACGCGCACGACGGTATCGCCGCGCCGGTGAAGACGATCGCGCGCGCCGTGAAGCTGGCGCAGCCCGGCGACACGATTCACCTCACGCCGGGCACGTACTACGAGAGCGCCGACTTGACGAACAAGCACGGCCTGCCCGGAAGACCGATCACGCTGGACGGCCACGGCGCCGTGCTGGACGGCAGCGAGCCGGTGCGTGGGGCCGACTGGGAGGCGCTGGGCCGCGGGCTTTTCCGGAAAGTGAAGCTGTTGCCGCGGATCGACGACGCAATCGTCGGACGGTGGTTTTTCCTGTGGAATGGCCGGATGAATCGGATGGGCCGCACGTCGAAGGGGCCCAGCGCGGCGCTGAAGCAACCGGACGACCTCCAGCCCAACGAATGGACGTATGTGAAGAGCGCTGACGCCTTCTACCTCCGGCTGCTGGAGAACCAGACGCTCGACGCCGCCAACATCCGCTATCCGGCGCGTAGCAGCGCGGTCGTTCAAAGTATCACCGGCTCGCATCTCGTCGTGCGCAATCTCACGGGCACCCATGTTTACAACGACGGCTTCAACATTCATGGCGCCCAGCGGAACAATCTGTTTCAGACCATCGCGGCCATCGAGTGTGGCGACGATGGTTTCAGCGCGCACGAGGATGCCGACTGCCGGATCGACGGTTTTGTCAGCATCGGTAATTCGACCGGCATCTGCGACACCGGAACAAGCGTGACGCACTATCGCGATGTCTACATCCGGGATTGTCTCGGCTACGATTTGTATTTTATCGGCCTCCGGCACTCGATGGAAAACGCGCTCGTCGAGAGCGGGGCGGCGCGGGCGTTCGTGCTCGACGGCGCGCATCTGACCGACGGCCAGGTCTGTGAGCTCACGCTCAAGAATGTACTGCTCCGCCGCGTGGGCGGTGGGACGCAGGAGATCCGCGTCGGGGCGAAGGGTCGTCTGCGCGCGGAACAAAGTACGTTGCTCGGTCTCAACCTCACGGTCACAACGGGCGGCGAAACGTCCTTCGTCCGGTGTGCGCTCGGCGGCGAGCCGAAGCCGGAGGTCCTGCTTTGGCCCAACACGATCTGGCGGGGCGAAGGCAGCCATTACGATCTGGCTTCGTTGCGCCGGGATAAAACGGTATTCGGGGTGGCGAAGTTTTCCGAGTTTCAGAAGTTCACGGGAAGCGACGCCGATTCGCGCTGGGAAACAACCGCCGCCACACCGAAGGGGGTGGGCGCGAATGAAGCCACTCTGCTGCCGCTGCGCCGTCCCTAGCACTTCCTCCCATCCGTTTCGTTTTCTTTTCCCATGATCCCACATCCCCTTCCTGTCTCTCTGCTCGCGATCGTCTTTGGTCTGGGCGCGTCGCTGTCTGGTGCCGCCGAGCGCGTGCTCTTCGCCTTCGACGACCACAGCATCCCCTGGCAGCACAATTTGAAACTCACGCTGGTCGCCGCGGAAAAGCATCCGGCCAACCCGGTGCTGCGCCGGGGGCCGCCGGGCGCTCCGGACCACGGCCACGCGGTGCTCTATGGCTCCGTGATCAAGGACGGAGACAGGTTCCGGATGTGGTACCTCGGCATGTTCGAAACCGAGATCAAAGGCGGGCAGGCTCCCGGTTACTGGCGGCCGATGTGCTATGCCGAGAGCACCGACGGAATCAACTGGACGAAGCCCGGGTTGGGGCTGGTCGAGTTCAACGGCAGCAAGGCGAACAATATATGCCTGATCGAGGGCGAACCTCATTCGCTCACCCGCGTAAATGATTTCCTTAGCGTCCTGCACGAACCGGACGACCCCGATCCCAGCCGGCGCTACAAGGCGGCCTTCATTGCACACGTGCCGTACGACGAGGTGCGCGGCGGCATGAGTCAGGTCGGAGTTAAGGAAAAACGGGTGTGCGCCACCATCGCGGCAGTGAGTGCCGATGGTCTGAAATGGAAGGTCGTGGGCGATCGCCCGGCGAATGCGGGCGGCGAACGCTTCGAGGTCTCGGGCCTTTATCGGTTCGGCGATTTCTACTACACCCCCGGCCAGCTCATTGCCCCGTGGGGCTGGCGGCCCGACGGCAGTGACGGTGGCCGGATCATGCTGACCTATCGCTCGGCTGATTTCGTGCACTGGTCGCAGGCCAAGTCGTTTTCCTTCGCCCGGCCGGGCCAGCTCACCCAACCACGCGTCGCCGGGCAGCAGACCCACATGGGTGCCGGCATTTGGAATCGGGGCAACGTCCTCGTGGGTGTCTACGGCATCTGGCAGGATGCACCGACGCCGCCGCCCAAGGGGAAGTCGCACAATTTCGGCGTGCGCATCGATCTCGGGCTGGTCGTGAGCAACGACGGCATCCATTTCCGCGAGCCGGTGGCAGACTTCAAAGTGATTTCCCGGGGTGGGGACGGGGAGTGGGACAACATCGCCTTGTTGCAGGGGCACGCGTTCGTGAACGAGGGCGACCGAACGATGATCTGGTATTCGCACTGGGACACCGGGGGCACGCTGCAGTCGATGGAAATCGGGCTCGCGACGCTGCGCCGGGACGGCTTCGGCCACTTCTCGAGCAAGGACGACCGCAATGACGCGCATTTCATCACGTCCCCGCTTTCGGTAGGGAAGAGCGCGAAAATCCGGCTGAATATCGATGGGGTTTCCGCTGACGCCCCGTTGATGGTCGAGTTGCTGGACGCCCGCGATCAGCCGCTGCGCGGCTATTCGGGAACGGCGGCTGCTCGCATCGTTGCGAACGGAATTCAACAGGACGTCGTGTGGCCCCAGAGCCGCGCGGCGACCCTGCCCGCGGGCCAGCCGCTCGCGGTGAAAGTGGTATTTCCGGTCAACAGCAAGGCACGCGTGTTCGCGGTTTACGTGATTGAATGACGACGATGCGCCCAACGCTGCGAATCCCGATGCCGCCGGTCGCCGTGTTATTTGCGGGTCTGGCTTTCGCGCATACGGCCGGGACGTCGGCTGCGCCGTCATTCCCGGAAGCGACGGTCGCGATGGGCGGCCGGCGGGAGCTGTTCATCGATCGCCATCTGATCGATCGGATGGAAGGTGTTGAGCTGCGCTTGACCCAGCCGGTGAACAGGGGGCCGGTGCTGACGTTCGATGCGCCGTGGGACGGCCGTTATTCTGCCTACGTAACCGTGCTTAAGGACGGTCCGGTGTACCGGATGTATTACCGTGGCAAGCCCAACGCGACTGCCGACGGCTCCGAGGACGAGACGACTTGCTACGCCGAATCGACTGACGGAATTCAATGGCGGAAACCGGAGCTCGGGCTGTGCGAGGTGAACGGCCGTAAAAACAACAACGTGATCCTGGACAAGAGTGCCGGGCCGATTCCACACAACTTTACCCCTTTTCTGGACATACGGCCCGGCATTGGGTTGGACGAGCGCTTCAAGGCGCTCGGCGGCCTCTTCGACATGGCCGGTCACCGTTCGAGCGGTGGTCTGGTCGCGCTGGTTTCGGCCGACGGCATTCGCTGGCGCCGACTGCGAAATTTTGCGGTGATCACAAAGGAAAATTATCAGGTGCAGTTCTCGGATGCCACCATGAGCCCCGCGTTCTGGTCCGAGCACGAGCAATGCTATGTGGCGTTCATCCGCACCTGGAAAGATGATGGCACCAACACGCGCAGCGGCTGGGGCGGAAACATCCGCTGGGTGGGACGCGTAACCTCGCTGGACTTCATTCACTGGTCGAAGGTCGAGATGATGGACTTCGGCAACGTTCCGACGGAGCAGCTTTATAGTAATACTACGAGTCCCTATTTTCGCGCGCCTCATCTTTATATCGGTTTGGCGCCGCGCATCGTCTTCAATCGAACGGTAATCTCTTCGGCTGAGGCGTCGCGTATCGGGCTGGATCCGAAATACAGCCGCGATTCCTCCGAGCCGGTGCTGATCACCAGCCGGGGCGGCACCCGCTACGACCGGACTTTCATGGAGGCGTGGATTCGAAACGGTATCGGCGCGGAGCATTGGAGCTCACGCAACAACTATCCCGCGTTGAACATCGTTCCCACCGGTCTGACCGAGATGTCATGCTACGTGCTCCATTCCTATGGCCAGCCCGCCTGCCATCTCGTGCGCTACACCCTCGAGACCGACCGCCTGGCGTCGGTGAACGCGCGGTTTAAGGGCGGCGAGTTCGTCACCAAGCCGCTGACGTTCGCGGGCCACGCTCTTGCCCTGAACTTCTCGACCTCGGTGGCGGGCGGCATCCGCGTGGAAATACAGGACGCAACCGGCACACCGATCCAGGGCCACACGCTGGCTGATTCGGTTGAACTCATCGGCAACGAAATCGAGCGAGTGGTCGCCTGGAAGGGCGGAAGCGATCTTGGCCAATTGAGAATGCCCGTACGGTTGCGGTTCGTGATGAAAGAGTCAGACCTTTATGCGTTGCGCTTCTCCTCTCCCTGAACCCTTGGTCGACCGCGTGGATACGATCTCAAACTCCGAGCCGCTTCCCTCCCGCGCCTGGTTCATGGTCGGCCTGCTCTGGCTGGTGGCCTGCCTGAATTATCTGGATCGTTTGATTCTCATCACCATGCGGAGCTCCATCACGAAGGAAATTCCGATGAGCGACGCCCAGTTCGGGCTGCTCACCACAGCGTTTTTGGTGAGTTATGCTCTGCTTAGTCCGCTGGGAGGTTTCATCGCGGATCGGATAAATCGGAGCCGGATCATCATTTTCGCCCTCTTCGCGTGGTCGGTCGCGACCTGGCTCACCGGCCATGCGACTTCATTCGGCGAGTTGCTACTTTACCGATCGCTGATGGGAATCAGCGAGGCCTGCTATTTCCCGGCCGCCGCCGCGCTGCTGATGGATTATCACCGCCACGGGACGCGATCGCTGGCCAATGCCATTCACTTGAGTGGAGTCATGGTCGGCTCGGGATTGGGCGGCCTGGGTGGGTGGATCGCCGAGCGGCACGACTGGACTTTTGTTTTCCAGATTTTCGGCCTGGCCGGCGTCATCTACTCTCTCGTGCTGCTGGCACTGTTGCGGGATCGCACCGCGGACGCGGGGCCCGTTGACCCCAGTGGAGGGCAGACGCCACCGATTCGTCTGGGTGAGGCGCTGGTCAGCCTGTTCAGTCAGAAAGCCTTCGTCCTGGCCCTCGGGTTCTGGGGCCTGCTCGGCCTGGCCTCTTGGGCGCTGATTGGTTGGCTCCCCACCTACCTCCACGAACAGTTTCAGATGTCGCAGGGCCGCGCCGGCCTGACCGCGCTCGGTTACATTTACTCGGCCAGTCTGGTTGGCATGGTGGTCGGCGGCGTTTGGGGCGACCGCTGGGGCAGGGTTCATCCTCGGGGCCGCATCCGGGTTGGCATCATCGGGACCTTGCTGGCGGGTCCCGCGGTTCTGCTTGTCGCCAACGCCCCCGCTCTGGGAATGGTGCTGGCCGGCTTGTTGCTCTACGGCTTGGTCCGTCCTTTTCCCGACGCCAACATGGTGCCGGTCCTCTGCCAGATTATCGACCGTCGTTATTTGGCGACCGGCGTCGGCATACTCAACATGTTTGCCACCCTGGTCGGAGGCGCCTCCATTTATGCAGGCGGCGCCCTGCGTGATGCCCATGTCAGTATCGGCACGGTATTCAACTTTGGCGCCGCGGGCTTTCTCGGGTGTGCGATTCTCGTGTGGCGCATCCGGCCCCAGTCCACCCTCTCCAAATGAAGTACGCAACCCACCTCAAGGCCCGCGATCAGGACCTCGCCGCCGCGCTCGCGGATTTTCTCCCCGCGGAGATTTACGACATCCATGCTCACCCGTATCACCCGGACCACTTCGCACCCGGCACGTGGGGCTGGCTCGCCGAAGCGGGCCCGCTGGGCTGCGCCGAACACCGCGCCGCGTTGTTGCGCAGCATGCCGGTGAAGACGCTGCACGGGCTGTACTTCGGCATGCCGCATCGATCAGCCGACCGCCCGGCCATCAATGCCTGGGTGGAAAGCGAAGTGAAGCACCAGGGCACGCCGCTGAGTCGCGCGCTGCTGCTCGCCTCGCCGGCCGACGACCGCGAGCAGGTGGCGGCGGCGTTGCGCAGCGGCCGGTTCTGCGGGTTAAAAGTGTACCATTGCTACGCGGATCGGCCCGACACGATGAACGCGACCGTCGAGCAGTTCGCGCCCGAATGGATGTGGGAGCTTCTCCACGACGTGCGGGGCTGCCTCATGCTCCACATCGTGCGCAACGGGGCGATCGCCGATCCGGAGAACCAGGGTTCGCTGCGGCGGTTGTGCCGGGCCTATCCGCACGCCCGGCTGATCCTCGCGCATGTGGCCCGGAGCTTCAACTATCGCAACGCCCGCGAAGGCCTGCGCGCCATCGCCGATCTCGATCACGCGGTCGTCGACACGTCAGCGGTGTGCGAAACGGAGGCGTTTCGGGCAGCGCTGGAAATACTCGGGCCGCGTCGCGTGTTGTGGGGTTCGGATTTCGCGGTGAGCGAACTCCGCGGGCGCTGCGTCACGACGGGCTCACAGTTCTTCTGGCTGCATCCGGAACTTATCCGCCCCGAGCACCAAGCCGCGACCGCCAGCGAGATGACCTTGGTCGGCATTGAATCGCTGGTATGTCTGAAGGAAGCGTGCGAAGACGCCGGTCTGACGCGAACGGATATTCAGGATATTTTCCTCAACAATTCTTTGCGCACGCTCGCTCCACATTTGCCGAAAACCGCGGCATCTGCGGAGCCGACCGGGCCGAGCCTGTGGCAGCGCGCGCGACAGGTGATCTCCGGCGGAACCGGCCTGCTCTCGAAACGGGCGGAGATGTTCGATGCGCAGCAGTGGCCGTCGTATTTCTCCCGGTGCTCGGGCTGCGAGGTCTGGGATCTGGAGGATCGGCGCTATCTGGATTTTGCGGGTGGGATCGGCGCCGTGCTGCTCGGCTATGCCGATCCGGACGTGACCGCGGCGGTCCGTCGCCGGATTTCGCTCGGCTCCTATTGCTCGCTGGTGAGTCCGCAGGAGGTTGCACTGGCCGAACAACTGCTCGCGCTGCACCCCTGGGCCGGCAAGGTTCGGTATGCGCGCGGGGGCGGCGAGGCGATGACCATGGCGGTTCGGATCGCGCGGGCGGCGACCGGTCGCAGCGGGGTCGCTTTCTGCGGGTATCACGGCTGGCACGACTGGTATCTCGCGGCGAATCTCGGCGAGAGCGACGCGCTGAAAGGCCACTTGCTGCCCGGACTCGAGCCCTGCGGCGTGCCGCGCGAATTGCGCGGGACGTCCATTCCCTTCCGCTACAACGATCTCCCGTCGCTCGATCGCGCGCTGCAGCAGCTCGGGGAAAACATCGCCGCGATCGTGATGGAACCGATGCGCTCGCAGCTGCCGCAGGACAATTTCCTCGGAGAGGTCGCGGCGCGCTGCCGGGCCGCCGGCGCGGTCCTCGTCGTTGACGAGGTCACGAGCGGGCTCCGTTACGGTTTTCCCGGCGCGATGTCTCGTTTTGGCATTGCGCCCGACATCGCCGTCTACGCCAAGGCGATGAGCAACGGGTTTCCTTTTGCCGCCGTGGTGGGCCGAGATGAAATCATGAAAAGTGCGGACCACAGCTTTATTTCGTCCAGCTACTGGACGGATGGAGTTGGTCCGGCCGCGGCGCTGGCAGTCTTGGAAAAAGTGCAGCGGCTGCGGGCGCACGAGCGGGTGTGGGCGAGCGGCGAAAAGCTGCAGAGCGCTCTCCGGGTCCTCGCGGCGCGTCACCCGCTTTGCCGGCTGGTGGTCGGCGGCATGCCGGCGACGCCGTCGATGACCTTCGACCTCGGCGCCGACGCTCCGCTCGCGCAGGCCCTTTACTCGCGCAAAATGCAGGAGCGGGGCGTGCTGGTCGGGACCTATCATTATCTCATGGTGGCTCACGAGGAGTCGCATATCGCGCTGCTGCTCGAGGCGATGGCGGCGGTCTTGCCCGAAATCGATCGAGTCATCGAAGACGGCAAGCTGGCCGAGGAGGCCGGCGTTCCGCGTGGCCAACGGGGCTTTGCTCGATTGGCATGACTGGTTCCATGCCATCGACCATGCTTTCATTCGAACGCCGGAACCATGAAGGTGGATCGTACGCTCCGCGCTCGGTTTCTTGCGTGTCCGTGGACCAGCCGCGCGCGGAGCGCACGGTCCACCTTTGCGACTGCCTCGTTACGGCCTGTTCACTTTACCGCGTGTGGGCGGCGCTGGCCTTCCTCTCGGTGGCTTTCCTTTGGTGGGCACCGGCCAGAGCCGACGTCAGCGTCCCCGCTCTGTTCGGCGACAACATGGTGATCCAGTCCGAGGCGCCGTTCGTCATCTGGGGCCGGGCGCCGGAAACTGAGCACGTGGAAATCGAGGTCAGCTGGGGTCAGCCGCGGCAGTCCGTGACGGGAGATGCTCAAAGCAAGTGGCGGGCAAGGTTTGCGCCGCCCGCTGCGGCCGGACCGCACCACATCACGATCCGTGGGCGAAATACGATCGGCATCAAAAACATTCTCTGTGGCGAGGTGTGGATCTGCGCCGGGCAGTCCAACATGGCGATGCAGATGGCGTATAAGCACAAGGACGACCGGGGCGTACTCAACTACGCGGAGGAAATCGCCGGGGCGAAGTATCCGGAGGTCCGTTACTTCCTCGTTTCGCGCGAGAAGAATGCTTCCTCGCCGGTGGTCATGACGGACGTGCAGGGTGAGTGGAAGATTTGCTCTCCGGATACGACGGGTAACTTCTCCGGCGTCGCCTACTTTTTTGGCGAACGACTCCACCGGGCGCTGCGGCGGCCCGTGGGACTCATCGACAACTCCTGGGGCGGCACTCATATTCAGGCTTGGATGAGCCCGGCGGCGCTCGCGTCGGACCCCGATTTTGCAACGCATGTGGCCTGGGCGAAGAAAGGCATGGAGGATTTTCCGGCCGACCAAAAGTTGTACCAGGAAACGTTGCGCGAATGGCAGCAGCAGGGGTCGATTCCGGCGGCGAAGCCGACGCCGCCCTACTGGTCCGCCGGGCACCGGAACATCCCGTCCGGTCTTTACCATTCGCGGACCGCATCGCTATTTCCCGTTTCGGTAAAAGGAGTGCTCTGGTACCAGGGTGAGGGCAACGCGGGCAAGGCCTGGCTCTATCAGCGGCTTCTGCCCGCGATGATCCGCGACTGGCGACGCGGCTGGGAACGCGACGATCTGCCGTTCCTCGTCGTGCAACTGCCCTTGCTCGGGGTGCCGGGTGAACCCGCCAAAATGTACGCGCAGTCCGCGTGGGCGGAGCTGCGCGAGGCGCAATTCCTGACGGCGAAGACCACGCCGAACGTTGCGTTGGCGGTGGCGCTCGACGCCGGCGAGGATCACATCCATCCGCGCAACAAGCGCCCGGTCGGCGAGCGGCTGGCGCTTCAGGCCTTAGCAAAAGTCTACGGACATAAACTGGTCTCGTCCGGGCCGCTCTACGCCGAAAGTCGCGTGGAAGGAGACAAAGTGTTTGTCCGGTTTGACGAGATCGGCGCGGGCTTGCGCACGAGCGACGGCGCGCCGATCAAGGGTTTCGTGCTGGCTGGAGTAGACCGACGATTTCATCCGGCCGAAGCTTCGATCGTCGGTGGCACGGTCGTGATCCAAAGCGCGCGCGTAAAGGCGCCGGTCGCGGTCAGGTATGCATGGGCTGATTTTCCCGACTGCAATCTCTCCAATCGGGAAGGCCTGCCCGCGTCTCCGTTTCGTTCCGATCTCTGGCCGGAATTGACTCATGGCCAGAAGTAACCGTCCGGCCCGCTTGCGCCAGTTCCGAGCCTTTCGATTCATCCATGAAAATCACTGATCTTCACACCACACTCCTCACCGGACCTTCCACCAACGATCCGTTCTTCCAAGAATGCCGGAAGCTGCGCAGCGCGGCCTTCATCGAGGTGGTCACCGACGGCGGACTCACCGGCATCGGCGAGACCTACGCCGGTTATTTCTGTCCGGAGGCGGTGCCGGCCATCGTCGATTTTTTCAAACCGATTTTGATCGGCCAAACCGTCGATGACATTCCCGAGCTGTGGCGGCGGATGTATCACTGCGGGAATTTTTGGTGTCGCGTCGGTCTCGGCACCATCGTGCTCAACGGCATCGAGGCCGCGCTGTGGGATTTGAAGGGCAAGCTCCTCGGCCAGCCCGTGCACGCGCTCCTCGGTGGCGCCAAGCATGCGCGCCTGCCGTGCTATGCGACCGGCGGGCCGAGCAATTTTCCGAAGGAGCGGCTCGCCCAAAAAATGGATCATTATTTTTCCCTGGGGTTTCGCGGGCTCAAGGTGGGAGCGGGCAGCTTCACGGCGGGGAAGGGCTGGTATATTCCACAGGAAGCGCAGGAAGCGGCCGATTTTGAGTCTGACAAAATCGCCTTCATGCGGACGCACGCGGGCAAGGATGCATGGATAATGATGGACGCCCACATGGGCAACACGCAGGGCAAGGCGTGGACTGTTGAGATCGCGACGGCAGTGGCGAAGGCGCTGGAGACCCACGATCTTTTTTTCCTCGAGGAGCCCCTGCACTACACCGACCCGTGGGGTTACGCGGAACTTTGCCGCGCGACCTCCACGCCCATCGCGGGCGGGGAGTGCCTCACCGCCGCTTATGAGTGGCGCGTGTTCGCCGGTCAGGACTCGTTCGACATCGCCCAGCCCGACGCGTCGTTCACCGGTGGTCTCAGCGAGTTCATGCACGTTGCAAAAATGATGGCGGAGCGCGGAAGAAAAGTCGCCACGCACGCATGGGGTGCCGGCGGTTCGCATATGCAGAATGTCCACTGCGGTTTCGCCGCGGCCAACACCTGCATCCTCGAAGTCGCGCCCGACTGGGCCGGTCTCCACGCCGAGGTGATTGACGGCGCATTCGTGATGAAGGACGGCTATGCGCTCCCGCCCGATCGCCCCGGCCTTGGCATCGTTCTCACCGATGAGATCAAGCGCCGTTATCCGTTCCAGCCTGGCAGCGGCGAGTTTAACAGCGTCCCAGGAAAAATTCTCACCAATTGAAATGAAAATAGTCATCGACGTTGCCGCCCACGAACCCGCGCTCGCCGCGCTCCGGCAGCGCGCGGACTGCCGCATCGTGTGCCTCGCGCCGCCCGAGGAACGCGCGCGCGAGGTGGACGCCACGCTCATTGCCGACGCGGACGTTTTGTTCTGCACGTTTCCGCCGACCAACCACGCGGCGATGAAAAACCTGAAGTGGATTCAAATCGCATCGACGGGGTACACGCAATTGCACGGGCTCGATCTGCCCGCGCGCGGCGTCCGCGCGACCAACGCCCGCGGCTGCTTCGACGTGCCGATCGGCGAGTGGAACGTCGCGATGATGGTGAACCTCGCGCGCGACTGCCGGCAGATGATCCGCAACCAGGACGCCGCCGTCTGGGATCGCTCGGCGATTTTTCAGAATGAGATTCGCGGGCTGACCGTGGGGCTTTGGGGCTATGGCGGCATCGGCCGCGAGACCGCGCGGCTCGCGCGTCACCTCGGGATGCGCGTCCATGTGATGACGCGCGGCGGCGTCGGCCCGCGGCACGACGTGTTCACCGAGCCGGGCACCGGCGATCCCGAAGGCGTGCTACCGCATCGAGTGTTTCGCGCCGGCGAGGAACTGGAATTTCTCCGTGACCTCGATTTTCTGATCGTGGCGCTGCCGCTCGGAAAATCCACCGAGGGTCTGATCGGCGAGCGGGAGCTTCAGGCGTTACCACGCCGTGCGTTCGTCCTCAACCCCGCGCGCGGCCCGATCATCCGGCAGGAGGCGCTGCTGCGCGCGTTGCGTGAAAAATGGATCGCGGGCGCGGCGCTCGACACGCACTACCACTACCCGATGCCGCCGGAGCATCCGCTGTGGAAATTTCCCAGCGTGATCTTCACGCCGCACATCTCGGGGTCGAGTCTCAGCCCAAAGTTTAAGCAGCGGCTCTGGGAAATTGTTTCGCTCAACGTGGAGCGATTTGTGCGGGGCGATTCGTTACTCAACGAACTCAGTCACGCCGAACTCCTCGGCGCATGACGAAACACGGTATTCGATATGATTTGAGTCGATCAACACTGCCGTTACGCCGTCCGTGCGGAAATATTTATCCCGATAGCTACATTGCGAGTCAGGGAGTCTACAGATCGAAGTCTCCGATATGAAATGCCTCGGTCTCATCAGCGGACCCGATGCTAGCCCGACCTTCGTAATGGTGGGTCGCAAATGAAGGCCGTTCTCCCATGAAAAACGTGGGGTTGTTACCTACTCAAAGGAAAAACCAATATCTCGCGTTTTACCGGGTGTAATCGAAAATGAAGCAGTTAGTTATTGGACCAGTATTTGTTCCAAAGCTGATTGGCGCGGAGGGTGCGGAGCTGGCACCTCGCGTGGCCATGCGCCTCTTCGCACCAGGCTCCGGATTTTTTGAGCGGGGCTGGCGAGATGTGTTTATGGCCACTTTCTTTCCGGTGTACCGGCCGGAGCCGCGGCCTAGGCCGCTTGGAGGGTTTTGAATTTTCTGTTCGCGGGATCGTCCTGGGCCAGCCGGCCGTCGACCAGAAAATCAAAAATAAGTTTCGCGGGATCGATGGTCGCGACGATGGGCTCGCCAGCGCTGGCGTTGTCCTGGGCGAGCATGGGAGCGCGTGCGCCGAGCTCGAGGAGGAGGGTGAGGGCGGCGAGGCGGACGAAGGCTGTGAACCTGGATCGCGAAGGTATTTTCATTGAAAGGGACCCGAGTGCGGGGGGCGGAGATTCAGTCGGGCCTCAGTTGCCGCAGGGCACTGGCTGGCTGCGACCGGGGCTGACGGCGAGAGCGAAGGTAGCCGGATCGTCGGGCTGAGCGGGGTTAAAGCCGGGGAAGTCGGCGACAATATGCGAGGCGAGCGCGGGGACGGAGTTGCGGAGCGCGGCGACGACCGCGCGGGCGAGCTGGTAGGCGCCATAGTTGTTGTGGTGGGTGACTTCACGCCCGCCGGCGCTGAAGGCGAGGGCCGATTTTTCGGGGCCGAGCGCCTCGTAAAAGGCTGCGCTGAGGGAGGACAAGTCGATGAAAGGAACGCCCTCCTCCCGGGCGACTTGGGCAACGGCGGCGGGGTAGTCGCCATGGGAGTTGCGGATTTTCCCGTCGGGGCCGAATTGGCGGCGCTGGACGGGCGAGACAAGAACGGTGGTGGCTCCGCGCCGCCGAGCTTCGGCGATGAAGACCTTGAGATAGGCGTTGTAGGTCGTGCCAGCCTCGGCGTGGGTCTGGGGCCAGTTGGCTTTAGAATCGTTATGGCCAAACTGGAGAACGAGGTAGTCTCCGCGGCGAAGGAGGCTGAGGATTTTGTCGAGGCGGAGTTCGGTGATAAAGGATTTCAGCGTCTCGCCGGACTCCGCATGATTCGCGACGGCGACGGTGGGTTTGAACCACCGCGGAAGCATCTGGCCCCAACTCGCGCCCGGCTCGCGGGGTTGGTCGGTGACGGTGGAATCGCCGGCGAGAAAGATCGTGGGGACGTCGGGAGCGGGCGTGATGGTGAGGGTGGAGACGGCGGGGCGTGGGCCGTTGAATTCGAACGTGAGCTTTTCGTCCCAGTGGTAAACGAGGCCGTTGCTGGAAGAATTTTCGCGGTTGTTGAGTTCGACGTGGTCGTTGCCGGGGGCATTAAGGGGTGGCGGGGCGACGCGGGAGTGGCGGGTGTTAACGATGAACTCGTGACGAGTGGCGCGGGAGTTTTCGACCATCAGCCGGCGGGATTCGGATTTGATCGTGAGCGGCCCGGAGGCTTCCGGCGTGGTAACGGTGACGCGGTAGTTACCCTCGGGGACGGCGACGGAAAAGAGGAAGGGTTGCTCGCTGGCGATCGAATTGGCGGAGATGTTTCGGATGGTTGCGGCAGGCTCGAATCCGCAGCCGCGCTCGTTCGTAAAGGTCGCCTCCGGCGGAACTCGATAAATATTTTGAGCGGTCGGCTCGCTGCCAAAAAAGAAATTTTTCGCAGGGTTTTCGAGGGCGTGGGCCAGCTGGCCGGCACACGCGAGAGCGAGCAAGGGGAGTTTCACGTTTTTTGAGGGAAGAGATCGTCGAGCTTGCCGGTGCTGTCGCCGATTTTTTTCGGTGCGGACGCCCACGGTGTCCAACAGGGAGCGGTCGAGATTTGTCATCGGGGTTTTGTCGTCGACGCGGAGATGGCGGCGGGTGTTGAGCGATTGGCCGCCGCGACCGGCGACCAAGGTGGGGAGGTCTTCGGGTGAGTGTTTGTCGCCATTGCTGAGGGCACGACCGTAGAGAAAGGCACGACCGTAGAGAATGGTGCAATGGTCGAGGAGGTTGCCGTTGGCCTCGGGAGTTGCTTTCAGTCGGTCGAGGACGCGAGCGAACTGGCCCGCGTGGTAACGGTTGATCTGCGCGAGTTTTTTTTCCTCGTCGTTGCGGTGGTGGGAAAGGTCGTGGTGGCTGTCGTGAATACCAGTATTTGGATACGGGCGATTGCTGCCGTCGTGGGCGACGATGAACGTGGCGATGCGGGTGGAGTCAGTTAGGAAGGCGAGGGCAGGACGTCGAACATAAGCTGCGCCTGCTGCTCGTAGGTCTCGAATATTTCGGGCGCGGTAACGCCGGCAGGCGGCTGGGCGGCCCCGAACTGGGTGGCGCGCGATGCGCCGCTCGAGGTCGCGGACAGCGTTGAGGTATTCGTCGAGCTTGCGCCGGTCGGCTTCGCCGAGGGTGCCGTCGAGGCGGAACTGCCTGCGGGTGGGCTCGGTGGGGGCTGGTTGAGCGTAGGCTTGAGCGCGGAGGATAAATTCGCCGTTGAGGGGCGCATGGAACGTGAGGGCGAGTTCACCGCGCGCCGTGAGGACGCGGGAGCCGGGCGGGCGCGAGCGAGTTGGCGCCCGGTCGGGAAGAGGGCGGCGGCCGGCGTGCGGTGGGTGGCGGTGGGTAGCGGTGGGTAGCGGGCCTTAAGTTCCAGCCACTTGACGGAGACGAAGCCGGGTTGTTGGTGGCCGAGGCGGCCGTTGAGCATGAAGAGCTCCTGGTCACCGCCGCGCTGGCGGAGCCTGGCGGCGCGGATTCGGTGTTTACCGGAAGGGAGGCCGAGACGGGTTTCGCAGGTGAGGGGGGCGCTCGGCGTCGGTGGCGACAATGAAGTCTTGGATGAAGGTGTCATCGATGAGGATGGCGATGCGTGTGGGGCCGGGGTCTGCGCCAGTGAAATCGATCGGTTTTTCGCTGCCTTGGCCAACGAGAGCGCCGCCGGTCTTGGTGGCGAAGGCGTGGAAACGCACGAGATGGTCGCCCGGAGCGAGGACGGTAAGTTCGTGGGCGATAGCGTCTTCTTCGCGAGAGAGGAGCTGGACCCACCCATCACCGCGGTCGCCGAGCGCGTTGAAGCCAATCTGGGTAAGGCTGGCCGGGCTACGCTGCAAACGGCTTTGGACGGGCTCGGTGACGTTGGCTTGGTCGAGGGCCTTGTCGGCGGCAGCGATCCCCGGCTCTAGCGCGGGGGAAGATTATTTTGCACTCAGGAATTTGCGGTCGTCGAGCCACTCGCGCAGGCGATCGGGCCAGGCGCCAGCGGGAGATTTGTTGGCGGCGCGCAAACCAAAGCCGTGACCCGCACCGGCGAAAATGTGCAGCTCGGCGGGGACGCCGGCGCGTTTGAAGCGCAGGTACACTTCGGCGAGGCCCTCGGAAATGTCTTGGCGGTCGCCGTAACCGCACGCGAGGAAAGCAGGCGGGGCGCCTTTCTCCGGCATGATTTGGCCGGATCTTCCAGGATAGATGAGGCCTTGAAAATCGGGACGAGCGGACTGGCGGTCAATCGGATCGGCGGCATCCGGTTTGCCAGCTTCTGGCCGCATGGCGGTCAACGCGGCGACTTCGCCGCCGGCGGAAAATCCGATGATGCCGACAGCCGCGGGATTGATGGACCACTCGGCGGCGCGACTGCGAATGAGGCGGACGGCGCGCTGGCCGTCGGCGAGTGCGTCGCGGTCGATGGTGTAAGGCTGGGCTTGGCCCGCGGGGTTGGCGTCGTCCTTGGCCAGGCGATACTTCAGGACAAAGGCGGCGATGCCGTGGCCGGCGAGCCACTCGGCGACGTTGTAGCCCTCGTGCTCAATCGCGAGACGGGCATGCCCGCCACCAGGAGCAACGATGATGGCACAGCCGGTCGCCGTCTCTTTTTTCGGAAGGTAGACCGTCAGGGTGGGTTGATGGATATTCGAGACGTTGGTTCCCACGATTTTCTCGGGCTCGGTGCGGCGGGCCTCCGAGCCGGGCGCGCCGGTGGGCCAGAGCGGAAGGCTGACGGCGCCGGATGAGGCGGCGTGGGCCACAGGAACAAGCGCGAGGGACCAATAAACACAGGTGAGGAGAGAGCGGGTGAGGTGCATATGAGAGCGGGTTGAGCGGATCGGGGGAGAGGGTCGGCGGAGGCCCGCTTTTCGTGAAGCGGGCTCCGGAAAGAGTATCCTGCACGGCCAATGCGAGGGTGCGACGGGTCAGGAGGTGAACTTTTTCTTGGCGGCTTCGGGGACTGCGACTTTGGCCGTGCCGATGTTTTTGAATTCGACGGTGGTGGTGGTGTCGAGCTCACGATCCTCGCCGCCGGGTAGGGTCATCGTGCCGAGGGTATGGGTGGAGTATTGGGTAATCGCGCCGTCCTTCAGCCAGAATTTAACAGTGATGGAGGTATACTTCGGGCCCTGCCCTTGGCCACCGCGCCCGCCGGGCGGGGTAAGCAAAGTCGCGGCTTCTTCACCGGTGACGGTCGCGGTCAGCGTGTCCCCTTCGGCTTGCAGATTTTTTAATTTCGCCGCGAGCTGCCCGAGTGTTTCGGCGGGGTTGGTGGCGCCGCCAAAGAGGCCGCCCCCGAAGCCACCGCGACCGCCGCCTCGTTGACCACCATCACCGCCGGCTTGACCGCCGCTGAATTGGGCACGCATTTCTTCCATCGTCACCCAGTCGCCATCGCGGTTTTGCATGACGAGCTCCGTGCCCTTGCGAACGGTTTGAGAGCTGTTGCCGTTGAAGGCGCGGGTGGTGACGGTGAAGCCGCCTTTCTCGGTAACGCCCTCCGAGGGCATCGCAGGGAAATCGGTATGGGCGATCTTGGTGGTCGAAGTCCACGCGTAGCTGGGAGCGTCAGCGAGTTTTTTGGCGGCAGTGGCGAGATCGGCGGAGGGAGCGGCGAACGCGGGAATGGCTAGGAGGGACAGAACGGACGCGAGTACGCGGATGAATGAGGCGGGAGGGGGCATAGGAAGTTGGTCAATGCTGGGGGGTTATTTGGATTTGGCGATCTCGACGGCGTAAACATGGCGGGCACCGGAAAAGTTGCCGGAGAAGACCACCCATTTGTTATCGGGCGTGATGGATCCGTTCGGCTCGATACCGCCGC
The DNA here is from genome assembly GCA_945903465.1 of Opitutus sp. GAS368. Classification (GTDB taxonomy): domain Bacteria; phylum Verrucomicrobiota; class Verrucomicrobiia; order Opitutales; family Opitutaceae; genus ER46. Next base: position 55,773 of record CAMDOF010000024.1, read on the forward strand.
GGCCAGTCACGTAGTTGTGCTTGGCCATGTTGACGAGTTTCTCGCGGACGAGCGATCCGTCGGCTTGGGGGCGGAAGAGGTTGATCCATTGGCCGTCGGGTGCGAAAGCGACTTGGGTCGGGTCGCCACCATCGCCCATAAAGAGGCGGTTATCGCGGGACACGTTATAGTGGACGGACCACGCGTTGCGGTCGACGGGGTAGCGGATTTCTTCACCGGTGGCTAGGTTCACCCCCGCGATCCAAAACACCTGACTGCGCGGCGTCTGGAGGTCGAACCAAATGGTTTTACCGTCGTGACTCCAGAATTCGTGGCCGGCGATTTCCATATCCATCGAGCGTTTATGGCGGAGGTTTTTTTCGGTGCCATCGGTGCGAATGGTCCAGATGCGGTCGAGCTCGTGCCAGGTCCCCTCGTGGCAATACAGCAGGAGGCTGGGATCGGTCGGAGAAAACTGCATGTGGTTGAGCGAGCCGTATTGGTAGCCGACCGTTTTGGCCTCACCCGTTTTCAGTTGCGTAAAAGTGAACGCCATCGAGGGGGGATTGAGGGCGCGGCGGGCGAGCCCTTCTTCCTTATTCACAGCGTATTGCTGCTCAGGGGTGAGTTCGGCGAGTTGTTTGCCGGGAAACATTCGCGCGAGTTGCGGCAGGGGATCGCGGAGGGCGGGCTTGGGGGTCTGGCCGGAAGGGTCTTCGGCGGTGATGGTGGCGAGGGTCAAGGTCTCGTCGCAGTTGATCAGGGTGCGCGAGGCGTGAGGAACTTTGCGCGTGGCTTGAGTTTCGATGTGGTAGGCGAAAACCTCGCCGCCACCCGAGCCGCCGCGACTGCCGCGACTGCCGCGTTTGCCGTCGGTAGCAGGGGCGGTTGCGGGAGCAATGCCGTCGCGGGTGGCTTGGGCCGAGGGGGGCGGTCCGCCGCGGTCGGCTCCCGGAGCGCCACCGCGGACGAAGTAAATTTCTGGCGTGCGACGTGCGACGTAAGGGCCTCGTCCACTCGGAATGACGACCTGCGGTTGCCGCGGAGCGGACCCAAGCTTGGCAATGTCGAGGAGCACGACACCGGCGGGGCTATTGAAGATCAGTCGGTCGCCCGCCGGAGAGTAGGCGTTGTCGTGAAAATAAAGCGTGGAGCTGCCTGATTCGACGGAGAGCCGGATGACGCGATGGCCCGTGTCAGGGTCGATCCAGTCGGTGGGGATTGCGGGCATGGACTCGGCTGCCGCCGCGGTGAGAGCGAGGGCGTTAAAGGCGGACAAGCAGAGGAAGGGGAGGCGCATACGTTTGGACTTGGTTTAGCCGGCCTAAAAAGGAGGTGCCGGAATTCCGGATTACTTCGCGATCTGGACGGCGTAGGTATGGGTGGTGGCCCTCTGGCCACGGCCTGGGTTGGTGTGGAAGTTGCCGGAGAAGATGAGCCATTTGCCGTCGCGGGTAAACGTGAGGTTGGGCTCGACGCCCGTTTCCTTGCTGTAGCTATGTTGGGCCATGTTGACGAGGCGTTCGGATTTCAGAACTCCGATATCGATGAGCGGGCTTTTTTCGCGGAAGGAACTGCCGCGAACCGGCGCCGGATAAAACGCATAAATCCACTGCCCGTTGCCGGGTGGATCGAGGCGCACGCCGTCGCCGGAACTCGCGGCGACGCTACCGGATCCGCCGCCGTCGCCGGCGAAAAACTTTCCGTCCGGTGAGACATTATAATGGACGGACCATTCCTCTCGTTTGAGATTAAACCACATACGGTGACCGGTGGTGAGATCGACGTTAGCGAGCCAGAAAACGGTGCTGCGCGGGGTCTGGAGGTCATACCACACTTTTTTCCCGTCAGGGCTGAAAAACTCGTGGCCCTCGATCTCCATATTCATGGTGCGCTCGTGGAGGAGCCGAGCCGGCGAGCCGTCCGCACGGACGGTCCAAGTGCGATCGTTAAAATGCCACGGTCCCTCATGGCAGAACAGAATTTGGAGGGGATCGGTGGGTGAGCACTGCAGGTGGTTGGTCCAATCGTTCTCGCGATGGATGACATGGAAGGCGCCGGTTTTGATATCGATGGTGTAAATCATTTTTGGCGTACCGGCGGCCCACTGGGCCTCGAGTGTGCCACCGGCGCCACCCGTGGGCGGAGTGCGGGGAATCGTTTTTCCATCCGGATCACGCGCGATACCCACCAGGAGGGATTCGTCGCAGTTGAGCGCATAGGCAGAACCCCGCGCGAGGGCGACCTCGGGCAGTTTGAGGATGAGGCGCTCGGCACGCGTATCAAGATGGAGGGCGACGATGGTGTTGTCGCGACGGACGTACGCTTCGCGGGTGCGCCAGGCGGTGGCGATGGCGCGGGTGGCGGGCGCGACGATTTCCAGTTTCGGAGGCGAGCTGCCGAGGGTGGTGAGGTTGACGGTGGCAAGGGCACCGTCGCGGGTGTGGATGATCAGTTTATCGCCCTCGGGGGTGTAGCCGTTTTGATGGAAGTAGAGGCTGGAACCGCCGTTGTCGGGCGAGAGGCGGATGACTCGGTGGCCAGTATCGGGATCGACCCAGTCGCGAGGGGGCGGACTGGTGGGTGTGGTGGGGGCGCTCGAGGCGGCGTCGAGAGACGACCACAAAATCGCCGAGGCGAGCACGAGGAGGGGTAAGCCGGAGGCCGAGGGCAAAGAAACAATCCGCAGGGGAAAACGCATAGAATGATGATTGCTTGATTGACGCGAGGAGAGGGTCGGGGATGCGCGAGAAGTGGGCGGACAGTCTGAGCGTTGGCCGGGTGCCGGTTTTTACGAAGTGCGTGGGACGTGGAGGAAGGGAGGTGGGTGGCGTAGGCGCGAGCGAGTTTATACCCATCGTCCCAAAAAAAGATCATGATTTGCCGGGAAGAACCGCGCCCCAGCGAGTGCGGGTGGGCGTGGCGTCTTTTTTCTCGAGGTCGGCGCGGGTGGTGGGTTTCAGGGCGGGTTCGACAAGGTTTGCGCTGAGCAGATGAGTGGGTTGGCTTATTTTCATGCTCCCCTCATCTCGCCCGGTTATGAAAATGATTCGGCCGTTTTTGCTCAGCATCGGGATCGGGTGGGGAACCGCGGCTGAACCGGAGCAAGTCACGGCGCAACGGGCTCGGATTTGTGAGAATTTCTTCGTGCCCGATCCGTTACCGGCGCTCGACGCGAAAACCCACCGTCGCTTCGCCCCGGCCACGGGCGTCGCGGCGGAGGCGGTGACCTACACCACGCAAAGCGGGCTCCGCGTGCCGGCGATCCTTTATCTGCCGGATAACTTGCCCCGCGGGAGAAAGATTCCGGCGTTTATCGTCGTCAACGGCCACGGCGGCGACAAATACGCGTGGTACGCCTACTTCACGGGCATTGCCTATGCACGTGCGGGGATGGCGGTCCTCACCTATGACCAAGCGGGCGAGGGCGAGCGCAGCGGTTCCCACCGATCCGGTACGCGGGATCACGATAAGTTAAAAGGTGATGAAGCCCTCGCTCGTCGGCTTGCTGGCCTGATGATCACCGACGTGCGGCAGGCGGTCTCATTTCTGGCCGCACGTCCCGAGGTCGATGCGGCGCGAATTGGCGCGGGCGGTTATTCGTTGGGCTCGTTTGTGCTTGCGCTGGCGGGTGCGGTGGAGCCGCGGTTGCGCGCAGTTGTACTCGTCGGCGGGGGAAATCTCGATGGGCCCGACGGCTACTGGGATCGCAGCAAGGCGATGTGCCAAGGTCACCCTTATCGTTCGCTGGCGTTTCTCGGCGACCGGGCGGCGGCGCTCTACGCGCTGCACGCGGCGCGGGGACCCTTATTGATTTGGAATGGTGGCGGGGATACGGTCGTGAACATGCCCCAGACGCCGGCGGCCTTCTTCGAAGATCTCCGCGAGCGGGTCGGCGCTCGGCGTGGCACCGCGGAGGGAGTTTTCGAATATGGGTTCACTCCGGCGGCCAGCCACCGGCCTTATTGGCTCACCCGCCCAGTGGCGCTATGGCTGGAGCGGCAGTTGGATTTTCCAAACTGGGACGAGGCGGCGATCCGCGCGCTGCCCGGCACGCATATTCTTGAGTGGGCGCAGGCGAACGGCGTGGCGATGGATAAACTGTACGCGACGGAGGAGCGGGAGGGCGGCACTCTCGCGATGGGCGAGAATGTACCCGGCTTTGCGCGCGACCGCTTGAGTGTATTCTCACGCGGAGAGTGGGAAAAAATTAAGTCCACCCTGACTTTTGAGGCGTGGACCGAACGGGCGCAGGCGGCGGTTAAGTGAGTGTTTTTTCGAGCGTCGCCAGCAGCCTGTCGGACTGGGAGATTTTTTAAAAAGCCGACGCCACAGAATCGCTTATGCGGCATTTTATCGGAGGGGTCTGATAGATTTGATGGTCTAAAATTCAGGAAAACGAGTGGAATACCCCTGAAGGAATACCCCTGAAGTCCGACGGGCCGCTAGGCCGATTTCAGTTTCGCGCCGCGTCGAGCGCACCCAACGCTGGCGCCGGTTTTGTGCAAGGCGCTTGGTTCCGTATTTTCCCCTTGGCGGTCGGTCAGCTTGCATCAGGAACTCGCCAAGCTCCCCGTCACCGTCGACGTCATCACGGCCGAGTTTATGCGCGACCTCGGGGCCTTCAACCTAGAGGACGCCGCGCAATATGTTTCTGGGGTCAACGTCACCCCGCGCCTCGAGTCGCGCAACGATGATCGCATCACCTATCGCGGGCTTAGTGGGACCGGCAGCTCTCGTAATTTTTTCACGTGGTTCGTGCCCTCCGATGCCTACAACGTGGAGCGTTTTGATTTTAACAAGGGTTCAAACTCGCTCATGTTCGGTGATTCCCAGCCTGGTGGACAGGCGACGATCTACACCAAACGAGCCCGGTCACGTTCCATGCAGGAACTTTTCGCCCGTTATGGCTCTTATGACGCCTATCGCTTCCAGTTGGATGTCAATCGTGCGGTCAGGGAGAATTTTTTCATGCGGGTGAATCTGGCGAACCGCCGCAACAAGACTTACGTTAAAGGTACCAACGATGTGTTTCGCGCCGCCGACCTCGCGCTCACTTACGAGCCGTTCAAGACTACCTCGATCCGCGTGGAAATGGAGCGCGGTGCGACCCACCGCGTGCGCGCCGATAGTGCCCTCGCCGTTAATGATGTCGCCGCCACGGGTCGCGGCTTCAGCACAAATAATAACTGGTACTACACCTCCGACGGGGAAATTTTGTACCGCACCAGCACGTTCCCAGACGCGATTGACCGCAACGGTCCGTCGGGTAACCAGGTTTCGCTGCTCGCCGGTCAGTCTCAGGTCGTGCGCCTACCCAATGGCACGCAGAAAATCTTCAGTGGCCTCGACCAATACACCAACATGCTGGGCACGGTCGACTACAACAATCGCATCGTCAATGGGGCCAACGTCACGATCGAGCAACGCATCGGCAAGCTCGCGATCGAGGCGGCCTTCAACCAGCAATTTCAGCACGAGGATCGGAACGATAATTCTTTCGGGACCAGCCAGACCCCGCCCGTTTTGAGCGTCGACGGCGCCGGTCGTCCCTACATCGAGGAGGCCATCGGCGGTGCGGCCTTCAAGGTTTTTGGTAACATCGCCAAGGCGGGGCGCATCGCCGCCGTGTATCCTTTCGACTTTGGCCGCTGGGGCAAGCAACTCGCGGTGGTGACCGCGCTCCGGCAACGCGATGTCAAGTTTTCCCGCCGCTCCGGCCTAGCCAATGAACTCGGCGCCGGCTTGATCGCGAACAACGGTATCCGTCGGCGCGCTTACCTCGATGATCCCGCTTTCGGCACTACTCGCTTTTGGGACCAATTTCTGCTCCCGAACCTCCGCTCGACCCCGACGTTCAAACCGGTCCTTTACGAGTGTACGACCAACATGGGTCCGTTCGTTGATATTCGCTACGCACAAACCCAGACCGCCTCTCTGTCGGGTGAATATTTTGGCGGCCGACTGCACTCCCTCGTCGGCGCCAGTTGGAATCGGCTGACTCGAAAGATTCCGGTCGAATCTGCCTACAAGACCGACGCCCGCGGCTATTTTATTCATCCCGGCATGCCTTGGGAAAACCCGAGCGTCTACACCTACGACCCGCGCTTTGATCTTGCTGCTATGAGCAAGATGGCCGGTCTCAGTTTTCCCTCTGGCGCGGTGAGGCGGCGAACGTCAACGTCTACGGCGTAAACTCCGATTCGTTCAACTGGCAGTCCCGCCACGTTTTCTTCGGCCCCGATATCGGCCCAGTCCGCGGCAAGACCAAGGAGGTCGGCTTCAAGGGCGATCTATTCCGGCAGAAGCTCCCTTACACCCTCGGCTTTTATGATATCAAGCGCGTCAACGCGGCTTATGCTTGGTCCCCTGACTCACTCTCCCTCACTCAGCTTGAGGACTTGATCAATCCGAACAACATCCTGCCCAGCGATGCGCGTTATCTTTCGTTCGTCAACGGTCTCAATAATGAGCGCCGGACCGTGAATTCGAATGAACAGTCCCGCGGTCTCGAACTCACTTTCCAGGGGCAGCGTTGGCACGGGTTGCAGACGCGGCTCACGTTTTCGACTTCCCGGGTGCGCGCTCAGGCCGACTTCGCCCAATTCAAGGCCTACCTCGACGCGGCGACGGCCCGCACCGCGGCCGCGAACGCGCCTGGTGGTGATCGCACGATGGCGGAAAGCGTTGCCGTACTCACCAACGCCCGCACCGTGCTGGGTGCCAACACGCTCACGGACGCGGTGGCCGGTCGCCGCAGTTCTCCTTTCACGGGCAGCCTCGTTTTGGATTATCAGATTCCGGGGGTGCGGGGCCTGCGCGGCGGCCTGAATGGTGTCTTCTGCCCCGATTACACGGTCGCGATTTTTGACGGGGTCAGCTACAAGGGCGCGGCTTCATTCCCTTTCGGTGGTTATCTGCTTTATGAGCGCCGGATATTGAAATACACGACGATCTTCCGCCTCGGCTGGCAGAACGTCTACGACGTCGTCAACGGCCACAGCCGTTACCGGATTTCGGGAGCGACGTCCTACAACACGCTGGCGAAGCGCCCCAATTATATTTACCGGTATGCCGATCCCACCGTTTGGAGCTTGAGTGTGAGTACGCGCCTCTAGTCGGCGAAGTTGGCGGGGCGGCCTTGGCGCGCGGGTTGTGAGCGGACGATCACGACGGCAGTGCCGGTTCCAGAATTACGCGGCCGGCGGCCGCGG
>CAMDOF010000025.1 GCA_945903465.1 Opitutus sp. GAS368
TTTTCACCGGGGGCGTGACCGGTCTTCGGCTCGACGGCGAAGCTCCAGATGGCGGCGTGGTTTTTTCTCAGCGTCGGGACCACGGCGAGATTCTCCTCCTTGGACGGACGCGCAAGAAAGGGATCGTCCTCGCCGAAGATGACCAACCCCGGCACCTGCGCCGCGCCGGGCTGATACACCTGAAACGTGATGCCGGGGCGCATCGACACCCAGCCCCAGACGCGATCGACCTCGGTGGCCGGAAAGATGGCGGAGAAACCGGTGCCGTTGGAGTGGCCGTAAAGAAAGAGAGGCGCGTGCCGGAGTTCCGGATGGCGGGACCTGTCCGCAAACCCGTTCAGGCGTTCGTACAGCAGGTGCTTCGGCCAGAAGCCGCGCTGCATCGGGTTCCCGACAAACTTGAAAATGGCCAGATGCAGCTCGCGGGCCAGCCTGCGGAGCCCAGGGTGCTTGAAGAGCGTCTCGCCGCTGCCGTGGCCGGAGATGACCACGATGCCTTTCACGGCAGCGATTTCACCGGGCAGCCAAAGATCAAACTTAACCTCCTCCTTCTTGCCCTCGCCTTTTTGTCTTACCGCCTCGCGCCACTGCTCGTCGCTGACTTTCAAGTCCCAATTGCGGACGATGAGTTGCTGGGGCGACGGGGTTCCCCACTTTAGTTCATCCAGCACGCCGTCCCAGTTTTTCTGGTCTTTCGCCTGGGTGTTGGCCCGCACCCAACTGAGGCTGTGGCATTCGGAAAGTTGGAGCGTCTCCGTCAGGTCTATATCGGCCGCGTGCAGCCCAGGAAGCAGCGCCAGCAGGGAGGTCAGGAGTGTGAGTGAGTACTTCACGTTGTTCCTTTCAGTTCCCGGATGGCCCTGAGGCGGGTAGGCCGTGGTTTTTCCATTTCTGGGCCTGCCGCATCTTCTCGAACGGGATCGGCTGAAATCCGGGAATTTTCTGGAAGACAACGGAATCGGGCCTGAGCGTGTAGTCGTGATGGGCCGCGTTCACGAATCCGGGGTCGACGTCGGTCTCCCAATTTCCGCGGCGCATTCCGGGGAATTTTCCTCCGCTGATTGGGGAACCATTGCCCACGGCGAGGTTGTTAATGACCGAATTGCCCAGCGGGGCGGTTGGGTCCTTGGCCCTCACCTTCTGGTAGAGCTCAACGAATTCCGGATAAGAAGTTGAGAAGGGTGACTTGGTGACGTCGAGGTCTGCGACGAAGGCGCGCCCATACCCACCTGCGAATAAGTTCTGCGTACGCTCGAAGTCGTCGCCGCCGCCGACTACGCCGGCGGTGTTGTCTACGAAGATGTTGTTTTCGATCCGGTTGAGGTGTCCGCCGGTGATGGCGATCAACTTCCCGTTGAATGTCACCGAGCGGAGAAGGTTGTTGGCTAGGACGTTGCCGTAAACCTCAAATCCGTAAACTGTGTTGTCGAGATAGATCCCGAAGAGCTGGGGGTTGCCGTCGCGCCCATTGTCGTGGATGTAGTTGTAGCGAATCCTGTTGCCCAGCATGGTGGGATTCTGATTCGAGTAAATGACTCCCGCATCGAGGCCGGTTAGGATGCCGTGCGCCATCTCGTTGTATTCGATGGTGTGATTATTGCCCAGGAGGAAAACGAGGGCCCCCTCGCCATGGTGAAGGTAGTTTCCCTGTACGAGGTTGCCGACGCCGTCCATTACGATGTTCTCAGCATAAAGACGAGTCCGTCGGCCGGTGTGATGGATGTTGCAGTTGCGGACGAAGTTTCCCGCCGGACTGAGTGTCTTGCGGTCGCCGCCGCCCAGGTAGACGCCTCCCGCGCCGTTCAGGTAGATGTGACAGCCATCGAATCCATTGTTGGTGCCGCCCTGACGGTTGAAGGCACTCGCGCCGAGTTGCGGCTCGTACTCGGGATGACCTGCCAGCCGTACGGTCAGAAGGCTTCGGTAGGCACCGGGCAGGTCCGGCAGCTCTCGCGCGGTCACGGGATCGTAACCGACTCCAATCATGGCCCCGGCGATGCCGCACTGGCGGATGGCGCACCGCTCGACCAGGTTGTTGGCTCCGCGCGTGATGGTCACGCCGATGGTCCGCGTTCCCTCGATCGTCAGGTTTCTCAACCGAATGTTGGAAGTCCCATTGAGCGAGATTACCGGCTCGTTAAGCACCGATACGCTCAGCACGCTTTCGTCACTCCAGGTCTGGGGCGGATACAGGTAGGCCTTTCCGGAGGCGCGGTCGATGTAGTACTCGCCGGGCTGGTCGAGTTCCTCCGGCACGTTGAAGAAGAACACCGGGAAGACGCTCTTCTGCCCCCATGTCTTCCACAGCCGAACCGGGTCGGCCAAGGTAATGGCGCCAGTTTTCGGATCGATGGACGAGATCCTGCGTTGCCTATGGGAGTAGGAGCGGACGAGCCCGCCGCCCACGTAGGGAGCGTTGGAAACGCTCCATCGCTTCACGTGGGCCGCCGCACGGCCGGCCGGCCAGCCCAAGACATCGTCATCGCTCCCGGAAGAGAAGAAGTTGGCGCCCGTGCTCAACGTGTCGTAACTCAGGCGATGGCCCTCCTTGTCCTTCTCACCTCCGTCGAGGCCGAGCGGGCCGATGAAGCCGAGCATGGAATAGTCGTCGTGCCGGTTGGGAAAGCGAGCCAGCTCGCAGAGCTGGTCGTCGACAAAAAGTTCAACCGGGGCAGGCGCGTAGCTCGCGTCCACCACGTCGGCCGAAGCGATATCCCCGAAGCCGGTGGAAACGTATGTCTTGAGATCGATCTCGAGGATATGACGACGGGCCGCCGGTTTGATGATCTTGCCGGTGAAGGCGGGGTCCGCCGATACAAGTCCCCTAGCCGGGATGCGCCGCGCGCCGGTCAGAACGACCTGCTCGGCGGGATCGCCCTGATAGATGACGGGAGCGCCGTCATTGCCCGAATCGCGCGCTTCTAGACGGAAGGCCTGCGTGCGTTCGTAGGCTCCACCCCGGAGGGTGACGGTGACACCTTCTTCCGGGAATCTCCCAGCAGCTTTGAGGTTCCGGATTGCGTCGCGGGCCCTTTCCAACGTGGCGAAGGGAGCCTGCCTGTTTCCTGGGTTGGTGTCCTTGCCGCTGGGGGACACAAACAGCTCCGCGCTCATCGCGGCGTTACAGGAAAGGCAGACCGCAAGCGCTGTGATCACGTTCATCTTCATACAATATTCCTCTATGTCTTCTGAGTGTAGCTGATCGGATTCAAATGCCCTTGCTACTCTAGTTGCTTTTCCAACCACGGGATGATCTTCTCCGCCCAAACCTCTCCGTGGTGGACTAGGCCGATGCGCGAGAAGTGAACGTCTTTGCCGCCCATACCGCGATTTTCGCCGCGCAACAGATCAGTGTCAGGACCGGGAAATGCGATACCGTCAGCGTAGAGCTGCTCCTTCGCCTTGCGCGTAGCCGGTACGCCGAGTTGTGCGACTATCCACGGAAAACTCCAACCAGCCTGACAATTCGACTGCTCGATAATGGTCTTGAGCCGCGCATAGTATTCGGCTTGTGGCGTTGCCCCGTCCGACTCGCCCTGATGCCAAAGCACCGCGCGAAACGCTTGCGGGCCAAGTTGCAAGATTCGCGTTTGCATCCAGACGAATAATTCACCACCGGGATTCCATCGTTCCACGCTCGTGGCGCCGTGCCCGGTCACCGCAAACGCAACAGGAACCCCGAAATGCCGCGCCAGCATGTCCCCAAGCGGGGGATAGAAGCTACCACGCCTGCTTGCGTCGTGAACGCCCGGCTGCGGATCGTTGGCAGGTCGCCAGATCTCACCGCTGAACGTTGCTACTAACCCGGACATCGGCTGGAGTTTTTCGCTTCCGAAGTTGGTGGAGTTGGATTGACCGCCTGCCACGAAGACTTCGCCCACGCCGACATGTTCGATGACCTGCGCGGCGACAACTTGACCTTTCCTCAGAGCGCGGATTTCGCAGCGATACCAACCGCCCGCCGGCATCGTGACCTGAACCGCGAAAGCATGAGTCACCGGATTGAGTGGCAGTTCATGCCAATCATTTCCCGTCCGATATTGCATGAGATCGCACGCCCCCGTGAACCGGCCACGAATCGCAACCGTGCCCTCCGTTCGCGTCCGCCGCTGGAACACTTGCCAATCCAGTGGCGCCATCACCGTCAGCGGTTCGGGGTAAACCGACGACTCTGCGAACAACGCCGCTTCCTCCGGCGTTGCCGGTGCGGCGCGCAAGGTCATGATCCGCATTTGCCCTGGCGGCACATCAAGGCGGACTTTTTCCGAGTCGTAGATGGCGTCAAATCCCTTGAGAGCGAGCAACTGCCCGGAATAGTAGACCTTCACCTCGTTCAAGTTGGAAACGGTCGTGGGTGTGCGCGCGAACGACACACATTTCCCCTCGCTGCCCGAATCGGTCTGGATACCTTCGGTGCTCCGGTTAAGCGTCAGGAAGAGTCGAAACGCTTGGGCGGTTCGATTGGTGATCTGACAGGTGATGCCGGTGGGGGAGAACTCGTAGCGAATCGTCGCGGTCTCGCCACTGCAGACGAGCACGTTCGTCTCCGGCTGAGTGATGGCGGCGCAGACATGATCGCGCTCGTTCGCGTTATGCTGTCTGCCAGCATTGATTGCCAGCGGCACGGACACAAAGGTCCTCTTCCCGACCTTCAATTCCGAAAGCAATCCCGTGGGCGGCACGATGGCGGAATAAGTTCCGCCAGTCGCGATGTATTGACCGTCGCGCTTTACCAGGTGAGATTCGTCAGCAGCGGCACTAGACAACGCGAACAGCGGTGCCAGCCGCACGGCGGCTGCAAGCGTGAAGATGAGTGCTTGAGTCGGCTTCTTTATGCGCTGATCCAATTTCATTGTGTTTTGGCGTGTAAACGTCGCGATTTGGCAGGACCGGTACGATCGGGGAGCCTGAAGGCAACCGCCTTGTCGGCCGTGAATTCACCGGATCCGGCACACCCAGCAGACGACTTGGTCGCAGTCCATTCCCTTGGTCCCTCTGTCCCTTGCTCCTTTTGTCCTTTTGTCCCTTTTTCTCGGCGCCGCCTGACTAGAAATCGAACGTGGTCGTGAAGATGAATTGGCGGCGACTCACAATGCGCCAGGCGGAGATCGAGCCATCGGGGTCGGCTACGATCGGCTGCAAGCGACCCCCCTCGGTCAGGTTGCGGACATTGAGCTGAAATGTAGCGTTCACCTTGTCTCCGAACCGGGTGCGGTAGCCCGCAAAGGCATCGACGTACAGGTGGGCCTTGTCGTAGATCGGCTGATACGGATCGTATTCAGTGATGACGGCCGGCAGCCGCTGTTTGCCCCAGTAGCCAATCGCCCCTTTGTCCTCCCATCGCAGCGCGCCGCCCACATTGATCCGCTTGAGAACCCGGTGATCGGTCAGCCCCGCAAGTCTCAGGTTGGTCATGGCGTTGACCCGGTACTTGCGAATTTGCGGATTCGACAGCCCCTCGCTCGCAAGTTGCAGGGCCAGCGGCGCCCGGATGGCCTGTTCGACACTGACCGCTGCGGTCGTGTTCACAGCCACACCGCTCCCGTAGGCGTGAGTGAACCACGGGACACCCAGTTCCGGATCCATGATCGTCGGCCACACCTTCATACGGTCGCTCAAATACTGGGCCAGTTCCCGGCCGATATTCGCCTGAATCGTCTCTGACTCCGTGACATTCATCTTCATGGTCCAGAATTTCGTCGGATTGTAATTGATCTCGAGTTCACGGCCGCGCGCAATCTGATCCGACGTCCCGGACTGGCCCACCCGGAATGGATTCAAAAAGCTGACCGGCACCTGCATGATTGCAGCCACCCGGGCGTTGATTTCATCCGATGTGAGCGTCTCTCCCTTCGCGACGGCGGCGCGCTGCACCCATCCCGTAGCGATGGGCCCCAGCTGGTACGACTGCCCTGCCGGAGGTTCAGCACCCACTCCAGACGGGCGATCAACCCCAATCAGGCGTGAAGCAAAAATGGCGACATTGCTGTTACGGGACTTGACTTGCTTGGTGGTGTATTGGTTCGCCCGCACCACCAGCTTTCCCGCGAAAAGATTGAGCATGAAGCCATAGTCCTCACCGTGGCCGGAGGGATCGGGCAACGGCCGCAGATATATGTCCGTGGCAAGCGGAGCGGGCTGAAAACTCTGAGACTTGTTGGCGTATACGCTGAGCCACCGAGTTGGCTTCACCACCACGCCGGAAGTCCGCGTCGGACCCTTGCCTAGCGTCCAATCTCCCGGCGCCCACCGCAGGAAGGACCCTTCGTCGACCGTGTAGCCATCGGGGTTGAGGGCGGGCTGCGATCCAGGCCGACTGTAGCGGGCGTCGTGCCGGAGGCCAAAGGTCGTCACGATGCGGTTCTTCAAGAAGCGATTCTGGAGGGTAACACCGCGAGTCTTGAGTTCCGTCCAGGAGATGCTGCCACTATTCCACGCCGGAGCGATCAAGGCCGACTCAGTTACCCACTGCCCACCGGGATTAAGGGTCGTGGTGATGGGATAGGTTCCGACCTTGTAGTCAGCCGGGGCGTATTCCACGTTTTGTCCCTGGTTGTCTCCCAGGTAAAGAAACGGATAGGGCCGGCCCACAGTGGTGCCCATGGGCAAACCGCTCGATGCCGCTCCGGAGCGGACGGCTTTATTCAGCCATGCGTGATCGGAGATCACGACTTCCTCGTACGCGCGACTCCACGATCTGTAGTCTTTATACTCATAGAACGCTCCCACCTCGTGCTGGCCCAGCCAGCGTTTCCAGTTCTGATCGCGCGAGAAGTCGAGCTTGTAAGCCAGTTGGGCCCGATAAGTATCGCGATCGAGTGCGTTCAAGTTCAGCGTGTGATTGAGGCCGATGAAGGGGCGGAGGAAACCCGGATTGGGGCGTCCGTCGGGCAGGTTCTTGTTTACATCGACAGTCAATATGGACTGGGTCAGGTTGCCAACGACGTTACGTGTGAGGCGATCGGTCTTTTCGCGAAACCAACCCAGTTGGACAAATGCACTCTGGCGGCGGGTCGTGAACAGTGACTGATCGATCAAAATCGAGGCGATTTCGTTCTTGTCATCCGTGCGGTTAGGCGCGCCGAGGTTGATGCGCGACCAGTCGTAAATCGCCTTCGACGTGAGCGCCGGATAGTCGATCACTAGGGGCTGGGTCACGCGGTATCCGGTAGGATCCACGTTCATCCCCTGCAGGTTGCGCCCTTGTGCAGAGTTCATGCCCCACCACATGAACCCGCTCGGATCGATCATGAATATCGAATTACCAGTATACACTCCAGTGCGGCTGAAATAGTTTTGGACGCCCACGGATGTTACCCCATTCAGCGTCGCCGAATTAGTCAGCGGATCCCAGGTTGGCGATCCGACTTCGCGCCACGCGCTGATAGATTCGCGGGGCGTGGTGGTGTTGGGCCGGTTGCCGTAGCTGTGATAGTACAGGTAGGATCCGGCGATCGTCGTGGTCTTGAAGGGCTGCCAGCGCACCATGCCGCTGAAGCGCTCGGTCAGGACTCCCGAGGGTTTCAGTTGAAAGCCCTCGCGCTGGGCCACGGCGGTTCCGCGCACCGCCAGTTTCCCCGGCGTCAAGACGCGGTTCAAGTCGAGGCTCGTGCGGTAGCCGTCGAAGCTGTCGACCCGCGCGCTCACCTGGGAGCGATTGCGGGAGAGATTCGCCGAGGAGCGCACCGTGTTCACTGTGCCGCTGGAGTTACCGATGCCGAAGACGGTGGAGTTGGGTCCGCGCCCGATTTCCACGGCATCGACGTCCAGCGCATCGATGGGCGTGCGCCCGCTGGTCTCGAAATTGCCGAAGGAGACATTGGCCGCCCCGATGCCGCGAATGCGGTTGGCGCTGAGCGGATTGAACTGCGTATTGTCGATCGCCACCTGGTTGCGATCGAACGCGAAATCGGTGAAGGTGGCGGTGCCCTCGGTGCCGGCCTCGTAGGCGAAAATGTCGTCCATATTGAGCAGGGCGAGATCGATCATCTGCTCTTTGGTGACGACCGAGATCGACGCGCCGATGTCCTCGAGCTTCGTGTTCATTCGGGTGCCCGACATCGAATTTGCGCCGTAGTAGCCCGCGTCCTTTTCCGACGTTACCATGAAGGGTGAGAGTTCGACCGTTTCGCTCGTGGCGGGCGCGACCGGAGCGGTTTGGGCCGAGGCTTCAGCGGCGCCAAACGCGAGCAGGCTGAGGATCGAGAGCAGTTTGGGGGATTTCATCGGAGTTTGGGGAGCGTTCGTCTGGTTTCGGGGATTCGCGGCAGGTTCCGCCGGCTTGGCGGGGGGGGGAATGGGTGTCGGTGAAATTCCCGGTCGGACCTGAGGTGCCAGCGTCTTCACTGCGATGGAGCCGCTGTCCGTTTGCACCGCGATCAGGCTCGTGCCGGCGAGAATCCGGTCGATGGCCTCGCGGGGTGTGAACTCCCCCTTGACTGCGTTCGTGCGCACGCTCGTGGCGTCGTCGGCGACGTAGAGCAGTTGCACGCGCGACTGCGCGATGAACTGCTTAAAAACCGCCGCCGCTTCACCCGAGGGAAGATCGAAGGACCGCTTGGCCGACGCCTCGGGCATGGTCGCAGCCGCACTCCCCGAGACCAGCATACAGCCCACCGCGAAATGCATCGCATAGGTCGGCGGAAAGTAGACGCGGGGTAGGGGCATCGTTACTAAGACGAACCACCGCAAAAAACAGTTAGAGTTGGGCCAACGAAGCAGCGCGTAGCGGCGGGCGGGCAACGGTGTCATGCGCAGCATAGACTGTCAGCCCAAGCCGTTTACCGAAGGGATACCTGCGCTCCAGCTTTCCGATCGGCGCTCAGTTATGGATTGCAGATCATACGTCATTGAAGGAGTGTCTAACGATGATCACTTTTGTCGAGGATGAGCAATTCACCAAAGCGGCCGACCGGCTGCTCAGTGGTGATGAACTCTTTGCCCTCATGCAGAAGCTCGCGGCGGAGCCCGAGGCCGGTGACATGATTCCGCAGTCGGGTGGGTGTCGAAAGCTCCGTTTCGCCGCCAGGGGCAAAGGCTCCCGCGGTTGAGCCCGCGTGATCTATTTTTATCGATCCAGCGCCGGGCAAATCTTGCTCCTGGAAATTTACGCCAAGAACGAAAAGACCAATCTTTCTCCCAACGAACTCAAGGTTCTTAAACAAAAGGCCAAGTCATGAAACCCGCAGAACTCAAAGAAATCGTGCGCCGCAAAACGGCCCTGCTCACCGGCACGACCCGGCCCGGCCGCGTCACGCAACTCGTGCCCAACGGCAAAGGCGGCTACGTGCGGCGGCTGATCAACCCAGAGACCTATCGCAAGGCGCAGGCGGCCGACCAAGCTGCGAGCGTGACGGCGGCGAGGGCGAAGCTCGGGCTTTCCCAGCGGGAGATGGCTACCTTGATGGGCATTTCCCCACGGACCCTTCAGAACTGGGAACAGGGCCAGCGCGAACCCGACCAGGCGGCGAAAATGCTGCTGCGCGTGGCCGTGCGGCATCCGCAGTCCGTGCTCGACGCGGCCGAGCCAGTTTTGGCCCGAGCGGGTTGAGTGGGCATTCGTGGTCATCGCAGGACTCGGGTAGCGGAGGGTCTGCAAAACGTAACTCGGCAAAGTAACGGACCCGACGTCCTCATGCCCAACACCACGCCCGGCGTCACCGCCTGGAGCGCAGGACAGTTTCGTTGCCGCGCGTTTCGACCGCCACTTGGGCGGTGGCCGCGAGCAGCACCAAAAAACCATCGGGGTCGTCGGCGCGGAAGGAACCGCCGAAACGCAGGCCCGCCAGCGCCGCATCGGCGACCACGAATTGCTGGCGATTGTAGCGATTAAACTCCGCGACGATCTCGGCGAGTGGCGCCGCCTCGAAGGCGAGCGTGCGCTGCTGCCACGCCAGCGCCGCCTCGATTTCGCTGCGGGCCAACCGCTCCACGGTGGCGGTCACGATTGGCGCGCTAGGCTTCGGAATACTCACCTTCGCTTTTTCGCCGGCGGAAAGCACGGGCGCGTCACGCGTGGCCGCCACTTTCGGCAGGAGTGTCGCGCGGAGCCCGCCGGGTCGCGCAGACTCCACCCCGACTTTGCCCTCGGTCACGAGGACCTCCACCGACCCAGCAGCCGTGGTGACGCTGAAGGCCGTGCCGACGGCGCGGACGCCGACGCCATCGGCCTCCACCACGAACGGGCGCGCGGCATCCTTCGCCACGGTAAAGTGCGCCTCGCCGCGGAGCAGTTGGATGTGGCGCTCGTGCCGGCCCAAGCTGACGGCGATCGCGGAGGAAGGGCGCAGCCGCACGACGGAGCCATCGGGCAGGTTGACGCGCTTGAGCATGCCCGCTTCCGCCGTGGTCGATTCGGCGAACTGCGTTTCCTGGTCGCCCGGTCGTTGCCAAACCCAGACTGCGACTGCAAGCGAAGCGGCCGCCGCCAGCGAAGCGGGCAGCCAGAAGCGGCGCGTCCGGTGCGCCAGTGTGGAAATGCCAGGAGAATCAGCCGGCGGCGCAGTCGTCGCGGCCAGAGAAGCCAGCGGGATTTCGCGGGTGCGATTCAAGAGCGACCACGTGTCCTCCATTTCGCCGAACAGCTCGGCGTGGCGGGCATCGTGTTCGAGCCAGCGGATAAATTCCGCCTGTTCGGAGGACGTCAGGCCGGCGTCTTGACGCGCCCGCCATTCCGCCGCCGCGCGCACGGCGGCAGCACCAGCGTCGCGGTCGCCGTCGCCGGGCGATTGGCGTGGGTCAGGATTCATGGCGATCCTTCCGCGGCAAGCCGCGGGCCCGAAAATATTCCCGGCAGCGGAGCATCGCGAGGGTGATGTGGGCGTTCACCGTGTTGCGAGTGATCCCGAGGCGCGCGGCAATTTCCTCGTGGGGCAGGCCGTGATATTTTCGCAAGATGAGTACTTCGCGGCAGCGCTCGGGCAAGGTGCGGATCGCGGCGGCGAGCGTTTCGAGTTCGAAGTCGACATCGGCAGAGGTGGCATCGGCGTTACCTTCCAAGACGAACGAGCCCTCGGAATCAGTTAGGGGCTCGAATGCCACGACCCGATCTCTCCGCACGCGATCGAGCGCGGCATTACGCGCCGTGTTGAACAGATACGCCTTCGGATGGTCGATTTTTCCTGCGGCGCGGGCGCGAAAGACGCGCAAGTAGGCTTCCTGGAGGACATCGTCGATATCGCGCACCGAGGCAAACCGCGCTTGCAGCCAGGACCGCAGCGCGGGCTCGTGCGGGAGCACTTCGGAGGCAAACCAAGCGGCGTGATCGGGACGGGGCGAATCCACGGCGAGACGAATGCAGGGTCGAAGCGCTCAATTCAAGTTCGTTTGCGATGGGGTCCATCTGCGCCGAATTTTAAAAGCGTTTCAAGGAGCCGAGTCTTTTTCCAGGCCGGTGCGGTTAATCAGGCCGCCAAACGGGTTATTGCCGAAAGCGGGGGCGATCAGACCGCGATTCCAGGCGGCGGCCGCGGAGGCGAGACGCGCGGCGATCTCGGGGCGCGCCGCCGCGAGGTCACGGGTTTCGCCGAGGTCGGCGGAGAGATCGTAAAGCTGCGGGGTATTTTGATAGGTGCGCAGCCACTTCCAGTTGCCCTCGCGCACGGCGAAGGCCTCGCCTCCATCCATGCGCCAAAAGAGGCGCGCATGGGGCCCAGCGCTATTTTTCCGGGTGAGAAAAGGCAGGAGATCGACGCCATCAAGGGCGGCGAGCTTGGCATCGCGCGTGGCGCCCGCGGCAGCGAGAGCCGTGGGCAAGATGTCGAGCGAGATGACGGGCTGAGCGTAAGTGCCACCGGCGGGTATCCGGGCGGGCCACACGACGAGGAACGGAACGCGAATGCCGCCCTCGAACACGTCGCCTTTTTGGCCACGCAGGGGTGAATTGACGGAAGCGTTGGCGTTGCGCTTGGTCATCGGGCCGCCATTATCGGAAATGAAAAAGATCAGCGTGCGTTCACGCTGGCCGGTGGCGTCGAGAGCGGCGAGCATACGGCCGACGGCCTCGTCGACGGTGGCGACCATCGCGGCGTAGGTGCGGCGGCGTTCGTCGGCGATCGAGGCGAAGCGGGCGAGTTGATCGGCGCGGGCTTGCATCGGGGTATGCGGCGCGTTGAAGGCAAGGTAAAGAAACCAGGGTTTGGAGTCGCGGGCGTGGCGGGTGACGGAAGCGGTGGCCTCTTCGCCGAGGCGGGTGGTGAGTTCGCCGACCTCGGGAACTTCGGTGGAGTTACGCAAGAGGGGTGAACTTTGTTCGGCGTCGCCGCTAACGATCGCTTTTTTTCCCGCGCCGACTTCGACTTCGACCAGCGAGCCGGGCAGATAGCGGTGGCCGCCGCCGAGGAAACCAAAGTATTCGTCGAAGCCGCGGCGATTGGGGTGAAATTGCGGATGAGCCCCGAGGTGCCATTTGCCAATCGCGCCAGTCGTGTAACCGGCGGAGCGGAGGGAATCGGCGAGGGTCGTTTCAGACAAAGGCAGGCCGTGGGTGACCGCGGTGGCATCCCACTTCGGGTTAAATTCATAACCGAAGCGCTGCTGGTACCGGCCGGTGAGAAACCCGGCACGCGATGGACTGCAGACCGGATAGGAAACGTAGCCGTCAGTGCAACGGACGCCGGCGGCGGCGAGACGGTCCAGATGCGGCGTCGGGATGTCGCGGCCCCCTTGGAAGCCGACGTCGTTGTAACCCAAATCGTCAGCGACGATCAGGAGGATGTTGGGGCGAACCTCCGCGGCGGGGGCGGCGGCCAAAGCCGTGGCCAGAAGGAGCGAAAGCGAGAGGAGACGACGCATAGGAACCGTTATTTTGAGCGAAACGTTTGGCTCAGGACAACCTGTTCGATGAGGTCGCGAAACGGGTAGTCGGTGGGCTTGGTGGCAACGATGATGGCGTCGATAGCAGGACGGTCGAACGGTTCGACCCGACGACCGCAGGCGTAGGTGAGGAGGCGCTCGGTCAGCATCCGAGCGAACTGAGATTTGCGCTCGACCAGTACGCGCTTGAGGCCGGCGACGTCCGCGAAGCGCTGACCGCCCGGAAGTTCGCCCGAAGTGTCGATCGGCGCACCCTTGTCGTAGGACTGACGCCACGCTCCGATGGGATCAAATTTCTCAAGGGCGAAACCGAGCGGGTCGATCTTGCGGTGGCACTCGTAGCACGACGGGTTGTCGCGGTGCTTGGTGAGAATCTCGCGCCTAGATTTCGCGCCGCGGATATCGGGATCGATCGGCGGGACGTTGTCCGGCGGCGGGGCGGGCGGCGTGCCGAGAATATTTTCGAGCAACCAGACGCCGCGGGTGACCGGGGAGGTTTCGACGCCGTTGGCGCTGACCGTCAGTACGCTGGCCTGACCGAGGAGACCACCGCGCTGCGTAGGGTCAACGGCGATACGGCGGAACTCGTGACCGGTGGCGGCGTCGACGGCGTTGGGCAGCCCGTAGAGCCGGGCGAGGGGGCGGTTGGCAAATGTGTAGTTGGCATCGAGGAAACGGACGATGCTGGCGTTGCGGTCGAGAAGATCGCGGGTGAAGAGATAGGTTTCGCGCTTCATCGCGGATGGGAGATCCTCCGCGTAGTAACGCACGAAGGTACCGCGGTCGGGCGCCATGTCGCCGAGCGTGCGCAGATTGAGCCAGCTATCGAGCAGGCCTTGGACGAAGGTATCGGCCCGGGGACTGGCGAGGAGGCGACGCGTTTGCTCGAGAAGAAATTTGGGCTGGAGGAGTTCGCCAGTGCTCGCGCTGCGGGTGAGCTCGGCATCGGGTGTCGTGGACCAGAGGAAATACGAAAGGCGGGTGGCGAGGGCGTCGGCGTTGAGGAGGCGGGAGGCGGGCGAAGTCGGCGCGTCAGACGAAGGTTCAGCGAGATAAAGAAAAGCGGGGGAGCACAGGACGGCTTTGAGACCATCTTTCAGGGCGTCGAAAGGGAGGCGGCCCGACTGCTGGCGGCCTGCGACGACGGCCGCGAGGCGGTCAATTTCGGCGGGGCGCACGGGGCGACGGTAGGCGCGCGTAGCGAAGGTGGTAAGAATTTCGCGCGTGCGGGCCGGAGTGAAAGGAGTGTCTCCAAGAATCGCGCGTTGACTCGCAGTGGGCCACATGGGGTTGAGCGGACCGCGGATTTCCACTTCGTGAATGCGGATGTGCGGCGGGAAGCCGTGGCGCTGGACCACCTCACGGGCTACCACAATACCGGTGGTGTCGCGCACCTCGACGGGGAAAGAGGCATTGTACTGGCGGAGAATCCGGTTCCAGGTGGTGCGGATGCTGAGCGTGCCGTTCGGGAAGGTGAAACGTGGCGTGAAGCCACGGTCGAGCCAGACGCGGAACGTGTGCCACTCGGCGACATCGTCTTTCACGACCGTTTCGCCGAGCTGCGGTTCGATGGGCTGCGGCTGGTGGAGCGGGCCGATCTTCGCCTGGCCTGCGACGATGCCGAGGCGGAAGGGCATAGCGGGATCGGTCCCGAAAATCTTTGGGTCGTAGGGATGCTGGCGATTCTTGGCCTCAGCTTTTACGCGAATTTCATAATAGCCGTCGGCGGGCACGCCCTGGGCAAAGGCGAGCAGCGGTCCGTAGGCGCCCTCGTGTTGCGTGGATTGCGCCGATTCGTAGAGGCACATGTAGCGGAAATTTTGAACACGGCCATGCGAGTAGCGGAGCTCGGGCTGCTGCTGAAAATTATCGTCAAAGTGCCAGGTGCGCTCGCGAGGTGGCTCGGTTGAGGAGAGGGCCTTTTCCACGATTTGGTCCGCCGCATCGACATATTGGGCGAGCAGGTAACCCGAGGTTTTCAAGGCGTCGCCGATGTTGTCCATGTGCTGAACCGACTGGTCGCGCGGAAACTTTGTCGTCGGGTCGAACATCGCCAAGTTGAGCGCGAAAAGGTCGCTGACGGTATTGAGATACTCGCGACGGTTGAGGCGGCGGAGGACGGTTTTCCCCCCGGTGCTGGCGAGACGGGTGTGGGCGTCAGCGACGAGTTGAGTGAGGTGAGCCACGACCGCGGCGACTTCGGCGGGCGCCGGATTTTTCTTCGCTTCCGCGGGTGGCATCTCGCCAAGGTTGAGTTGGTCGATGATGGCTTGGACTTCGATCAGGCCGTCGGCCTTGACGATCGGCAACGCGAGGTGATCGAAGCGACGCTCGCCCTTTTGCTTTTCGGGGCCGTGACATTCGGCGCAATACGTGCCGAGGAAGGAGCGGATCGCAGGCGAGGCGGCCTCTTGAGCGCAGAGCGTCGTGAGGAAGGCCATGAGCGCACCCCAAAGGACCCAGCCAAGCAGGCGCTCTCCGGCGGAACGAACGGACGCTCGGATCATGTCAGGCGAGATCCAGTCCGCGGAGCGTGCCGGTGCTGACGGAGAAGCGATTCGTTTCCACGCCGAAGCGCTGCAGCAACGTGAGGTAAAGATTTGAGAGCGGCACGCGGCCGGAACCGTTGGTGGGGTAGGCGCGGTGTTCACCGTGTTTGAAACCGCCGCCGGCGAGAATCATCGGGAGATTGGAGTTGGTGTGGGCGTTGGCGTTGCCCATGCCGCTGCCGAAGAGAACCATCGTGTGGTCGAGGAGGTGGCCGTTGCCGTCTTGGAGTGATTTTAGTTTCGCGAGGAATCGGGCGAATTGCTCCATCTGATATTTTTCGAGCTTGAGGAGACCGTTGATGTTTTCCTGCACTTGGCCGTGGTGAGAGAGTGCGTGGTAATCTTTGCGGAGGCCGAGGGCGGAGGCTTCGAAACCGCCGGCAATTTCCAGCGTGGCGATACGGGTAGAATCGGTCTGGAGCGCGAGGGCGATGAGATCGTAGAGGACGGGGAGATCGGAGACGAACCCCGTGTTAGCGGGTTCAGGCATGCCGGGCGACGGTTTCGGGACATGGGCCCACCGCTTGCTAAGTTCCATCTGACGTTCGACGTCGCGAACGGAGGTGAAATACTCATCGAGTTTCTCACGATCGCGGGCGTCGAGCTGGCGATTGAGCGATTGGGCGTCGCCCTGAACGGCGTCGAGAATGGAGCCTTGGAGATGGAAGCGATCCGCGGAGCGGGCGATGTCTTGCGCGCTCTCGGTGATGAACAATTTCCGGAAGAGCTCCTTGGGCCCTGGGATCGGCGGAACGCGCGTGCCGCTACGCGTCCAACACATTTGGCAACCACCGTGCAAGCCGTCCTCGGAGCCGATGGTGAGGGCCGGGAAACGCGTGGCACCGCCGATGGTTTCAGCGGCGCGTTGGTCCACGCTGATGTTACCCTCGGGCATGGATTTGGCGTCCATGCTGCGGATACCGCTGAGGTAGGAGTGAATGGCAAAGTGCCCGCCTTTGAGACCGTGATCGAGTCCAGAGAAGAGTGAGAAATCGGGGCGATGCGCGGCGAGCGGTTGGAGGAGGGAGGGCAATGCGAAATCACGACCGGCGGACGTGGGAAAAAACTCCGGTTGATAGAACCCGAGCATGTTGCCGATGGCGACGAGCCGCCTCGGTCGGGTCGCGCCGACGGCGGCGCCGGGCTTGCTGGCCACGCCGAGCCCGGCACCGAGCACCCGGTTCGAGAGCGATTCGAGGAGCGGGAGCGCGAGGGTAATGCCGGCGGCGCGGAGGAAGTAGCGGCGATTAACTACGTGGGGTGATGTTTTCATTTTTGAGGAGGCCCGGCGGACTAGAGGAGAAGTTCAGGGGAAAGATGCGCCGGCCCTCTCCTCCCTGCCCTGACCTCGCCCGTCTGCGCCGGATCATTCATTGATGGCGAGACTTCGTCAGTCGAGCCGGTTTTCGCCGCGATTCTCCGCCTGCTGGATCGTCATCGGCCAACCGGGAAACTGGTTGGAAGCCTTCCCATCGGCAGGATCGACGAGGAAGCGGAAGGAATCGATCGCATACGTTTTCTTAACTAGGTCGAAGGTGATAAATCCAAAGCCGCTGCCCTTTTCGTGGGCCTTGTCGTAGCGGTTCGGGGATTTGCCGACGGCGGGATTGCCGACGGCGTAGACATAGACCTTGTTACCGAATCCATCGATAAACTCACCGGTGTTGGCCAGGCCGTGTTTTGGGCGATTCGCGTGCGGCACGCCAAGATCATCCGGCCGCCACCAGCGCGGATAGCCGGCCGCGATGGCGGGGGTGCAGAAGGACCACATGCTGTCGCGCGGTTGGCGAACACCATACTGCGCGAGCGTGGTGATGTGCTGATCGCCGTTGATGTGCAGGGCCATCGCGGGGCGGAGAAGATCGATCGCGCGATTGCGCGGAGTTTGCGGCCACGCTCCCGAATCGAGGTCACCTTTTAAATAGCCGTCGTAGCTGCCGTGATGCGTGGCGACGGCCGCAAACACGGTCTGGCTCAAGACCGCCTTGAGCGAGTGTCCGCGCCAGTCCTGCACCCACTTCTTGAGGAACGCCTCCTGCCGCTCGCCGAGCAGGGCCAAGCCCGGGAGATCGAGCGCGCTGCAATCGAACTTCGGACTCACCACGTGGTCGGCCCGGGGCCCATCGGTCTTCACGTGCCCGGGGCCGCTTTTCCACTGGCGGTCGGCGATGATCGCGAAGCCGACGCCACCATAAACCATGTCGCCGAAATAAACGCTGATGCCTTGCTGGCTCGGCGTCGGATCATACGGATCAGGATGGTGGGACACGTTGGTGCGATGCACCGCGTTGACCATCCGAGCCGGTTCAATGTATCCACCGCTCGAGGACGCCCCGGGGTCGGCGGCGGGGTTGGTCATTTTCGCGCCGCCTTCGCCCCAGATATTGCCCTGGAAGACGTCGTGGTCGTCCGGCAGACAGAGCGTGGGACTGTGGCGCATCACTTCGCGGAATGCCCAGCCGAACTGGTAGAATTTCCGCAGATAGTTGAGGATCGCCGCGCCCGCCGGCTCGCGGATGATCCCAAAGCCACCGTGGCTCTCGTAGATTTGATCACCGGAAAAAAAGACGAGATCAGGCTGCAGTTTCGCCACGTTGCCGGCGACCGGCTCGTAGGGGAACGCGTAATCGTTCTGGCACGTCATCGCCGCCATCCGCAGCGGTCGGCCCACGGGGTTCGCCTGGATCGTGCCGGTCCACTCGTCGGGCGTCACGGTCCCGTCTCGATGCTTCTCGCGATAAACCAGCTTGTAGGGGGTGGCTCTTTTCTCGTCCCACTGCGGAATCCGGAAGGTGGCGACCCAAGCGTCGAGATCCAGTTTGGCTTCGCCCAGTGATTGCCATGCACCGTCGCGTTGCACGTGCAGTTCCACGACCTGGCTGTCGTCCGGCCCCATGGGACCGGTCAGCGCGCTGATTTTCATGATCCAACCTTCGGGCGTCCGCGAGTCACTGAGCGAATACATGGACCAGAGCAGTGGACCAAATCGCCGGGCAGAATTAATCGTGAAGGCGTCGCCCGCCATTTTCCAGTCGGTGAAACGATAACGCGCTCCGCCCTCGCTCGGAACTTTGGCGGCTTTCTTTGGAGCGTTTTGAGTTCCTTCCGAGCCATAGTTGCTCACGAGGGCGACATTGCCGAGCAGGGTTTCGGCCGGGACAGTGTGACTAATTTTTCCCAGGCTTGGGCCCGTGTCGGACGCACGGGCCTCGAGCGTGAGCATGACATCCGCGCCGCTGACGAAACCCGAGAGCATCAGTGCGATTTTCTTGGGGTCGGCCGCGGCCGCCAGAGGCCCCGACTTCGGTCCGAGGAGCAGCTGCCCACCCGCCACGCCGGCGTTGATACCCCGAGCGACGAAGCAGTTGCTCCGGTATTCGTTGAGTTCACTCCGCACGCCGAGGCGAAACCCAGCGCCGGCATCCTTGCCCCGCGCTTCAAGCTGCGACACGTGCACCGACATCGAAAAGCCCTTCTTCGGGTTCGTGATTTGGTGGGTCAGCGAGTGGATGCTGCGATTTCCTCCGAGGCTCCGGCATTCCGCACTGCCATCGGCGATCTGCCAGTCCTCCATCGGATTCGCCCAGAATTCGCCGCCGAGCCAGACGCGATCATGGGTCCGGCTCCAAGCATCGGTCGTTTTTGCGCTTGGGGCGCGGGTCGGTGCGGGCGCCGCGGCGGCGGTTTTTGGGCGGGAGGCCGCGCCGACGACAGTGGCGGTCGCGATCAGTTTCAGCGCGTTGCGTCGGGTGATGGGTGAATTCATGGTAATGGAAATAGGATCTTTTTTCCTGGAAATTATCGGTGAGGACTGTTCGGCGAGATCGAGGGAAAAATCGCCCGCGGCCTCTCGGTTATGCGTCTACGGCCCAAGCCGCGTTGACTGTTGAAATTTAAAATCAGGCGTTGCCGGGTCGCACCACAAGATAAACCGATCCCGCCAGAGACCGGATTAACGAATAGTCGGGTCGAGTTGGGAACGCCGACCAGTGGGTGAAAACCGATGCCGACGGCGGCAGTCCCCAGGCATCACGCCCGCCCTGGCTAGCTGCGCACCGAAGAGCTTGCTATCAATCTTCGCGTAAGTTCAGGCACTTCCTGCAACCGGCCTCTGGTGGCACGAC
Source organism: Opitutus sp. GAS368 (assembly GCA_945903465.1). Lineage (GTDB taxonomy): Bacteria > Verrucomicrobiota > Verrucomicrobiia > Opitutales > Opitutaceae > ER46. Next base: position 19,487 of record CAMDOF010000025.1, read on the forward strand.
GAAGCATCGCCCGATGGAGGGTGGGGAAATTTTAATCCACGGCGAGACGGGCGCTTTTCTCCGATGAGGGCGCGTGCCGTTTACCGCGGCGCACGGCGCCCGGGAGGAAGCTGCCCGACCAGCAAAACAGAGGAAGCCTGGCTTGTTCTCCGAAAATTTTCCTGCGCACAAAATTTTCCACCTCGAAGGTCCGATGGTGACGGCCATTTCCGAAAGTCCCGCGGGCCGCAATTTTTGCGGGTGGGCAAACCCGTCTTCCCCGAAGGCCCACAACCGGAATGCGTCGGGGATAAATGCGTTGAGCGTCCATCGAAAGAGCGCACAAATTTATGCAAAGACACCTCGCCCATCGAGGGGCGGCCCCCGCGGCCCGCTTGCTTCATCGCGGCTTCACTCCCAGCATTTTTTATCGCGGAGCGATATCCGCCGTCCCGAGATAGAGCGTCAACGGCGCCGTCTTAAAAAAGCAATCAACTGGCTCCCGCCCCCCTGGTAACAATTCAGCCCGCAGCGCCAAAACTCCCCGCCATCATTCCGAACCGCCCTTGCCACATAAAAAAACGTCGCGCGCCGCCTCATTGGCATGGCGTGCTTTCAACGCCCACTTCTGGCCATGCCAGCCGGGAGGCGCGCGTCGCCCCCAGCCACCGTCCTTCGCAAAAAAAGGTGCTCGAGATCAATTGTGCGCACGTGCGCACAATTGGGCGCACTAAAAAATTCAACGCCCACTTCTGGCCATGCCAGCCGGGAGGCGCACGTCGCCCCCGGCCACCGTCCTTCGCAAAAAAAGGTGCCCGAGATCAATTGTGCGCACGTGCGCACAATTGGGCGCACTAAAAAAGGGCGCGCTGCGTCGATAAAAATTAACATCGGGCAAATCTATTTTTTTTGAGATCGTTCGGCGAGGCGGCGATGGGGGTGGTCGCACCCACGAATCCTCGCGTAAGTTCAGGCACTTCCTGCAACCGGCCTTTGGTGGCACGACGAAGCATCGCCCGATGGCGGGAGGGAATTTTTTTAATCCACGGCGAGACGGGCGCTTTTCCCCGATGAGGGCGCGGGCCGTTTACCCCGGTGCACGGCGCCCGGGAGGAAGCTGCCCGACCAGCAGAGCAGAATAAGCCTGGCTTGTTCTCAGAAAATTTTTCTACTCGAAGGGCCGATGGTGACGGCTGTTTTCGAAAGTCCCGCGGGCCGCAATTTTTGCGGGTGGGCAAACCCGCCTTCCCCGAAGGGCCCCAACCGGAATGCGTCGGGAATAAATGCGATGAGCGTCCATCGAAATGGCGCACGAATTTATGCAAAGACTGCTCGTGCCAGACGTTCCCCTGAGCAAAGGCTCCGCCACGCGTCCGCTCTTCCACCGACCTGGGCAGATGTTCGGGCGTCAGTCGTCGCGATCACGAAGCGAATGAACAGAACTCCGGCCGCTCGCTGACAACTAACCCGTTCAGCGGCTCCGCGCAGGCGCGACGGCGTTTTTAAAAAGTCAATCGATGACTCCGTTGCGCGGATTCCTCGAACTTCAAAGCCGGACCAACGATCATTTATCGGCCCTCTGCAATCCGACTCCTGCCTGGGACCCACTAACCCCAAGGCACTCACCCTCGATCCGGTTCAGGTTGAGTTCGCCGTCGTCGCCGTGCCCTCATACGAACGTCACCTCGGCCACGCTTCCCGTTAAGTTGATATTTTTTTGGCAGGCTCGCTGCGGCCAACCGCGCGCACTCGCAGGCTTTTTCACCCATCAAGCCGACCGATTTCTCCGCGGATCAGGAGTCCCCCTGCCATCCCGATTAATTCCCCTCCGCTGCGGCTTAGCGCCGCGCCATCCTTCCCAGTAAAATGTCACGTAATCTGTGGCCCTTTTTCCGCGCGGCGACGGGGGGATACCAACAGCCGTCAGGAACCAGCCCGCCCTCAGCGGCGCAGCTGATTGAGGGCGGCGCGCACGGCCGGAAATACGGGTTGCAACCGGAGGGCGACTTCAAAGTGGGCGCGGGCTTCCTCGGTCCGGCCCGCGTGCGCCAAGAGGTTGCCCAACTCCGCGTGAGCGGCGGCATCCGCCGGCCGGCGGCGCACGAGGTCTTCGTAGGCGGCGAGGGCCTCGGCGAGGCGGTTCAGACGCCGCAAAGTCGCGGCACGGTTGTAGCGCGCATCGACGTGCTCCGGTACGAGCCGCAAGACCTCAACGTAATCGGCGAGGGCCGCGTTAAAATCCGCCAGCTGCCCGAAGAGATTACCGCGGTTGTACCGAGCACCGACCGCACCTGCATCGAGCTGGAGCGCGCGTTCGTAGACGGCGAGCGCCTCCGCCGTCCGACCTTGCCGAGCGAGGACGCTCCCCAGATTAGTGAGAATCACCGGAGAGTCGGGCTGGCCGCGGAGCGCGTGCTCGTAATGAACAACGGCCGCAGCCATCTGACCGGTTTGGACCAACGCGCGGCCGAGATTATTGTGGGCATCGGCAAACCCAGGGCTAAGGCGCAAGGCCGTCTCGTAGTGCGGGACTGCCTCAGCGGCGCGGCCGGAGGAGAGCAGCGCGTTGCCGAGGTTGCTATGGGCCCGGGCGTTCGTGGGGCGGTGGCGCACAGTCTCCTGCCAGAGATTAATTTCCTGGCGATACGTGGAGTTACGGCGCCACGTCAGCGTCCCCCAGCCGACCACGACGGCCGCGACCACCAGCCGCCCTCTCCGGCCAAGTGCCGTATGCACGCCGAGGACGAGCAAGGTCACGAGTGCCGCCAGCGGTAGATACATCCGGTGCTCCGCGAGGAGCTGGGAGGCGATGGGGACCACGCTGGAACTCGGTGCGAGGGTGACGAAGAAAGCCGCCGCCACAAATCCGACCGCGGGCGCGCGCCACAGGGAAAAAAGCGTGGCGCCGAGCAACCCACCCAAGGCGAGAGCCCCCGGCGCCAACCCGAACGTCGGCGCGATGTTTTCGAGCCCGTAGTCAAAGATAAGTGGATACGGTAGAAACGTCAGGCCAAGGTAGTGCACGATGGCGCCGCACTGCGTCCAAGCGTAAGCGACCGAGGAGAGCGGTGCGCCCAAACCGGCGGTGCCACCGCGACTGGCATGACTGGCAACCAAGACCCCGAGCGGAAGCCAAGTGGCAAAAAGCATCAGGTGGAGCCCGCGCCGCTGCCGCCACGCCGCGCGAAAAGAACCCGCAAAAAAAGTGCGGTCATAAAGCAGCACGAGCACGGGAGCGGTCACCATCGTTTCCTTTGTGCCAATGCCGCCAAGCCCGGAGATCACCGCCAGAGCGAACCAGCGTCGTGGAGCGAGCGAAGACGCGCCCCGCGCGAATGCGTAGAGCGTGAGCAGACCGAAAGTGGCCGCGAGGGATTCCGCCCTCTGAATGATCGCCGTGACTGCGGCGGTTTGCAGAGGATGAAGGGCCCACAGCAAGGCGATCGCGGTCGCGAGCGATCGCGCACCGGCTTGGAAACGCGCGGGCACGCCGGGCCGCCTCAAAGTGATCTGCACCAGGGCACCGAGCAAGAGTGCCGCACTGAGGTGAATGCCGAGATTGACGGCGTGATAGCTTCCCACCTGCGGACCGCTCATGGCCCAATTAAGGGCCAGCGTAAGATTTAAGATCGGGCGGCCGCCAACCGTGGCGCCCTCATGATACGGTGGCGATAGCACGCCGGAGATCGGCCAAAGCTGCCGGATGCTCAGGTTGTCGCGGATGGAAGCGACATCGTCGAAGAGGAGCGGGGCCTCGAGCGTGGGAACGTAGGCGGCCACGACCGCGACGGCGAAGAGTAAGCCCGCGAGCAAGGCCGGAGTGCGGCCGAAGCACCGCGCGGGAACGAGCGAGGCCCGGGCGCGGTCTCCGGCGACGCTCATCCGGGAAAAAAAAGATAACAAATCAGCCCTGCAAGGCCCCGCCGCCGTCGCGAAAAAGAGGAGGCCGTGGCGCTGGGCCCGCGGTTCCCCATCGGCCGACCGCGCGGCACTCGCCGAGGCGACTCCCCGGGGATTGCGCCGACTGGCCTCGAGCGATTCACCATGTGCACAACGCGGCGACCTCCGCGGCGGAGCCGTCGCGCGCCCAGCTATCGAGTTGCGCTTGATCCTTGAGTTGCTGGCCACGCCCGCGCGGGACAGCCGCAAACGCGTGGTCACACTCGCTGAGCGCCGTCATATCACCCCAAAGTTTCTCAAATTGGGCGACAGGATAAACATCTTCCTGCCCGTGCCCCCATCGTTTTTTAACCTCCTTTAAGGTGACGTAAGTGGGCAAACGCGCGGCCATGGCGCGAACGGCGGCGGCGGTGCGCGCGGGATCACTGAGCTCGGGCCGGCTCAAGCCGAAGAGCGCGAGCAACCGGTCGATATCTATCCAGCAGGAGTTGGTACTGAAATAAGTGAGGGCGAACTCATCCTCCGGGCGAGGGAGTGCGAGGCCCTCGACAATGCGCAAACGACCGTCGACGCGAGCGAGTCCCCCGCCATGATCCTCGAGGCGGCGCGGAATGACCTCCCAGCCGAAAATCGCACCGGACTTAAGGAACCAACCGATGAGCGTGGGATCAAGGGTAACCCCCAGCGTGTCGATGTTGTGGACGAGCAAGGTGCGCAATTGCGGGCGGGCCCGCAGTAAACGATCCAGCGTGCCGTTCTTTAGCAGATTGGGAATTTCGAACCAATGACCGACGGGATGGAGGCACTGACTTGGCACGTTGTCGGTGTAGTCATGACCCTCGCCGGCCTGCCGGGCCCAAAGAGTCAAAGCGGCGCGCACACTCTCGCGCATTTTCTCTTTGGGTTCGTCAAGCTTTTGCTGGGCGGTCTCCTCCCACGCGAATTGCAAATCGCGAACGGTCGGCACAAGGCGCAGACCAATGGAGCGGCCGGGTGAAAGATAAATCTCCTCGCCCAAAGCCGCGCCGTAGTGCCCCCGCAAATACTGATCGATCGGATCGTGAGTGAGATGACTCGTGGTGAAAACGTGCGGCACCGCGAGGCCCGCGGCCTGCCCCGTCTGACGAGATTTGGCGAGGTGGACGTCGATAAAATTACGGTGGGCTCCGGCGAACTTAGCGAACGGGTGCAGTCCCTTGACGACCCCCGCGCCTTGCGTCCAGCGGCTACCAACGCCAGCAGCGAGGGTGACCACCGCGACCTCGCCCCGTCGCAAAGCCTCCTCGCCCGAGCGACGAAGCGCGGCCACGGGGGCCGTCGCGTCGAACAATTCCTCCCGGCGGGCATCCGCCAGCCTCGTGCTGAGCGGCAGTCGGTTCATCGCGAGACCGATGCGGCCGGCCCGAAAGTCTTGGCGCACTTGAATATGCTGTGCTCGGTCGAAACCGTTTTCATCCAGCAGCTCCGTGAGATGCTGTCCGGCCCGCGACGAGGCGTCAGCGGACGGCAGCATCCGGTCCAACAGCGTCGGAAGGGCCGCGGCAAATTCTGGGGAGACGCGGGCCGCGCGGGTGAATTGCTGGAGATCGCCGCGCTCCCGCGCCGTGAGCTCGCGCGCCTCACGACGTAGCCAAGCCGGCACCGCTTGCTGATAGAAGGCGACCGGCAGCACCGCGGCGTCGGCCGTGAGCAGCGAGGCGACGGAGCCCTCCTCGTTGATCGCAAAGTCGTAAACGACGGGATCCATGGCGAACGGGAGCGAGGTCGCCAACTCGCGTTTGGTCGCGAGCATGATTTCCAACAGGCGTTTCTGTCCCTCCGCGCGACGCTCAGGCGCAAAAATGAAGCCCATGCCCCCTCCCGCCATACCGCCGAGCATCCAGAATCCCCAGAAATCATCGCCAAAAGCCGCCCGCGTGCGCGCGATCAACTGCTCGGTGTACAGGTTGCTGACCCACGGGATGATGGTTTGCAGTGGACCAAAAAAATTATCGGTCAAGGCGCGACCGAGCCCGCGGATATCCCCGGCCGCGAGCAAGGCAAGAATCTCGTCGAGGGTCGCGACGGCGCGAAGGCGCGCGGACCATTCGGGCTCGGAGCGGAGAAGATATTTTTCCGTAGCCATCTCCAAAATCGGCCCAACATTCTGGGCCATGCCGCCGTGGACGAGGACGAGCGAATCATGCAGGCGCTGGCGAGCGCTCTCGGGGATGCGATCAAGCCCCAGCAAAGTGTGGCGCGGCAGCAGACGACCGCGGCTGAAGGCGTATTCGGGATCACCCACCTGCGCGGGGGCCCCCTCGATTAATTTAATGCCCGGCCAGAGCCCGCCGGAGTCCTGCCAACCACCGCCAGAGCCTCCAATCCATTCACCGAGGATCGCGCGGGCGGCGACGATGCGCCGCTCGGATTCCTGCATCGGACCGGTGATGGCGGAGATCTGACTCGTCGCGCGCATACAGACACCGATGAGAGCGCCGAGCAGATTCGTGGAAACGGCGAGTCGCGAACCCTTGGGGATCCGATTGACGTTGCTCACAAGTTCGCAACCCCGACCCGGGCCAAAGATCGCGGCCAGCAGTTCCGCGAGGCTGGCCCCCGAGCGCTCGATCCCGGGAGGAACGAGACCCGCCGCGATGATCGCGGCCTTCAGCAGGCCCAAATAATCGCGACCAAAATCGAAAACTTCCTCGAGCGTCGTCAGGCAAGCCGTGGCCTGAAGATCCACACTCGCCAGTCGAATGACGGGCTCGTCGATCACGCGAAAGTAAGCCTCAACCGGTGGGCGCGGCGCCGCGTCGCGACCATGCACGCCGAGATTGACCGAAATATTGAGAACCCGCGCGCCCTCGGGAAAATCCATGCCGAGGAAAAAGATATCGCTCCATCCGCAATGCGTAAGATCCATGCGCACCGCGGTCGACTCGCGCAGGAGCGGCCGCGGTCCATCCGCGATGCCGCCCTCGAGCAGTTCCCGCCGGACACGCAACGGTTGATCGAGGGGATGGCCGAGGCGGAACATCCACGTATTCCCGCGCGTGAGGCGGACCGTGCGCCGCACCTGATCGGCGAGAGTCTGAAAAGCGAGCGCGTGGTGGGCCGCCGCGAGGGCGCTCGAGAGGGTCTCACTCGGACCATTGACCTGCTGCGCGGCGAGAAAAACTGTAATCGCCTCATCGAACCGCCGCTCCATCAGATGACTGAATCCCTCGTGCGGGACGCGACCCTCCCGCGTGAGGGTAGGCTGCTTCGGCAGATGATAACGATGAATCGCCGTGATAAAAAAAAGCGCGCGGACCCGTTGGTAGAGATTGGCCTCCTGACGCCGGTAGGTGTCGAGTTCGGCGCAGGCGCTCAGCAACTCGCGCTGATCACGACCGGCGCACCATGCATCAATGGACGTATTTCTTACCACCGGTGAATCGGAGGTAAGGATCGAAAGGAGTTCGCGATTCATGGGCCGTCGGCGCGGACCGCGAGGAGTTCGACTATTTGCGTAAGCACGCGGTCGCGATCTCGACCGGAGAGGGACAAGGCGAGTTGGGCGAAGAGCAACCCATAGGGCGCACCGATATCGAAGCGCCGGCCATTGACGGCGAAGGCCAGATAACGGCGCCGCGCCGCCAAAAGGTGCAAAGCGGGCGAAAGGCCAAGCGCACGATCGGGCTCGACCCTTTGCTGGTCACTAAGGATGGGGAAAAGCTCGGGCCCAAGGACGTGCATCCCGAAAAAACAGAGATAAAAACCCGCGCGCAAACCGGGGACTAAAAGCTCTTGTTCTGCGATTGTGGGCGTGGGTTTTTCCAAAACTGCCTCGACTTGATAAAGGGGCTGTGCGCCGCCCACCAGACGCCCGCCGACCGCTCCGAACGAGGTCAACTGGCTTTCGCGCGTGGCTTGAACGGCCGAGACCGGCGCATTGGCGGCCATCGCTACCTCGATGAGTTGCCGAGCGCAGCTCTTCTCCGAATGGGTCACATGCAGGTGATCGCCGACCAAGTGAAGGAACGGTTCATCACCCACGAAACGCTGGCCGAGGAGGACGGCATGGCCATAGCCGCGAGGGGTCGCTTGCACGATGAACTGAACCCGCGATCGGAGAGAGCCGCAGGCTTCGGCAAAAGCCGCTTCATCGCCGGGGCACACCACGACGCCAAACTCCTCCACGCCAGCGCCCGCGGCTTCTTCGAGAATCACCTGAAGAGCGGACTTCGTCTCGCCGGCCTGATCGATGAGCGTTTGCAACGGCAACGTGCGCTGACGGGTATTCGCGGCAGTGATCAGGGCTTTGCGGATTCTCATAGGCTAAAGGTCAATAACCCTCAACGTGGACGCGGGCCGCTTCCGCGTCGAATCTGAAACACGCCAGAAAAAACGACAGACCGATGCCGCTAAACCCCGGCGAGACCCGACCCGGCCCACCCAAGATAGGGGCGACGACCCGCCAAATTAAAAAATCTTGTCATGAAAAAAGGGCGGCGAGTTGACCGCCCGATGTTTTTAGTTAGGTCTCCCCTGCCATGCCGAAAAGAATCACCGCGCCCAAACTGCCGGCACCTCGAGTGCTGCGAGGTACCGTGTTCATCACCCGCCAAGCGCATTTCAACTCGGCCCACCGGTTGGTGAATCCGCTGAAGGACCAGCAATGGAACGAAGCGAAGTTCGGCCCCTGCTCAAACCCTCACTGGCACGGTCACAACTACGTTCTGGAAGTAACGGTCGCTGGCCAACCAGACCCGGAATCGGGCTACGTGATCGATCTCTCCGAGTTAAAGCGCATCATCCATCTCGCGGTCGTCGACAAATGCGACCATCGCAATCTGAACGAACAGGTCGATTTCCTCCGCGGCATCAATCCATCGACCGAGAATCTCGTGATCGCATTTTGGCAGGAAATCGAGCCACTCATCCATTCGGGCCGGCTCCACTCCGTAAAACTCTATGAAACTCCGCGGAATTTCGCGGAATACCGGGGGCCTGATCCCCACTAAGCGAACTCAACTCTTTCTTGCCGGCGATCCCGTGGCCAACATCAGCCCGGTTGTTATCGTCACCAACCGTTTTCCGGCGAGGTCAAAAACGACATGAAAAAAACAATGTACCTTCACCGCTCCTCTCGAGGAGCCTCACCGCGGGTCGAGCGCGCTTACGACACGAAATTTAAGGTCACGCCCGACTATCGCGCCTCGCTACCCGACATGATGGACGCGGCCCATAATGTGATTCAAGGAGCTCACGTACCGGTCCAACAAGTGGGCGTCCATAACTTTAAACTGCCCCTGAAATTCCGCACGAAGCAGAAAGCCATTATCACGCTCGAAGCGAAGGTCACGGGCACGGTATCCTTGCAGGCCGACCTCAAAGGGATCAACATGAGCCGGATCGTCCGGTCCTTTTATGATCACAAGGACAGCGTTTTTACGGCTGAATGGATGGGCCGGATTCTCCGTTCGTATTTAAAAAATGTAGAGACGAAGGATGCCCGTTTGAAAGTCCGTTTCTCGTATCCCATGCTGCACCGCAGCCTGCGGAGCGGGCTGGAGGGTTACCAGTTTTACGACGTGGCCTTTGAAGGGATCATGACGCGGGACGGCGAGTGGCGCCGTTTCATTCACTTCGATTTTGTCTACTCCTCGGCCTGTCCCTGTTCGGCCGAATTGGCGGAGCACGCCCGAGATACCCGCGAGGTTTACGGGGTCCCCCATTCTCAACGCAGCAAGGCGCGCGTTTTGATCGAAGAGATGCCCGGCAAGCGCGTCTGGATTGAAGACGTCCACGCGCTTTGCCTGCGCGCCCTCCGCACCGAGACGCAGGTGATGGTGAAGCGCGAAGACGAGCAAGCCTTTGCGGAGCTTAATGGCGCGCACCTCAAGTTCGTCGAGGACGCCGCCCGCCTGCTTTACCGTGAATTTGATAGCGACAAGCGCGTGCGCGATTTCCAGATCGCGTGCTCGCACTTGGAATCGCTGCACTCGCACGACGCGGTGAGTGTGATTTGCAAAGGCGTGCAGGGTGGCCTCGGGGCCAATTTCACGGACTTCGACTCTTTGGTGTGTTGATCGGCGGTCGCCCTGGACACGGGCGCCACCCCACCGCGCCGGCTCCACGAAAATGGCCGCACCCACGACGGCAGCGCAGGCTTGCGCTGGCCCGCGAGCACCACCACGCCATGGCTACACCTTATGAAAAAACCCGTCATCCTCATCACCGGCGCCTCCCAAGGCATCGGTGAAGCCCTCGCCCTCGTCTTCTCACGCGAACTGCCGGGCGTGCGGCTGGCGCTGGTGGCGCGTCACACTCAAAAATTACAAGCGGTCGCGCGGAAATGCACGCGGGCCGGCGCGACTGCGGAGATTTTTCCGTGTGATGTGACAAAGGAGGAGGCGGTCGCCACGCTGGCAACCGCGGTCGGCCAGCGCTGGGGAACCGTCGACGTCCTGATCAATAATGCCGGCGCCTTTACGATGGCTCCATTCAGCGAAACGACCGTAGCTGATTTTGACCGGATGATCGCAACCAACCTGCGTAGCGCTTTTTTGGTTACGCGGGCATTTTTCCCCGCGATGATCAAACTGAAACGCGGGGATATCTTCTTCATGAGCTCGATCGCCGGCTTGGGCGCCTACCCCAACTCCGCGGGCTATTGTGCCGCAAAATTCGGAGTGACGGGTCTCGCGAAAGTACTCCGCGCGGAGACCAAAACCACCGGGGTCCGCGTGTGCTGCGTGCACCCGGGAGCGACGTGGTCGCCCTCCTGGAGCACCAGTGGCGTGAAGCCCGCGCGGATCATGCCCGCCGCGGATGTGGCGCGGGCGTTTCTGGATATTTACCGACTGACTCGAAATACGGTCGTTGAGGAGATCGTGCTCCGGCCGCAACTCGGCGACCTGTAGGCGTCGCGCGCCCCCGCGACTCACCCGTTTTCTCTGCGGCGGAAACCCGCCGCAACCAGATACCGCGCCAAGCCTCATCCGATCAAGCCACGGCCGCCCGCCCGCCTTTGTCGGGCTGAGAGCAGCCGCGCGCCGGGCTCACTCGGGCGGGAAGCGCACCGTCTTTTCCCGGTGGGTCGGGAGGAAGAACAAAGTCTGTTTTCTAGCGCCGGCGTGCACGACGACGGAGTTGAGTTGATCACGAAATTGGTCCGTCAGAGCCGCGTGGAGAATGGTGACGCCCTCGATCCCTTCCGGGAGGGCAACTTCAAAGTAAAACCAGCATTCGTTCGCCCCATCTTTGAACTCGCGACCGATCCAGCGACGCGTGGTGGCCATACCCGCGGCGGTCTTAACCACGAAGCGCTCAGCCAGGTAGGCGTGCGCCACCCGGTCGAAATCAGCCGCCGGGGTTTTTTCGAGCGAAATTTTCTTTTTCTCCCGCGCGCTCAGCGTCGCTTCAAAATCATCGGCAAAGAGCCGCAAAGCCACTTCCAAAATCCGCGACGAAGGCTGGTAGGTGGCTTCAGCGATCGACCGGTGGATCGGATGCGCGGAGCTGGCGCCGACGGCCCAAAAAAAAGTTAGCAGAACAAGAAAAAATCGCAGCGGAAGCGGACGCATGAAGATGAAAGTTGCCGCGAAATCGCCACCGCGCGGGTCCGCGACTACTCTTTGGCCGGAGGCCGCAGCTCCCTCAGTGGATTTTTTTCGGTCTCCTCTTTAAACAACTGAAATTTTGTTTTTACGGGCCGCCGCGGCCAAAAATTATTTTCAATCTCAACATCAGCCATTTCATCCCGCGGGTCGAGCGTCACCGCTTTTAATTCTTTCGTTGTCATGATCAGTTTCGAGCATTTCTCCGTGTTATAACGCCACAACTCGGCGCCTAGATGTAATTCCTCGATCGACCCGTCGGAAAATTCCAAGCGCAGCGGCAGAGGCATCACGATACCGCCGATATTCGAAAAATCGATGAGGTAAAAATTGCGCGCCGTCGTGAGGAGGGCGGGGTCGACTTGCGCAGTGCGCAAATCTTTTAACAGGTCTTGAAATTTGCTCCGCTCACTCGGCAGCACCGTGGCGTCATCATAGTCATCATAAAAGTCCTGCAGTTCTGGGAAGCGGTCGATGCGCTTGGGCAAACGCGCATTGCGTTCGCGCGTGGTCGTGGTCGGGCGCGCCTGACGCTCGGCCACGTTTTGGGCTTTTTCAACGGCAGGATCCTGGGTATCGAGGCGCAGCCAACGCACCTGATCGATGGCAAGGTCGACGTGGTCGGTGCTGTAAAACCAACCGCGCCAGAACCAGTCGAGATCAATCCCGCTCGCATCCTCAATCGTCCGGAAGAAATCCGCCGGCGTCGGTCGCTTGAACATCCAGCGTTGCGCATACGTTTTGAAAGCGTGGTCGAAGAGCTCCCGCCCCATCACGACATCCCGCAGGATATTGAGCGCCACCGCCGGCTGGGCGTAACTATTATTACCGAGGTCGCGAATCGACTCCGAGTTGGCCATGATCGCCACGCGATCTGGGCGCCGCATATAGGCGGTAATCTCCCGGGCGTCACGCCGCTGCGGCCAATTTTTCTCCCATTCCTCATGGGCGAGGAGCTGGAGAAACGAGTTGATCCCTTCATCCATCCACGTCCATTGCCGTTCATCCGAGTTCACGATCATCGGGAAGTAATTATGGCCGACCTCATGGATCACGACGCCGATCAGTCCATATTTAGTGCGGGCCGCGTAGGTGCCGTCTGGCTCCGGGCGCGGGCGATTAAAGCAAATCATCGGATACTCCATGCCGCCACCCACCGGGCCATTGACGGAGATCGCGACCGGATAAGGATACGGAAACGAGAAACGGGAATAGACATCCAGGGTGTGCGCGATGGCGTGAGTGGAATACTTATCCCAAAGGGGCATGCCTTCCTTCGGATAAAACGACATCGCCAGAACCGGCTGCCCCTCGTGGAGATGACCGGCCGCACCCATGGCATCCCAAATAAAACGGCGGGAAGTGGCGAAGGCGAAGTCGCGAACATTATCCGCGCGAAAGTGCCACGTCTTGGTGCCGTCGGGCACGTGGGTTTCATTGGCTTTGGCTTCAGCGGGTGAGACAATAAAGATCGGCGACTTGGCCGTGGCGGCTTGCGCGAGTCGGGCGCGTTGGTCAGCGGTGAGCACCGTCGCCCCATTCTGCAACGTGCCCGTGGCGGCAACCACATGATCTGCCGGCACGGTGAGACGCACATCATAGTTGCCAAACTCAAGGGTGAACTCGCCCGTGCCGAGATACTGCTTGTGCTGCCAGCCGGCGTAATCGGTATAAGCAGCGAGCCGAGGAAACCACTGCGCCACGACGTAAAGGGCGTTCCCATCCGGTTGGAAAATTTCGTAGCCAGTGCGCGAACTGGCACCCTTCGAAGAATTGAGAACGTAGCTCCAGTTCAGCGAGAAGGCGAACTGTCCGCCGGCGGGAAGCGGCGTTGGCAGATCAATCCGCATCATCGTCTTCACGATCGTGTGGACGAGCGGGCGAGCCGCCGCGTCTTGAACGTCGCTCACCTCGAGGCGGCTGGAATAGCTCTCCGCCGTCAGGAGATCCTGCAGAAGTTTATAGGGGAATTTAGTAAGATCTGGCGGCGGCGGAGCCAGGACCCGCGCATCGGAGTGCTGCGCGAAAAAGTTCGGGTCGAGTTGCAGCCAGAGATAGGTGAGCGCGTCCGGTGAGGCGTTGTAATAGGTAATTTTACCGCGACCCGTGAGCTGGTGAGTTTTCTCATCGAGGCTCACTTCCAGCGCATAGTCTGCGCGATTCTGCCAATAGGCGGGGCCGGGCGCACCCGCGGCATTGCGCTGCGCATTCGGCGTGGGCAGCCAGGTCCCGAGCTGCTGAAATTTTTCCACCGGCGCTCCCGGCGATGAGGCCGCCGGTGCCGTCAGAGCGCTCGCGAATATGCAAAAAACGAATGAAACCCGGCGGCCGTGCGCGAAGACATGCATGCCGCCCAGAGAATCGTTTTCGCGGCGAACAGACCAGATTATCTTCGTGGGCGGCCGATGCTCAGATTATCTTCGTACGCGGCCGATACTCAGAGAAGCCGTCTCCCGCGCGTCGGCGCCGGCCCCCTTATTTTGGGCGAGGAGCGCCCGCCGCCCGCGGCAACCTCACAGATCGAACGACGTGCTCAAAATGAACCGGCGTGGGTCGATAATGCGGTAGGCGTAGGTGGAGCCGTCGGGATTAATGGCGACTTTTTGGAGGCGGCCGTTTTCCAGGACGTCGCGGACGTTGAGCTGAAGTTTGGCGCGCACGCGGTCGCGGAAGAGGCGGAAGCCGTAGCTCGCCGAGAGATCCACCGCAAAGCGCGCGCGATCGAAGACGGGTTTATTGGCGTCAAGCGAGCGCACCACGCCATCCGCCTCGGGCGCTGCGCCCAAGAAACCGATGACGGCCTTGTCCTGCCAGCGCGTGGCACCACCAACGCCCACGCCCTGCAGTTTACCCTCGGTGAACGTGTAATTGGTGAGCACGTTCCAACGCCACTCGCGCACTTGGCTGCGGGGCTTGCCCTGATTGGCGACCGCGAGCGAATAAGGCGCGAGCAACTGCGTGAGGTAGAAGTCCTTCGCGTTATTGATCGTGCCGGACAGGTTCGTCGTCGCCACGGACGTCCACCAGAGCTGGCCGCTATCATCCTTCAGCGTGGACCAGACGGGGAGACGCGCGGCCCAATAATTCACTTCGTCGGGAGCGATGTTGGCATCGATGGCTTGCTGCTGAGCAACGTTGAATTTGATCCGCCAGTTCCGCCTGGGGTTGTAGGTAACTTCAATTTCATAGCCCCGCGACGTGACGTCGGTGAGACCATCGGTGCTGAGCCCGGTGATGTTATCGCCGAGACGAGCAAGCCACGACTCCGGCATCCCCATGATCGCGGCGGTGGCGGTGAGCACCTGGGCGGCATTGGGCGTGATACCCTGTTTCGTGAAACGGCTGCGCGCCAGATTTTCGGCCCATGGCCGCAGGGCAAAACCAAAATTGGTGCCGTTGTTCACGCGTCCTTCCAGACGCAAGGTGCGCTGGCCGATCGTGCCCGCCTCGTTGCCGCGCGAGTTGAGGTCGTTGCTTTGGTAACGATTGATTTTGACGCTGAGCTTGTTGTCGAGCGCCGTGAAACTCACCCCGTAGTCCTTGCCCGTGCCGCTGGGATTCGGCAGCGGATCGCCGAAGAGCGTTTGCAAAGCCGGCGCTGGGGCAAAACTATCGGAGCGGTTGAAGAAGACATTCAGCCAACGCGTGGGCTTGGCGACGACGCCGAAGGTTTTCGTGTCGCCGGTCTGACTGGTCCAAGGATTCCAGACGCTCAGTCCGGCGTTGGTCACTCGGCCGACCACCGGATCAAAACCGTTGGCATTCGACTCACGCGTGCGCTGGCGGTCGCGGCGAAAGCCGTAGGTTGTCACCATACGATCGTTGAAAAAATAGCTCTGCAGCGTCGCGCTGAGCGTGCGCACTTCCACCCGTTTGCGATTGGTCCCCGTGATGGGGAGATCGGCCACCGTGACGCCCTCGTTCACCCACTGGCCGGCGAGATTATTGAACCACGTCAACGAGTGTAGACCCGTGATATCGTTGATCGCCGAGGGCCCGTAATCGAAGTTCGAACCCAGCGCGTCGCCGACGTAGTAGCGCTGGAGGGAGGCGCGCTGCCCGCCGACGCCTTGCAAGGACACGGCGGCCCAGCCGGTCGGATTGTAAACCGTCTCGGCGTCGCGGAAGTTGGTCGTGTCGCTGCGGCGGGTCTCACCGTGGAGCCCGAGGCGCTGTGGCCCAATCCACGCGAGCCACCGGGGTTGGTTTTTCGGGGTGAATTGATAAGCGAGATCCGCGTTCTGCGTATCGCCGATTTCCGGCGTGATGCCGCGCAGGGGTGTGGCGGCTTGGATGTACGGTCGCTGGAAATAGGGATTGGGCCGGCCGTCGAGCAGTTTTTCGTTCACATCGACATAGAGGACCGAGTCGGTGTTATCGAGAAACTGAAACTGCGTGCGAGAGAATTCCTGACGGAACCAGCCCGCGCGGGCGGCGACGACGTGCTGGGGCGTTTTGAGGATGTCGTGCTCCACTTCTAATCGATAGGTATTCGCGGTATCGATGTTGTGGTTGGCCGCCGTCGCGTTGATCGACGCCCAATCGTAAATCGACTTGTCCTTAATCGCGGGAACGATGTACAGCGGGAAGAGCCCCCCTTTGTTGCGCATCAGGAACGTGCCGCTCTCAAGGTAGCGCACCGCGCTGTTCTGCGTGAACGGCGTGGGTATTCCCGTGGTGATGGGATTGGCGGTCGCATTTTGGGTGTAAAATTTGATCTGGCTGTCTTCGATCCAGGCGGAAAGTTTACCGGTAAGATTGATCGCACCACTCATCAAACCGGCGGGCAGATTGGCGTCCTGCGCCACGGGAAACGGACCGGACCGCACTCCGTTACGCGTCACGATCTGGGTCGTCGGATCCCACGCAGGCTTGCCCGTCGAGACCCACTCCGAAATCGCGTCGCGCGGCGTCAGGGCATTGGGGCGGCGGGCGAAGTCGGTGTAACGTTCCGCACTACCGGTGAGGGTGGTGCTGGCCAGCGGTCGCGCGAGGAACGAAATCTGCCCGCGACGAATACGCTCGGAGGACGGCTGGCGCGTGAAGCCCTTGCTGTCGTCGACGGCGGCGATACGGAGCGCAAGTTTGTTCGGGATGAGCGGGCGGTTGAGATCGAGACTTTCACGGTGGCCGCCGAAGCTGTCCAAGCGGAAGGTGAAACCCGAGATCGCGCGACTCGGGTTGGCCTGCGTGGGCACCAGGTTCACGGAGCCGGCACTGTTGCCGATGCCAAAGAGGCTCGAGTTGGGCCCGCGGTTGATTTCCACGGAGTCGATGTTGTAGAGATCGAGCGGAATCTTGCTGATGCTGGCAAAGTTGCCGATGGCGGTATTCGCCCCAAAAGTGGAATTAGTATTTACGCCCGTGCCGGAAGCGCCGGCGCCACCAATACCGCGGATACGATTGGCGGTCTGCGGATCGGCCGAGACGTTGTCCTGCACGCCGCCGGTGCGGTTGGTGTTAAACTGGGTAAAGTTACCCGTGCCCTCGGTGTTCGCCTCGTATAAAAACACGTCATTGATATCGACCGCCGCCGTGTCGATGAGCTGCTGCTTGGTCACGACGGTGATCGAGGAGCCCAGGTCCTCGAGCTTCGAGTTGAGCCGCGTGCCTGAGAGCGTGTTGAACGCCTGATAGCCCCGCTCGTCGGCGACGACCTGGAAAGGCGTGAGCACAACCGTCTCGTCGACCACGCTGCTGCCGGTCTTGAGTGTGCCGGACGGGGGCTTCATCGGCGCGGCTTGGCCAAACGCGGACAAGGCCGAGGCCGCCACCAGCGTGACCGCGGCGATCGTTAATCGGGCGGAGGAAAAAAAATCGGCGACTTTCGACGGAGAAACTCGGCAAGGGCAGAACACGGGGGAGAGGGTCATAGGTCGGGCGTCGGAGGATTTTGAGGGTGCTCCAGGGGTCAAACTGAAAAGGCCGTCGCGGAGTCCTCGGCGGTCATCGGTCGGTCGATTGATCGGATAATCCAGCGTGAGGCTGCACGCTCAATCAGCGATTTCCCCCCTTTTCACCAAGGCCAAGCGAGCGCCCGAAATGCTGGTCCGACCTGGCCGCTCGAGGACCAGCGAGCCGCGCGCCGCCCGAGCGCGACGTTGTCGAGAACCGGGAGCAACTCCTCCGCCGCCCCCGCCCCGACCCATGGATCACGTCTTCCGTGCCACCATCTCCGCGCCGATCGCATCGGCGCCGGACCTGAATAAAAATCTCAAGGCATCCGCCCGCCGCCTCCGCGAAGAGACATGCGGCCGAGCCCCACTCCCCGGCGTGCTGCACCGGAAACGACGACGACCCCAACGAACTTATCGCGAGCTCGCCCCGAGCACGTGAATGCTATTTTCCAGCGTTCCCTTGATCACGGAGCCATCCGCCCCCCTGACTTGGTAGCGAATCTCCATCTGCTGCACCGGTTCGATTTCGGGCAATAACAGGGTTAATTTCATGCGATCTTCCGCTAGCCGGACACCCGCGATTTCCAAACGCTTCACGTTCAGCCGCGCCGATCCATACTTCTCACTCCGCAGTAATGACCACGTCGTCACGTTAAAATTTGCCACGTCAGCGACCGACTTGACTTCGAGCGGATCGGAAAAAACCAAATCGATACCAGCCTTGGTTGCGTGGAGATCCGTCACGACATAGGCCGGTTGGCCGGTGGCTCGAATCCGGTACAAACCTCCGGGAACGTCTAATTTATTGGTGGCCCAAGCGGACATGCCAGTAAGATACAGGTGCCCGTTCTCTGGGTGAAAACGACCGCGCATCACGCCCGTCGGAAAATCAGGAATGGGCAGCGCCATAAGTCCGCCTTGCACCGTTCCACCGATGGATTCGTGCGGTACAATTTCGATGCGCCCAGTGCCGTAGGAAAGATTGAGCAGTTTGCCGTTCAATGGTCCCCACGCGGCACTCTCGACCCAAAGCAATTCGGCTGGTGAACGATCAAAATTCTTATCGATCCACGTGAGCGGCGGCTCCATCGCGGCATCGGAGCTATCCGCCGGGGCGCCGTAGCTCCACATATTGCCGAAGAAGCGAACCGCCCCTGGCTTTACCCAGTTGATCCGGTTCATCGGGGTCCAGAAGCCCTCCTGGTCGGTCACGATAATGCTTCCGTCTGGATTGAGGCAGACGCCGTTGGCGGCCCTAAAGCCGTTGGCCAGAATTTCCGTCTTCGCACCGTCGGGGCTCACCTTAAGCACCGTGCCGTGGTGGGGCACAAGGGCCGTGCGCGCATGGCGTGCGCTCTTGGCGTAATAAAGATTCCCCGCGGCATCCGCCTGCAGGCCCATCGCAAATTCGTGAAAGTGATCAGTCACTTGATGGTCGCTGTTGAAGCACTCGTAAAAATCCGCCTCGCCGTCACCGTTGAGATCACGCAGCCGCACGATCTGATCGCGGCAGCACACCAACACGGCGCCGTTGACAATTTTAATTCCCGCCGGCTGAAACAGGCCTGAGGCGATCCGCGTCCACTTGACCGCGACGCTGTCGCCGCGGATTCCGTCCACCCGCCAGACCTCGCCGTCCCACGTGCACACGACCGCCGCGGCGGTGCCGGGAATAAAGTCAATACCGGTGGTGCGCATCCAGCTTTTCCATGGGTTTGCGACGAGCTGAGGCAGGGAAAAACTGTCCACCGCGAAGGCGCCACGCGGCACCCCGCGGATGACGGGGGTCTCGAGCGCAGTCGGCCATTGGGCCGGTCCGCCTTGGGTGAAGGGCCGGAGATCGGCGGGTGCCCGCTGATTGATTTTTGCGGTGGCGCCGGCGGCGCCGTATACGATCGCAAGGTTCAGCGGGGTCGCCGCCGCCGGAATACGCACGACCTCGAAGCCGTCCTCCCTTTGCCTTTTTACCGCCGAACCGCCGAGGATGACGAACTCGGCGCCGCGGTTGGCGACGCGAAAAGCCAGGTCACGAGAAGACTTCCCGATGTTCAGCGTACGGGTGAAGACCATCGGTTCGACCGCCGCGAGATCGTGGCTTTCCAGAATCGCCGCATCTCCCACGCGATACGAAATAATCGTCCGCGCGCCAAATCGGTAGAGTCCGCGATATTGCCCCCAGGCGCGCGGCAACGGCCCGTAAGGACGCCCATCAAGCCCCCTGATTCGCGCGTCGACAAAATCCCCCGTCGCCGGATTCGCCCAGCCGGGAACGTCGGATGTTTCCACTTGGAGATTGCCGATCGTTCGCGGCCGCACCGCGTGCTGGCCGTCGAAATTGATGCCGCGCCAGTCGATAAAGCCCTCACCGGTCCAAGCCCCGGCTAAACGGAGCGTATCATGTTCGAACGCCAGCCAAGCACGTCCCCGGGCAACGCCCCCCTCACCGCCGTCGAGCCGGACCGCGATTGCCTTGTAGGCGAGGTTGGCATCAGCGGCGACATAGTCAGGTAAACTGCCCGCCGGCGGCTTCACCTGCCGCCGGTGCGGCGTCATGATTTCGAACGTGCCGATCAGGAAATCCCCGTAATTCATCTCCAGCCAAGGCTCACGTTTGATCGGAGCCGGACCGCTGCTCGAACCTTTGGGCAGACCGTCCAAATAAGCGTCGTCGGTCTCAGTCCACTGCCCTTGGTTATGCTCCCGCAAAAAATTCTCCCGAATATAATAAATGACGTCGTACTTCTCCCGCGGGACCAACTGCACTTGGGGCGCCATCATCCGCCAGCCACGCGTCAGCGTTTGGTACATCGTATACGGGTCCTTGCCGTGCTGGAAAATGCCCTGACCGAAACTCAACGAGTTGGGCATGGAACCGGGAACGTGCAAATCGCCGTGGCAGCTTTGGCAAATCTGCTGGTAAATTACCCGGCCGCGGGCGAGCGCCCCCTTGCTCCAGCCGCGAATCAACCCGGCATGATCAAGCTCCCTCTCGTACGCCGGCAACGCCGCTTCCGCGAGCAACGGCTGCCCAGGCGGCAAGGCGGGTTCCGGCTGCGCAAACAACGCCGTGCCCGCCCCCAAGATGATTCCCATGCTCCATCGTCTCATGATTTTTATTGGATTAACCCCGATGAAGAGGGCGGCCTCTTTCGTTTGCAAACGATGAAAATCGCGCATCCACCGTTGGTTTCTTCGCCCGGGACCAAACCCGCCCGCAGATGATTTGTACATGGATCTATTTTTCAACGACACTTCCTAAAACCGAGGCCACCGCTGGTGCCCGGTTGAGTTTCCCGCCTGAAGAGCGGCGATCCGAGCAATCAATCGCTAAAAAAATCGGACTCGCCCTCGCTGCTGCCAAACCGAGTGCTTGCCGGCATCGGCCTGGGAGATGCGCCGGCGCAAGTCCGGGGATTTCGCTTGGTCGCCGTGTTCGGAATACCGTTGAAAAATCAGAGACTGAAGGTGGCCGTGAGGATAAACAGACGCGGATCGATAATGCGGTAAGCGATGATCCGGCCGTCGGCTTCGACGGCGACGGGCTGCAGGCGGCCGCCTTCCCTGACGTTGCGCGCATTGAGTTGCAGCGTCATTCCGACTTTGTCTGAAAATAAACGGGTCCGGAAGGTGACAAACGCGTCGAAGTAAGAGCGCGATTTGTCCCAGACCGGCTTGCGTGCATCGAGCGTCGTGATGATCGCAGGCGCCTGCTGGGTGCCGAGGAAGCCGATCGCCGCCTTGTCTTCCCAGCGTGCCGATCCGCCCACCGTGAACCGCTTGAGCAGGCGGTGATCGGTGAGGCCGGCCAAGCGGTAGCTCGTCAGGAAGTTCGCCCGATACTGGCGCACCTGCGGACGACTCTTCCCCTGCATGGCCTGGGCAATTTGCAACGGGTTGAGCACATTCGAAGTGAAATAGCTCTGGGCCGAGCCGCCACCGTAATCCTGCGAGAACCACGGGCGGTTGTTGCGCGGATCAATAATCTTCGTCCACACCGCTAGGCGCTCGTCGATCCACTGCGTGACCACGCCAGAAAGCCCGGCGTTGATCGACTCCTGCTGGGTGCAGTTCGCCTTCATCGTCCAGAAACTGTTTGGATTGTAGTTCAACTCGAGCTCCGTGCCGCGAGCGGTGACGTCATCCACCGCCCAAGGCCGGTCCGGCGGATTTGAGATCAACGCCAGAGGCAAGCCCATGGTCGTGGCCACCTGTTGGTTGAGTTGCTCCGGCGACAGCGTTTGACCCTGCGCCTGCGCGGTCTCGGTAATCCAAGCAATCGCCTGGCGCTGCAAATTGTAGAGGGACCCGGTGGCACCCATGTAGTCGAGGCGGCGGACGCGTTGCGCGATGTTCGAACTGTCGCCATTGCGGGAATTAATTTGCACCGTTTTGTAACGATTGACCCGTACCACGAGCTTGTTCTCGAGCAGATTAAAGCTGACCCCGTAATCCTGGCCCGACCCGGTCGGATCCGGCAAAACATGGCGGTAAAGGTCGAAGCCCACCGAGGAGGGTACAAAGCTCGCCGATTTGTTTACGGTGAGATTGAGCCAGCGGAGTGGTTTTAATACGGCGCCCGCCGTCGTCGTCTTGCCCTTGCCGACCGTCCAGTCACCCGGCGCCCAAGCGTTAAACGAGGCCTCATCCATCGTGATGGGATCAAGGAAACGCGGATTTGCGCCCAAGCGGTTGTAGCTTCGGTCCTCGCGCAAGCCGAGCGTCGTCACGAGGCGATCCTTCAGCAAAAAGCTCTGCACAATGGCGCCCTCGCTCTTGAGGATGGTCCGATTGTTATTGAGCCCGCCGGTGCCGTTGCCACTCGCGCTGGAAATCGCGGTGCCGATCTGGATCGACTCGTTCACAAACTGCCCGGTTACGGCGTTGCCCCAGCGCAGCGGATAAGTGCCGGGATTGTAGGCCGTCGAGCCATAATCGATGTCGTGGCCGACGCCGTCGCCGATATAAAACCGGGGGTAGACGCCGTAAGTACCCGAGTCGCCGCGGTTGCTCGTGTTGTCACTCCAAGCGTGGTTGCTCACGATGGCATCGCGGAAGGTGTATTGTCGCGACTCGACGTTCTTGTATTCGCCGTACGCGGCGACTTGTTGCAGGCCGAGCCAACGCAACAGGTTCTTCTCCTGGCGCAGATCGAGGCGATACGCGAGTTGCGCGCGATAGGTGTCCCGATCGAGAGGCTGCTGGTTATTTTGGGGTTGGCTTAATTGAACAAAGGGCCGCCGAAAATAAGGATTGGGGGTGCCGTCAAGCAGGCGCTCGTTCACGTCAATTGTGACGGTGGACGCAAAGCCCTGCCCAGGCGACAGGGATCCCAGTAAATTGCGCGTGAATCGATCGGCGTTTTCCCGGAAGCAACCCAGCTGCAGATCGAGGGTCTGCCGCGGAGTCTGGAGCAGCGATTGGTCCAAAATGAGTGACAAGGTCTGCGTCTTGTCATCGAAGCGATTCATGGCAGCGACGTTGATCGACGACCAATCATAGATCGCCCGGTTGGCGAGGACGGGATATTTCTGAAACAGAGGTTGCGTCGCTAGGTATCCCGAGGGATCCACCACCGGGGTCACCAACCGCACGTTCTGATTCTGCGTGAGCGGAGTATTGCCCGGACTGCCGCGCACCTGTCCGAGGTAACTCAGGCCCGCCCGATCAATATACCCCAGAATGGTCCCAATCTGCCCGGTGAAATAGGAAGGAATGCTCGAGCCCGTAAAGGTTGCGACCACCGCGCCGTTGATCTTCGCACTGCTGGTGAGCGGATCCCACGTCGGCGCGCCAACGCTCAGCCAACCGCTGATGCCGTCGCGGGGCGCCAGCGAATTAGGCCGGTTGCCGTGCGCCCGGTAGTACGCGTAGGCAGCGGACAGCGTGGTCTTTTTGAACGGCCGGAATTTAACCATACCGTTGAGTCGGTTGGTGGCAAAGCCCGAAGGCTTTAGCGCGAAGCCGTCGTGCTGACGGACTGCGCTCACCCGCATCGCCAGCACGTCAGATTTCAGCACGCGATTGAAGTCCAGGCTCGTCCGCCAGCCATCGCGCGTATCCGCACGGGCTACGACCGTGCTGGCAGGCTTGCGCAAATTGGCGGACGCCGGTACGGAGTTGACAGTACCCGCCGGGCTGCCCACGCCGAAAATACTCGAGTTGGGCCCGCGACTAATCTCAACCGCGTCAATGTTGCTCGGATCGATCGGCGTGCGCCCGCTGGTCTCGAAATTACCAAACGTCGTATTCGCCGCGCTCACGCCGCGGATGCGGTTGGCGCCTTGGGGGTTCGACTGCACATTATCTATCGCCATGCCACTGCTGTTGAACGTAAAGTCCGTGAAATTGCCGGTGCCCTCGGTGTTGGCCTCGTAGTTGAAGATATCGTTTATATCGAGTAGGCCCAGGTCGTCCATCTGCTGCTTCGTCACCACCGAAATAGCTGCACCTAAGTCCTCCAGCTTCGAATTAAGGCGCGTGCCCGACATCGTGTTGGTGGCCTGATAGCCTTTGGTTGCACCCACCACCTCGAAAGGCGATAGTTGCACGACTTCGTCCGGCTTTTCGCCCGCCTGAGGCGACGGCGCGGTTTGCGCCCTGAGCGCGGGTATAAGAGCTAAGCACGCACTGAGGAAGGCCGGGGTAATTTTCATAACCATGGAGGGGATGGAGTGGAGATTTCAGGAAGTGAGGAAGCCCGGCCCACAAGAAAGGTTCGTACCCAAACGGAGATTCCGAAACGGCCGGACAATGGGTAATCAAAAGTGGTCCCCCTACCCTTTACTTGGCGATGCGAATCTCAGGTATCGACCCGCCAAAGAGCGCGAAAGATCTTTTTAACGAAATGATCCCTGCCTTCTAAAGAGAGGTATCAGGGCAGGCCGGAACGGATCACTCTCACGTGACTAAAAGAGAAATCACCAGCCCGCGCGGGCCCTCGAATGGAAGGCGAACCGTCGTGAGTCGGATGTCTTCAGGTCGGATCACAGCGGCGGCCTGAATTACACCGGCAGGTTCGGCCCTATCTCCCGCCACGGGCCGCGGCGGGAACAAAAAGGCGGGCTACCTGCAGGCCGCCACAGCCCGCGGTGTCACTTTCTTCAGAAACCGATTCACACCTAACTCACCATTTGCCGTCCGCGCCCTTTAAAATCATCTCTAAAAAGTTCGTAACTGCTCAGGGTGGAAAAAGCTGACGGTGAACGCGCAAGTTACGCGAACAAAACCGAATTTTATGCTGAACTCGGAGTGCGGAGGGAGGGTAGCCTTCGTCCCTGAAGGAAAGCAGGGTGATTCAAGACCGGGAGTTGGGTCGGTGGGACCTCGCGTTGATCCGGACTTTGCCGACCGAGCATAGCGAGTGGGGCCGGACGCGGCTGTCGGCGAAAGCGGTCCGCACAGTCCCCTGTGCGGAAGGGGCGTCTCCTGACTCAGACCCGCACTTCGCCACCATCTCCCTCACGCCCACGACCGAGGCGTGCGGAAGGGGCGTCTCCTGACTCAGAGCCGCACTTCGCCCCTACCTTGCGACGCCTCGCGGGGATCGAGTGCGGAAGGCCTGCGTATGCTGACTCGGACCCGCACAGGGGACTGTGCGGACCACTATGTCGGACCCCCATGTAAACTTTAGTCACCGCGCCAGAGGTGATCGGTGCTCGTGATGCCGGGAATCGACCTGAGCAGTTACGCGATTTTTTTCATTTCGCAGCGCCGACCGACCGCGACGGCCTTTCGATCCCGACGGAGCGCCCCCGGCGACCGCGCCCGCCGATACGGAAGCAAGCGGCGCCCGTCGTCGGAACGGAGTCGAGCTCAGGCGAACCCGGCCCGACCTCCCCACCGAACCGCGGGTCGCCCCTGGCGCGTTACCGCGAGCCGTTTGCGCTACGCGGAAACGGCGTCCGGTGCGCATCGCGCCTTCTTGACTGTCAAATGAAATGCTCGAGGTTTTTTCGCGGACTTGCGCCCCGAAATCCCTTTGATCACGCGGTCGCTGTAACCCTCCGCATCTCCATGCTTCACCCCTTCGCCCGCTCGCTGCACCGCCTCTCGCTCCGCGCTCTCGGCGGCGCCTCGCTGATGGGGATCGTGAGCGCGAGTGCCCCCGCCGCAGCCGTGGAGGTGGCGTTAAACTGGCTCGGGCAGACGCCCATCCCGAGCGCCACTGGTGTTAGCTGGGGCGTGCCGTGGTCGCAGGGCGCCGTGCCCAAGGCGCAGCGTTTTGCCCTCACTGCCACGGACGGTCACACCTTACCTCTCCAAACTTGGCCTCTCGCGTACTGGCCCGATGGCTCGTTGAAATGGAGCGGGTTTGCGACGGTGGTGGCGCCGGCCGCGGGCCTGGGCTGGAAACTCACGGCCGTCGATTCACCTCCCGCGCCGCCGGTCACTTTGCGCGTCCGGAAAAGCGATACTGGCGTCGAAGTGGACACCGGAAAACTGCGGGCACGGGTCACCGCGTGGGGTCCTCACCTGATCGATTACCTCACGGTCGACGGCCGTGAAGTAGCGCGGGCCGGGCGGCTGGTCTGCATTGTGCAACATGGGCCCAACCGCCACGCGGAGGACGCCCCCGTGCGCGAAAAATTCGCTGGTAAAATTACCGCTGTCACCGTCGAGCAGACTGGGCCCGTTCGGGCCGTCTTGAAAGTGGAGGGCGTGCACAAGTCACTCGCGGGCTCGCGGGAATGGCTACCGTTTGTCGTGCGTCTTTATTTTTATGCCGGGCAGGAAAACGTCCGCGTGGTGCATACGATCATCTACGATGGCGACGACCAGCAGGATTTTATTCGGGGCCTCGGTCTGGAGTTTAACGTGCCGCTTCGCGAAGAGCTCCACAACCGTCACGTTCGTTTCTCCGGGGAAAACGATGGGCTTTGGGCGGAGCCGATCCAGCCCATGGTCGGCCGCGGCGGGCGGAGCGTCTCGCTCCCCGATGGACGTGGTAATGCCTATCCGGATCAACTCGCAGGCAAGCGTGTGCCGAACAAGGCGGAGTACTCCGCGCAAGGCCAGGGGCTGCTCGCCGACTGGGCGGTTTGGGATGCTTTCAAACTGAGCCAGCCCAATGCCGATGGCTTCTCGATTGTGAAACGCACCAACCCCCAGAGCGCGTGGATTCCGTGCGGCGCGGGCCAACGCGCGTCAGGCCTCGTGTTCATTGGCGATGCCAGTGGCGGACTCGGGGTCAGCGTAAAAAATTTCTGGCAAGCCCACCCGACCTCGCTCGAAGTCGACCACGCCACCAGCGGCGAGGCCACCTTGCGCATCTGGCTGTGGTCGCCCGAAGCCGACGCGATGGACATGCGTCACTACGACACGCGCGCCCACGGGCTGGACGCCGTGTATGAGGATGTGCAACCCGGTCTAAGCACACCGCTCGGCGTCGCGCGCACCAGTGAGCTGACCCTCTTTCCGCGGGCGAGCGTCCCCTCCCGTGAGGAAACGGTGAAACTCGCTCAACTCGGCGCCCAGTTACCGTTACTCGTCGCGACACCTGCGTACCTGCACAGCGTGCGCGCCCTCGGCATCTGGAGCCTGCCCGACAAATCCACGCCCTTCAAACGCGCCGTTGAGGATCAACTCGAGAGCACGCTCGCCTTTTACCAAAAGCAGGTCGAACAACAACGCTGGTACGGGTTCTGGGATTTCGGCGACTTCATGCACTCGTACGATCGCGAGCGCCACGTCTGGAACTACGACCTCGGCGGCATGGCGTGGGACAACACCGAACTGGGTACCGACATGTGGCTTTGGCAAAGTTTTCTCCGCACCGGCCGCGCGGATCTCTTCCGTCTCGCCGAGGCGATGACCCGTCATACCAGTGAGGTGGACTGTTATCATCTCGGAACGTTGGCCGGTCTCGGCTCGCGCCACAATGTTCGCCACTGGGGCTGCGGCGCCAAGGAGGCACGCATCAGCATGGCCGGCCTCAAACGCTACTATTATTATCTCACCACCGATGAACGCACCGGCGATTTGATGAGGGAGGTCGTCAACTCCGACTTCACCGCGCTCACCCTCGACCCCATGCGTCTCGCTCAACCGATCACCGAGGCTGAAAAAAAATATCCCGCCCGCATCCGCGTCGGCCCAGATTGGCTGGCCTTCGTCAGCAACTGGATGACCGAGTGGGAGCGCACCGGCGACCTGCGGTGGCGAGATAAGATCGTCGCCGGCATCGATGCGCTCGTCGCGATGCCGTACTGGCTCAAATCCGGAAAAAATCTGGTTTACGGCTATGATCCGAAAACGGGGAAACTGTTTCTCGTCTCAAACGAGGTGGGCTCCTACAATCTCGCGACGATTCAAGGCGGGGCCCAGGTGATTTTTGAGCTGAATGAATTCCTCGGGCACCCCGGCTGGGATAAAATGTGGCTGCAGTACTGTCGCCTTGGCAGTGCCCCCGCCGAGGTCCTGCGGCGCGACCAGGCGAACGGCCTCGAGGGGGCCGACGGAAAATATCTCGGCGAGCAAGGTGCCAGCAGTCAGGGCACCCCGCGACTGGCCGCCTACGCGTATTGGAAAACCAAGAACACCGCTTTCGCCCAGCCCGCCATCGCCTCGCTCCTGCGCTTCGGCGGCGGCCCCCTCGTCACGACCCGCGTCGACGGCGCGCTCGCCTTGAATCCGATCGACGAATCCGCGCGTACCAGCACCAATGGCGCCGCGCAGTCGGGTCTAAGTGCAATTGAGATTCTGGAACTGTGCGCCGACCAACTACCGACGGAGGTACCCCCGCCCGCGGCTTTCCCGTCGGGTCGTGGCGGCCGCGGCGGGCGAGGATCGGGTACGGGCGCACTGCCGCCCGCTTCCCCATCGGGCCCAGCCGCGCCACGTTAGCCCCACCACTCCGCCACCGCCACCTCACGCCGGGCGTTTCTGTTTTTACATAGGGATCGCCTCGGCTCAACTCCGCCGCACGCGCTCTTACTGTCCGATCACCTCCCCGTTGTCAGCTCCACGCTCGCACGTTCCCTTCTCCCCGAGACCATCGCCACTCAACATCACCCTTCCCCGTCCGCGATCCTCGGCCTGCCGACCCCGCCATCGAACCATCCTATGAAACCATCGCATCATGCCCCCACGCTTCACCCCACCCTCCTGGCAACCGCGCTCGCCACGGTCCTGATCATGGCGGCCTCCCCGCCCCTCCCCGCTCAATCCGTCGCACCAGCCTCACCCGACGCCCAGACCCTCGCTCGCTACGACCTGAACCGTAACGGCCGCCTCGACCCCGATGAACTCGCCTTGTGGCGCGCCGATGAAAGCAAAGCGGCCTCCTCCGTAAAAACTTCCGCTCGGGCCAGCCTCGGCGATGTCATTGCCTTGTCGCCATTCGAGGTCAGCGCCACTCAGGACCGCGGCTACTCCGCGGCCAACACCCTCGCCGGCACTCGTCTCAATTCCAAACTCGAGGACCTCGCCGGCTCCGTCTCGGTCATCACCAAACAGCAGCTGTCCGATATGGCCGCTCTCGATATTAATGATATCTTTCTCTACGAGGTTGGCACGGAGGGCACGGGGCAGTTTACCGACCTGACTAACGACGGCCGCGGCGAGGGGGTCTGGGATAATGTTTCCGGTAATCCGACCGGCGCCAATCGGATGCGCGGGCTGAGCTCCGCCAACATCGCCGCCAACGGTTTCACCGCCAGTAGCACGATTCCGATCGATACTTATAACATCGATGCCGTCGAGATTGCGCGCGGCCCCAATTCCACGCTCGCCGGTCTCGCCGACGCCGGCGGTACCGTCAACCTCGTCACCAGTCGTGGCAATGTCGGCCGCGACACCAGCAACCTCCAAACCCGCTTCGATAATTTCGGCGGTCACCGCGCCAGCATCGATCTCAATCGCGTCATCATCCGCGACAAACTCGCCGTCCGCTTTTCCGCAGTTTACAACGAGACTGGCTACGTCCGCAAACCGTCCGTCGATCGCACCAACCGCCAGCAGTACGCGCTTAAAATCAAGCCGTTCGCCACCACTTCGATCAACGCCTCATTCGAGTCCTTCCACGAATTTGCGCAACGCGCCAACTCCGTCACCCCCCGCGATACCGTCTCTCTCTGGAAATCTCGCGGCAGCCCAACGTGGGATCCCCTCACCTTCACCGCGACCGTCAACGGCCAAAAATTTGTCAACCCCAACGCCGCCACCCTCACCCAACTCGGTCTCGCCGACGGCTTCGGCAACACCCGCATCCTCGAGTTCATCGATGCCGGCCAGATTCAGTTGATCACTAAAGCCGTCAATCCCAACAACCCGCTCCTCGGTCTCACCGCCACCCAGCGCATGCTCTCGCCCAGTGGCGAAGTGGCCGCCGGCCCGCTCTACCGGATCTCCGGTTCGACCAACCAGGCCTTTTACGATTGGACCGCGATCAACCTCGCCGCTTCCGCTTATCAAATTCAGCGCGCCGCCATCGCCAACGTCAGCCTCGACCAAGGACTCATCCATACCCCCCGCCACCGCCTCGATTTAAATGTCGCCTGGCGCCGCGAGGATCAGGACGACTACCGCCGCCAGTTCATCGGCCAAGTCGATGGCGTCGGTACGACCGTGACCATCGATGTCAACGAGCGCCTCCCCGATGGCCGCCCCAACCCTTACTTCCTCCGTCCTTTCATCGGTGGGGTGAATCCGCAGATCTTCAAGAAGCCCGTCTTTAACGACAGCTACCGTGCCCAACTCGCGTACCAACTCGATCTCCGCGCAGAAAAGAATTTCTCCAAGTGGCTCGGCCTCCACCGCGCCATCGGCTACGGCGAGTACAGCCTCCGCATCGCCGCACCCAACAACCTCCGCTTCCACGATACCGTGACGGACAACGTCAACTACCAGCCGGGCATCGCGAACCTCACTCCGACCACGAGCCTCGCCAATAATAACGGCGCCCTCATGTACCCTCTTTATTACATGGGTAACACCAAGGGCGGCGGAGTCGAATACGCCAACTCCGGCCCGGTCGCCGCCAATGGCGCGTTCAAAGCCTCGTACGTCGGCGCGACCTCGACCAGCTATAATCTCAACGAGCCCGTCACCATCAAAGAGGTTTATTTCGCCCTCGGTCAGCAGAAGAAAAAAATCCGCACCACCGGCGCCAGCATGCAGAGTTACTTTCTCAACGACCAAATCGTCACGACGCTCGGCCAGCGTAATGACCGCGTCAATACACAGGATAACCTCGCCACCCCGCTCAGCGGCGGGTTCATCGACGAGACCAATCTCCTCAACTTCGGCCTCAACAAGCGCTGGCGCTTCGGCGATACCCGGAGCCAGGGCGTCGTCATAAAACCTTTGCGGAGCCTCGCCTTTCTCAACCGCGAGGCGAACCAGGGCTCCGGCGCGACCCGTTTCCTCGCACAGGCGTTGCGCGGCGTTAACTTCCATTACAATCAATCCAATTCTTTCCAACCCGCCGATACCGCCTACAATCTTTACCTTCAGGAACTCCCCAACCCCACCGGCACGTCGAGGGAATACGGTTTCAGCCTCAACCTCTTCGATGATCGCTTCTCTCTGCGAGTCACCCACCAGGAGACCCTCCAAGTTCACACCCGCGCCGGCACTGGCGTCATCGCGACGCGCGCCTTGGCCATCGACTTCGATAACTCCACCCAAAATCTCACCTTCGGCCTCTTCGATCTCGCGACCAGTTGGGCCCAGTCCATCAACCCCGCCCTGACCCTCGCCCAAGCGCAGGAGACCGCGGCCAAACAGATCGGCTACACCCCCGCGTTCATTAACAGCGCCGCCAACAAGACGATCGCGGATGCCAGCGACGCCGCTTCCCGCGGCTGGGAACTCGAGCTCCAGTACAACCCCACGCGCTTCTGGACCGTCAAGGTCACTGGTAACCAGCAGGAGGCCGTCGATTCCAATATTTCGCTTTTCATGCAGCAATTCATCAACGAGCGCCTGCCGCTCTGGACCACCTTGCGCATTCCCACCACCCGCCTGCCGGATGGCTCCCAACTCGCGGGCGCCGGCGATTTGTGGTGGACCACTGCCACCGGCAGCAACGGTCAACCCGTCAATTATTTTAACACCAACGTGCAGACGCCTCTCAACCTCGCCATTACCTCGCAGGGAAAAAAGAAACCCCAGACCCGCGAATATCGTTTCCGCGCGATCACCAACTTCCAACTCGCTGGCCTCAGCGGTCTCGCCGGCGATAACCCCTGGCTTAAAAACGCTTCAATCGGCGGATCCTACGGCTGGTCAAGCCGCGGCGCCATCGGCTACCTCGCCGGCACCCCCGATCCCGATGGAATCGTGCGCTCCCTCGACCGCACCAAGCCTTTCTACGATCGAGCCGTCGGCAATATCGACGTCAACCTCGGCTACACCACCCGTTTCTTTAAAAACAAAATCCGCACCCGCTTCCAGCTCAACGTCCGCAACGCGACCGAGAGCGGTCACCTCCAAGGCGTTGCCATCAATCCCGATGGCAAATTCTTCTCCTATCGAATCATCGACCCGCGACAGTTTATTTTCACCACCACCTTCGACTTGTAACGTAAGGCCGGCGGGCTTTTCTCCCGGGTCCGCCCGGTCCAGACCGCCGCTCCGGAAAACTCCGCGACTTCTCCATTTTTTCGCCAGCCACCCCATCCCCTGAGCAAGAATTTCCCGAGGACACTGCAGGGCCCGTTTAACCGGCCATCATCTGCAAAATCGTCTCCGACGCGGGCTCGCGCAATCCGTCTGCCCTGCGATCCGGCCAATTGTGCGCACGTGCGCACAATTGGAAAACCGGTAAATTTGCGCGCAGGGCCCACGCCTGCGGCCGGCCGCCGTGCCCGCTCTATCCGCATCAGCCCAATCACGGATGAAGGCGGAGGCGTTTACCCACCAGCAAGATACTCGTGCCACCTTGCCCGCCGCCGGCGAGCCCTTGGCCGCCGTTGGCATTCGCCCCGCCGTCGCCGGTGATTTTATCAAACGTATCCTAAATTAAATTACAAAAATCTCGGGGCAAAACTTCCGGAGCGACCAAACTCATCGGACCAGCTGCGCAGCTTCGTCACCCCCTCAGCGTCGACCGTCTTACGAAACGAGCCTGACCGCGCATATTTTTGACCGAATCCCTCGGAAGCCGCCGATCAAGTCGTGACGCGCGCCGCCCGCGTGCCCGGTAGGTGGACGGTAAATCCTCGGGCGCACCCGTGGCCTTGCCGGGTTCACCATGAAGCCACCGGTCGCCGGATCCGGTTTCGCCTTGAGGCCGGTCCGGCGCGGATGCTGGTCACGACCTCGCGGGCACGGACGCGGCAAAAACCGCGTCCGTATTTCCGCCCACGGCGGTGGCAGCGGCCAACACCCGTTCGCGTCCTCCGCCGGAGGAGAGTTTGCACAGGGCCGCGGCGGTGGCCGGCCGACCCGCTGAACGGCTTCTGAAAAGGGCCGCCTCTGCGGCGATTGCGGCCGATCGACCCGCCTTGGCCGACACGAAGAGGGCCGCTGATTTTCATCTCGCCGAGGGCCCGCCCAACGAGCCTCCCACCAGCAAGCAGGCGGTCCGCCCACTCTAGCCAAATCCAACCGCCGCGCGCGTCGGATCTCTGCGCGCTAACGCTTCACGTGGTTCCGCCACTCCCATGGCAACACCGACTCAGGCCCGATAATATAAACTCGGTAGTAGAGCCAAAAAATCACCAGCCCAAGCAGCAGCAAAAAGCCCATCTCGCCGAGCCCCCCCCCAAGTCTGCCGACTCCCTCGGTGCAGCGCGCCAATGAACATCACGATCGCCGGCGCGACGAGCAGCGTCACTAGGGAGGTGCCGATCAGGACCATGCCCATAATCGCGGCGGTCCGGAGTAAAACATCATCGATCAAGCGCGCTTTGTAGCTCACCATCTCCACGCAAAGATTCAGCAGCAAAAGACAGCACGGGAGTACATAATAGTTCCGAATCATTCGATCGCTTTTCATAGTCGCGCCACGAGCCTGGGCCGCTCCGCCAGCCCACGAAAGCGCAAACTGCGCAACGCCACCCCCAAGGAAAAAACTCCGCCCGCCACCACGCCATCGCTCCGCCCGCCACCACGCCATCCCGCTGCCCCTCACTCCAGCCACTCACCCAAAACGCAGCGTCACCTCATCCGTGCCCCTTCCGCCCGACCTTCCGGCTCGCCCTCGATCTTTTTTAGATTTTGCTCATCCCTGCGCGACCACCTGAAACCGGCGGCCGCTTTTCATTATGAGCTCCATCATCACAGACGCCACGCTCCGCCGACTGGAAAAAATCGCCCAAGCGGCCGCGACGAAATCCTACTCTCCGTATTCAAAATTCCCGGTCGGCGCCGCCGTGCTCGCCGCCAGCGGCAAAATCTACGGCGGGTGCAACGTCGAAAACGCCTCCTACGGCCTCACGCATTGCGCCGAACGCACCGCCATCTGCACCGCCGTGACCGCGGGCGAACGCCACCTTCGCGCCGTCGTCATCTACACGCCAACTCCCACCCCCACCCTGCCCTGCGGGGCCTGCCGGCAGTTCATCAATGAATTCGCGCCGCACGCCACCATCATCAGCACGTGCGCTTCAAAGCTTCGCAAAAAAACATCCCTCACGGAACTCCTGCCCGACGCGTTCGGTCCCGCCCATTTAACGACGCCAGCTCGGCACCACCGCTGAGTCGCCGCATCCCCCGCCGGCATCGTGTGCCGCTGTACCCGGCCGGACTTTTTTATTTCCATCTGCCCCGCCGCCAAACCGCGCCTCGCTGCCAGCAGGCGCCCACCATCCTATTTTTAATTTACGAGGTTCGCTTTCAATGATTCGCGTCCCGGCCTCGCGCGGGCGCTCCTCTCTTTCGGACTACCTGATCGCCGGCGAACCGCCAACCCGCGGCGGACTTTCCCTTCCGCCCCCGACCGTCCAGCCAAAGGGCACGCGCCGCGTCGCGGTACAGGGAATGCCCCCTTCGGCTCTCACGAGGAAGATGACCACCGCCGCTTTCGCCACCGGCCCGCGCCCTCGGTCCTGACGATTCCGCTCTACCCCATCACCCGCTTCGTCATTTTTTTTCGCAGGAGACTTCCGGCCATATCCGACTTGAACTATATTCCTTTTAAGGTATATTGAAGGCTGTTGAAACTGGTTTCCATCTACGAGTGCCTGTGCGACGCGACTCGCTTGCGGTTACTCAATTTGCTGCTGCAAGGGCCGCTGTGCGTCTGCCATTTTCAAGCCGTGCTCGGCGAGTCCCAGGTAAAAATCTCCAAGCACCTTAGCTACCTCCGCGCCCGCCGCTTGGTGACGTCTCGGCGTGAGGGCAATTGGATGATCTATGCGCTGGCCCGGCCAGCAGCGCGCTCGCCGGAACTCGCGGCCAATCTCACGTGTTTGCGCAAATGTGCTCAAGCCAGCCCTCCGCTCCAACGCGATCTCGCCCAGCTCAAGAATCTCTCCCTCGCCTGCACGCCAAAAGGCTCCGCTCGCACCCACGGGCCCAGCGGAATTTTCGGCCGTAGCTAACTGCCATCCTCATCATTTCATGAACCAAGCCGCTTCTCCATTAATCGAAACCACCTCCCCTGGCGAGTGCCCCACGCCTTGCGCAGAGACGGCCGCCCTGACCGTCTCCGCTCTCCGCGCCGCGCTGGCCAGCGCGCCCGCCTCGCCGCTTACCGTGATCTGGCCGGATGGCGACACCATCGAGCCGCATTTCCATGTCACCGAGGTCGGGCGCGTGCAAAAAGACTTTGTCGATTGTGGCGGCACCATCCGCCGAACGGTCACTTGCCTTCTGCAAACGTGGGTGAGCGATGACGTCGATCATCGCATCACCGCTGGTAAACTCTTGAAGGCTCTCGATCATGCGCGCCCAGTCCTCGGCGACGATGACCTCCCCGTGGAACTTGAATACGAGACGTGCAACGTCGTCCAACTGAAGGTCGCCGCCGTCGTGGCAACGCCGGAGGGGTTCTCCCTTCAACTGGCCTCAAAGCACACCGATTGCCTCGCAAAGGAACTTTGTATCCCCGCCGCGAGGGGCGTGCGCTCCGGCGGTGGCTGCTGATTTTCGACCATGCCAACCCTCAAGCCGACCATTCTCGTCCTCTGCACGGGCAACTCCTGCCGCAGTCACCTCGCCGAAGGCCTGTTGCGCGCTGCCGCCGGAGACCTGTTCTCGGTCGCCAGCGCGGGCTCCCACCCCGCCGGTTATGTTCATCCCATGGCCATCGCGGTAATGAAGGAAATCGATATCGATATTTCCGCGCATACCTCAAAACACATGAATGAATTTCTTACCGGCCACGTCGAGACTGTCATCACCGTTTGCGGAAATGCCGAGCAAGCGTGCCCCCTCTTTCCCGGCCAGGTCAACCGGCATCATTGGCCGTTCGAAGACCCCGCTCATGCGAGCGGTACCGCGGAAGAAAAATTAGCCCTGTTCCGCCGCGTCCGGAACGAAATCCAACGCACCTTCACCGCCTATGCTGACGGTCGACGCGACCAGCAAAAATCATCTGGCCGAGCCGCCTCCGCCTGACCCTCACTTGGCCCCGGCCCAACGGACTCGCCGTTCCCAGCCGAGCAAAAAATCTTCGTCAGCGGAATGCCGCCCGCACTCTCCGGGTTCTCCTGCCGTGGAAAAACCCCGCCGCCGCCCTCGGCTGCGGTCAGCCCTTGGGTCCCGGAGTATCGCCTGAGCGACCCGATTTCCCGCCGCGCGCGGGCGGCGGACGCGGCGGGGGCCGCACCCTCATGGTCGCGACTGAGTATCCATTTTTCAACGACACCCAGCCACCCCTCTGCTCGACTTTAGCAGCCGCCGGAGGATTCGCCGAGCTGCGTGGAGACGCCGCTTGGCGATCATTTTTTTCTGGAAGCCCGGGGAGCAGCGATCAATTCCCCGGCACCCTCGCCTGGGGTGCGCCCCGTTCCGCCCGCGGTCCGCCAACCATGCGTCGCGGTGAGTCCATGCGCAGATTCTCGCATGGGGTGCGCCCCGTTCCGCCCGCGGTCCGCCCCCCTGCACCCGCCGCCTTCAGGACCGGGCCCGCATCGGCCGTTCGGTGGGCGCTCCATCGGTTTTCTACCTACAAAACGCCCTTGACTGGAGGATGCATCGATTAACGGTCCAACGCACTCCTCGCCGCGGTTACCACAACCCAGCCGCCCTCCCTTTTTTCGCTTTTATGAATGCCTCCCTCAATCGCCGTAGATTTATCGGTCAGGCCGCCACTGCCGGGGCTGGCCTCGCGTTCGGGGCCGCTGCCGCCGCTGCGGCGGAAAAGACCCCCGGCACCGCGCCCATCACTCAACGTGCAGCGACGGCCGCGGGTCGGGCCACCT
Organism: Opitutus sp. GAS368; assembly: GCA_945903465.1. Taxonomy (GTDB): domain Bacteria; phylum Verrucomicrobiota; class Verrucomicrobiia; order Opitutales; family Opitutaceae; genus ER46. Next base: position 56,162 of record CAMDOF010000025.1, read on the forward strand.
CCGCCTGGCCAATCTCGGAGCAGCGCGATGAGGATGCGCTTATCAGCGTGCTGCGCTCGGGCAAATGGGGACGGACCGGCGCGGGCGGTTTGCGCGTCAAAGAATTCGAGACGATTTTCGCGGAACGGATGCGCGCGCGTTTCTGCGTGGCGACTTCCTCCGGGACCACCGCGCTGCTGAGCGCGCTGGGGGCTCTCAACATCGGCCCCGGGGACGAGGTCATTCTTCCGCCCTACACGTTTGTCGCCACATTTAACGCCATCACGAACAACTTCGCCTTACCCGTGTTCGCAGACGTCGAAGCCGATAGCTTCCAAGTTGATCCTCAAAAAATCGCCGCCGCCATTACTTCGGCCACCCGATTACTGCTTCCCGTTCACATTGGCGGCACGCCCTGCGATATTGAGGCCATCGCCACCATCGGCCGCACTCGCCAAATCACCCTGCTGGAAGATGCCTGCCAATCACTGACGGCGGAGTGGCGCGGCCAACCCATCGGGACCCATGGGATTGGCGGCTGCTTCAGCTTTCAGGCGAGCAAGAACCTCACCGCCGGCGAAGGCGGTGCCGTGCTCACGAATGACGAGGCGTTCGCGCACCAAGTCTATAATTTTCATACCCCCGGCGGGGGAAAACCAGGCGCTAGCTGGGGCCGGTCCGCCAACTACCGCCTCACCGAATTCCAAGCCGCTTTACTCCTCACACAGTACTCGCGTTTCGAAGCGCAACAAACTCAACGCACCGAGAATGCAACCTATCTCGCCACCCTTCTCCACAAAATCGGCGGGATCGCGCCGGCGCGTATTCCTTCAGGTTGCAACCGCTCCGGTTGGCATCTCTTCATGATGCGCTACGATGCCCGGGAATTCGCCGGTCTGCCGCGCGCCAAATTTATCCAAGCACTCGCCAAAGATCGCGTCGCTGCCAGCAGCGGCTACACCAGCCTCAATCTTTCCAATCACGTCAAAGCCTTGGCCGCCAACCCGCATTACCAACGTATCTACGGCGTCGATACCATGGCGCGCTGGGTGGCTCGCAATCACTGCCCCGTCAACGACCGCGTGATCGAGGAAGCCGTCTGGCTCGGCCAAACCACTCTTTTAGAGTCGCGGCACGAGATGGAGCGTATCGCCGAAGTGATCGTCGGCGTGAAAAAACGGGCCGGAGATCTCGCGAAAGCCTAGCCCGGCGATCAGGCGAGGCCATCGTGCCGATCGCCCTGCCCCTCGCCCTGCCCCGAGGGAGGTTCCCGCCCTCGCCCCAATCCCAGCCGCGGATCAAACCCCCTTCCCCTCGCACTCCGGCCGATCGATGGACCGCCGGGTAAAAGGTGCGCCCACCTGCCTCCGGTCGATTGCGAACCAAGCCTTCGTCGGAATTTATTTCACCCGACCAAGGCAAAGCAGTGAACCCCATGAAGACCACCCGGCTGGTCATGGGCAGCCCTCGCGCAACCCCTCTCTTCCAGCTGCACCTTACCCGTATGCTGGATTGCTGGAGACTGTGGGAGGGCGCAGGCGCGCGCGCGCGTGCTGGACTAGCGCCGGATCGGCGCGGCGCAAGCACCAGCCCAGGACGGGGTCGTCGAGTCGCTGGAGCCCCAGCCAAAGCGTTTGCGTACCGGGCTCGCCGTCGCCTTTGCGGCCGAGGAAGCCACCGAGGCTGGCGACCATGCGCACCGCCTGATTTAGGCTGGGCGGATTTACCCGAAGGATCGCCACGTGCTCGCGTGCGCCGTGCCGTGCCAGGCCGAACTCATTCTGACCTTTAATCTGCGGGACTTTCCGCCAGCTGCGCTCGCCCCTTGGAAAATCACCGCCCGCCATCCGCAAGACTATCTGCTGACGCTCTAATCCCTCGACCCGGCATCCGTGCTCCCCCAGCTGGAAGATACCGCCCGCAAGCGCGGCTGCTCGCTCCAGGATCACCTCATCGCCCTCGGCCAGTTTCTCCCTGCCTTTTCCGCCCGCGTGCTCGACTCGATCGAAACATGATCCGGCAGCTCTGCCTGCGAGCGCATTTTACCGTCAAAGAATCGCCTCCCTCGTCTCACGGCACCTCGTAAATTTTCACCAGTGCGATTCCCGGTCCCGCCGCGCTGTCTACGCCGGAAATCTGCACGGTGTCGGCGCCGCCTCCAGCGTCGCGAAGAGCGCCGTGACGTATGGCCGAGCGCCCGGCCTCTTCAGAACTACACCCGCGCGCCACTCACGTGCCCTGCCTATTACTCGTGCCCTGGAAATCTAACCGTGAACGATCAAATCCTGATTGCTGCACGAGATGTGCGGCGAGAAGCTTGCCGAAGTATTCTGCACCCGCTTTCTAACGCTTACCTTTTGATGTCCTCCGGAATTACTTACGAAGGAGCACCGGAACCCCGGGAATTCGTCGTGCGGGAGCAGGACATCGAGGACCTGTTCATTCAAAAGCTCCGCGACCTCAAATACACCGTCCGCCCCGACATCCACGACCGCGCCTCCCTCGAGGCCAACTTCCGCGAAAAGTTCGAGGCCCTCAACCGCGTCCGCCTCACCGACGCCGAGTTCGCCCGCCTGCTTGAAGAGATCGTCACGCCCGATGTCTTCACCGCCGCCAAGACCCTCCGCCAGATCAATGCCTTCACCCGCGACGACGGCACGCCGTTGAACTACACCCTCGTCAACATCAAGGACTGGTGCAAAAACACCTACGAGGTCGTCAGCCAGCTCCGTATCAACACCGACTACAGCCACCACCGCTTCGATGTGCTCCTCCTCATCAATGGTGTGCCTGTCACCCAGATTGAGCTAAAAACCCTCGGCATCCATCCGCGCCGCGCCATGGAGCAGATCGTCGATTACAAGAACGACCCCGGCAACGGCTACACCAAGACCCTTCTCTGCTTCCTCCAGCTCTTCATCGTCAGCAACCGCGACAGCACCTTCTACTTCGCCAACAACAACGCCCGCCACTTCTCCTTCAATCAGGACGAGCGTTTCCTGCCCATCTACCAGTTCGCCGACGAGGCCAACAAGAAGATCTCCCACCTCGACGACTTCGCCGCCACCTTCCTGGTGAAGTGCACCCTCGGCCACACCATCAGCCGCTACATGGTGCTCATCCAGAGCGAGCAAAAGCTGCTCATGATGCGCCCGTATCAGGTTTATGCGGTAAAACACCTCGTCACCTGCATCCAGCAGGACAGCGGCAACGGCTTCATCTGGCACACCACCGGCAGCGGCAAGACCCTCACCTCCTTCAAGGCCGCCACCCTCCTCAAGGACAATCCCGACCTCGCCAAGTGTCTTTTCGTCGTGGACCGCAAGGACCTCGACCGCCAGACGCGCGAGGAGTTCAACCGCTTCCAGGAAGGCTGCGTCGAGGAAAACACCAACACCGCCGCCCTCGTGCGCCGCCTGCTTTCCGAGGACTACGCCGACAAGGTCATTGTCACCACCATCCAGAAGCTCGGCCTCGCCCTCGACGAGACCAGCAAGCGCAACCAGCAGCGCAAAAAGAACGACCAGCCCACCTACAAGGAGATGCTCGCCCCCCTGCGCGACCAGCGCATCGCCTTCATCTTCGACGAGTGTCACCGCTCCCAGTTCGGCGAGAACCACCGGGCCATCAAAGAATTCTTCCCCCGCGCCCAGCTCTTCGGCTTCACCGGCACACCCATCTTCGAAGAAAACGCCGCCCAGCAGAAGATCGAGGATACCCAGGCCTCTATGAAGACCACGGAAGACCTCTTCCAGAAACGTCTCCACGCCTACACCATCACCCACGCCATCGAGGACGGGAACGTCCTCCGCTTTCACGTCGATTACTTCAAACCCGCCGGCCACGCCCTCCCCAAGCCCGGCGAAGCCCTCGCCAAACGCGCCGTCATCGAGGCCATCCTCCAGAAACACGACACCGCCACCGGCGGACGCCGGTTCAACGCCCTCCTCGCCACCTCCTCCATCAACGACGCCATCGAATACCACGCGTTGTTTGCCACCCTGCAGGCCGAGAAGCAGACCGCCGATCCCGACTACAAACCGCTCAACATCGCCTGCGTCTTCTCCCCGCCCGCCGAGGGCGATCCCGATGTGCGGCAGATCCAGGAAGACCTGCCCCAGGAGCGGGCCGACAACGAGGTCGAGCCCGACCAGAAAAAGGCCGCCCTCAAGGCCATCCTCGCCGAGTACAACACCCGCTACGGCACCAACCATCGCATCGCCGAGTTCGATCTCTACTATCAGGACGTCCAGAAGCGCATCAAAGACCAGCAGTGGCCCAACTCCGATTACCCCGCCGCGCAGAAAATCGACGTCACCATCGTCGTGGACATGCTGCTCACCGGCTTTGATTCCAAATACCTGAACACGCTCTACGTGGACAAGAACCTCAAGCACCACGGCTTGATCCAGGCCTTCTCCCGTACCAACCGCGTGCTCAACGCCACCAAGCCCTACGGCAACATCCTCGACTTCCGCCAGCAGCAGGACGCCGTCGACGCCGCCATCGCCCTCTTCTCCGGCGAGAAGACCGGCCAGCAGGCCCGCGAAATCTGGCTCGTGGACAAGGCCCCCGTCGTCATCGAGAAACTTGCCGCAGCCGTGCAGAAGCTCGACGCCTTCATGCAGTCCCAGGGCCTCGACTGCGCGCCCTCCTCCGTGGCGAATCTGAAGGGCGATGCCGCCAAAACGGTCTTCATCGAGCGTTTCAAGGAGGTCCAGCGGCTCAAAACCCAGCTCGACCAATACACCGACCTCACCGAGGAAAACAAAGCCGCCATCGAGCAGGTGCTGCCGGACGACAGTCTGCGCGGCTGGAAAGGCCAGTATCTGGAAACCGCCAAGAAACTCAAAGAGCAGCAGGGCAAAAGCACGGGCAGCAAAGAAGACGCCGACGATCCCGTGGCCCAGATCGACTTCGAGTTCGTGCTCTTCGCCTCCGCCGTCATCGATTACGACTACATTATAGCCCTCATCTCCCGCTTCTCCCAGCAGGGGCCGGGCAAACAAAAGATGAGCCGCGAGCAGCTCATCGGCCTCATTTCGTCCGACGC
>CAMDOF010000026.1 GCA_945903465.1 Opitutus sp. GAS368
CTTCGCCGAGCGGGTGCAGCGCGACGCCCGGAATATCGATTTACTCGCCGCCACTCACCGCTTGCTCCACGCCCGGCGCGCCAACCGCGTCACCGGCGATGATCGGCAACGCTCGCTGTTCTGACTCCGCGGCGGCGGACCAGAAACCATCGCGAAGATCGCCACCAGTTCGCGCCGCTCGCCCAAACCGAGAAACAACCGAGTTCCGCACGGACCGATGATCCACGCCTCGCCCAAACCGAGAAACAACCGGGTTCCGCACGGACCGATGATCCACGCCTCGGCCACAACGCAAAATCCGTGCGGCTCCTCCTAATTTATCATGAAAAAATCCTCCGGAAATATTGTGACGCGCCACAGCCGAGGAGTTAAAGTGGGGTGCGGGAAGTGGTCAGAGCCCTTTTCTGATGAAGGCGATATCGCTGCTATTATCCTTGATGCGGATTGTTTTTTGACCCTCGGAATCACGGCCGATATAATCGATGCTGGCGGCGACGAGAATGGGCATATTTTTTCTGATATCGCGGCTTTCGCCCTCGCTGGTGACGTCGACGGTCCAGACCTCTTGGCTGGGCCGGCCTTCCGCCTGTTCTTTGTTTTCGCGGGCGGATAGTTTTAGGTATTTTTCGTAGACGACGACAGTCACGACGTATTCGCGAAAGCCGGCGAATTCGCTGCGGGGAGGTTCTTGGACGGTGACGGTTTGATAAACGGGTCGGCCGAGTGAATCGGTGCCGACTTGGACCCGTTCCGTGCGCATTTGGCCGGGAATGGTGACGTAGACGGGTTCGGAAACCGTTTCGCGGCGGGTCAGGGGAGGGCCCACGCCATAATCGAGGTCGACGACCACGTCGGGTTTAGTGTTGGGCGGCGCTTCGTACATGCCTTTACCGGAGAGCGCGGTCTTGACCATGGCGGCGGCCTCTTTGTAGCGGAGCGAGTCGTCCGCGACGAGTGGGTTGCGGTTCTTGATCTCGTAGGAAATCGCGTTTTTGGCCTGGGGTTTAGAAAGCGAGTCGATTTTGACTTCGGAGCTTGAGACGCAGCCGGAGAGGAGGAGAACGAGCAGTAATGCGGTGGTCGCGAATGGTCCGCTGGTAGCGGAGGGAGCGTGGGCAACCGACTCCCTGGAAAGGCCGGTGATCATAGCTTCGATTGGAGGGAGCTTAACACGGAGAGCCTTGAGCGCAACCATGGGGGCTTGCAAAAGAAGCCCTGAGTTTTCCGATAGACGATCGTGCTGACGCTACGGGTGAGCGCGCGCAGCGAATTAAAATTACTTTTTTCCAGCGGCTCTTTGGGCTCGCAGGACGACTCTGAACATTTGGATACAGAGCCAGAAAACGCCTGACATGCACGCTGAGCACAGCATCCCCCACAGCCGAATCATTTGTGGATCGTTCGATGGTACGTGGGTTGAAACCAACGAGTAAATGAAGAGGAAGAACGCGAGCACAAGGATCGCATCGACCGCGAGACTGACTGGCGAGGTGAGCTTCGTTTCCGGCTGAGACATGGTTGTGAAGGAGACGAACAATCGGGGTTTTGTCCACGGAAAATTCGCCATAAAATAGAAGAGGGGAGACGGGGTGGTTGACGACTTTCGGCTGAATCCGTTGGGGGCACGGGCACGGGTCGTTTTCAGGTGAAAATGGGAGCAGCCATCGTGGTCGGCCGGCGGACGGTTGGGTGGCGAGAGCGTGGGATTTTCTGCGAGGAGGCGAGGGCACCGCTTCGCCGAGGTTGGCGCCTCGGCGCCGGGAGGGGAGGGCGATGCTGGTCGGGAGCGCGCGGGCCAGGCTGGGTGGCAAGGGCGCTCAGGGTGCGGTATCGCTGAAGGACCAGAGATGGCGCGAAGAGCGAACGTAGAGGTTTTTTTGGGCGAGGGCGGGGCTTGCCCAAATGGGTTCGCCGATTTCGTTACGTGCGAGGACCACGAGCTCGCGCTCCGCTTGAAATACGGTGATGGTCCCTCGGTCAGACGCGACATAGACGCGTCCCTGAGCGGCGACGGGGGAGGCGTAGTAGCCGCCGGGTGAGTCGATTCGTTTTTCGAAGATCATTTGGCCCGTGGTGACATCCCGGCAGGCTAGAAATCCGCCGCTGCGGATAAAATAGGCGCGGTCTTGCCAAACAACAGGAGAAGGCATTTCGGGGACGCCTTTCGTCTCGCGCCAAATGACGTGCGACGACGTGACATCGTTCTTTCCACCCGTCCGAGCGGCTAACACGACGGTTTGGTTGAAGGGGCCGGTGGCGAAACTGGTGAGATTGGCGCGGATTTTTTCCCATTGCTCGCGATTAAACTTAGCTCCCGCTTGGGCCTCGCCCAAAAAGCGCAGGGCGTTTTTCAGGGTCATGTTACCTTGGCCGCCGGACGCTTGCCGATCAGTAAAAATGACGTTGGGGGGGATCTGGTCGTAGTCGATGGTATCGCCCTGCGTGGAGCCATATAATTTCACGGCTTCGGCGAAGGGTGGGGGTGGTGTGATATTAGCGGCTTCCCCTTGGACGCCAGCGGTGGCGATGAGGAGGCGATCACCCAGTGCGATCGGGGTGCTACAGGCTTGGCGGCCGAGTTCGTTGATCCACCATGTCTCTTGGCCGTCGGTAAGTCGAAAAGCGGTGAAGCGCGCGCCGCAGACCATGCCGACAAATCCGCCGCTGGGCTCCTGCCAGGTCACAGGAGTGGCATAGCTATTATTATGAATGGGGAGGGGAGCTCTCCAGAGCTCGTGGCCGTTGTGGGGATCGACGGCGAGGAGGTGCGAGTCGTTACCGAGTTGAACAAAAACGATTAATTTTCCGGCGGCGAGAATGGGCGAAGTGCCGGTGCCTTGATTTTGAAACGTTTTTGGGAGGGGGAGGGGTTTCCGCCAAAGTTCTTTCCCGCTGAAATCATAGGCGAGGAGTCCGAGTGAGCCGAAATAAACGTAGACGGCCTTGCCATCGGTCACTGGGGTGGGTGTGGCGGGCGAGTTCTCGCGGTGGACTCTTTCGAGTTTTTCGACGGGAACGAGTTGTTCCCAGAGTTTTCTTCCGGTGAGGCGATCGAGACAGAGTGTGGCGAGGTTTTTTTCGACCGTGCCGGTGAGGAAGAGGACATCTTGCCAGATGACGGGAGAAGAGAGACCGGAGGGGAGCGCCACTTTCCAAGCGAGGTGAGTGGTGGGACCGAATACGATCGGAGGCGCGGTGGTTGCGCTCACGCCGCTGGCCGCAGGGCCGCGGAAGCCGGTCCAATTACTGGCGAAGCTCGGTGAGATTATGATGAGCGAGGCAAGCTGAAGAAAAGTAGCTTTAAGCCTTGGGGCGAGGGCGTGCATGAAGGTGGCGTTGGGCTTTGTTCGGTTCAGATTTTATTCGTGGAAATAAAATCAGTGGGATTGGCCAAGTGCGCGGGAGTTGTCGGCGGGGGCGATTGGGGATGCCTCCGATAATTTGCGATGAGTAAAAAGGGATAAGCCGAGGTCGCGCCAAGTGAGTTGGGGCGAGCGCGGTTAATTTTAGGGGTTCCCCTGTTGGGCCGCGAGGAGGCACTCTCGTTCTGTGGAGGATGAGATGAGGCGTGTTTTAGAAAGTGCCCTTGAGACCGGCGGAAAAGTAGACGCCGAAGTGGCGGTACTGGCGTGGTTGAGCGTAGGTGGGGGTGGTGGCGCCGTAACGAGTGTTGACGAGGTAGGCGTTGAAGAGGTTGCGAATATTGGTGCTGAGGGAAAGGCTTCGGCTGAGCTGGTAATCGCCGCTTAGATCGAGGGTGGTGCGTGCGGCGGTGTAATTAAAAGCGTCGGCGCCAAAGCCGGGAAAGGCCGCGCCCTTTTGTTCACCGCGATAGTTCCATTTGGCGACAAGGGTGATGGGTTTTTGGGAATACGTGACGCCCCAGTTGACGTTTCGTGGGATGAAGCCGCTGAAGTCGGCCTGCTGACTCCCGCAGAGGGCGAGCTGGGTGGCGTTGGCGAACACAGTGAAAGGGCGCGCCCAAGTGCCGAGGGGACTGAGGTTATGGCGGAAGTTGACCTCGGCACCCATGACGCGGGCGCGGCCGGAATTGAACTTAGTGGAAAGTTGCCAGCCGAGGTATTGGGGGTCGAGCCCGAGTTCCTCGAGGTCGGCAGCTTTGGCGAGCACGACGCGATTGGCGAAGAAGTCGTCGATTTCTTTTAGGAAGAAGCCGGCGCTGACCACGCCGCCCTGAGCGCTGTAGTATTCGAGTGATAGGTCATAATTATCGGCGGTCCACGGCTTCAAGCCAGAGTTGCGGACATCAATGGTGCCGCGGATGGTGCTGGGGTCGCCGAGCTGAGTTTCGTCGAGATCGCGTTCGCTGATGGTGGAGTTGGGAATGATTTCACTGAAGTCGGGTCGGCCATAGGTCCGGGCGTAAGCGGCGCGGGCTTGGAAGTTTTCGGTGAGGTGAAAAGTGAGGTGGAGGCTGGGATAGGCGCCATCGTAGGAGCGTCGGGCGTGGTAGCCGCGAGCTTCGCGGGTGAGGCGGAGTTCCTCGATTGAGCCGACGGCACCGGCGTCGGGGCGGCGGATGCGAATGCCGCGGGCGTCGCGGGTGAACGTACCGTCGCGGTTGCGGAGGTAGACATTGGCGGGTTCGTAGACGGGACCGCGGCCCTCGTCGGTAGTTTTTTCGTAGCGGATGCCCGTGAGGAGAGACACGCGATTCGTGAAGAGGCGAAGTTCGGTCTGGGCGTAGCCGGCGGCGACAGTTTCCTGGACGTATTCTGAGTTGGTGATGGCAAATTGTTCGGCGGCGACGAGCTGCGCGGGGGTGGAGGTAAAGAGTGCCGGATTTTGCTGATAAGCCTGCCAAGCGCGATGTTTGGAGGCCCACGGTGGGACGAGACCGGGCAGTCCGAAGTGGGAGTTGCGGCCGACGTAGACTTGATTGCGAAAGGGAGCGGCGGAGAGGTTACCGTTAACGCCGTTGTAGGTGGAAGTGGTGCTGCCTTTATTATTGTCGCGGGTCTGTTCGCGGACGAGACCGCCGATCTGTACGGAGGCGGGGAAAGGGAAGAAGGCGAGTCGGCGTTGCCCGGTGAAATCGGCGGCGCGCATATCGTCGGTGACATCGCGGGTGAGGGCGGTGGCGTTATTGATCCGGTAATTATTGATATCGTAAAGGTCGACCTCGCGCTGGGAGTTATCGAAGGCGCGGATGGCGTGCGGCTGAAGGGCGGTGATCTCGCTGAGGACGAGGCGGACGACGGGGACGAGCGTGATGTTCATACCGGCGAAGTGGCCCTCACTGGTGCTGCGGAAGGCATTGGTGGAAAAGGAGCGAGTGAGGCTCGCGTCGAGGCGCCAGCCGCCGTTGTCGAAACGGTAGCGGAGACCGCCGGCCCGGACCTCTTCGTAGCGTTTCATGAAGTTGCCGCTACCCAAGGTCACGACGCCGCGACCGGTGGCGCCGCTGGTGAATGTCTCGCTGAAAGAGAGGGGGACACCGCCGGCTGCGGTGGTCAGGGTGGGCGTGCCGATGGTGCCAACGTTAAAGTCCATGCTCTGATGGCCCCAGTAAGCTTGGTACTGGTTGAACATACCGTTGACGGAAAGCACTGAGTTGGGGGTGATGCGCCAGTCGGCTTTGACGCTAGCGGAATTGCGGGTGATATCTTTGGAGCCATCGTTGATTCCATACTGTTGCAAGTAAGGTTGGCTGAAAGTGGCGCCGGTGGCGGTCCCGGCGGCGTTGTAGAGGAGGGTGGAGTGGTCCTCTTCGCCGGCGGAGAGCGATCGACTTCCGGTGACGACGACGCCGAAGTTTTTATTAACGGGCAGGGTGTAATCGAAATCCACTCCCGGCATGACCTTGCCCTGGCGACGCTCGTAGGAATGCGGTTGTGAGCTGAGCGTGAGGTAATCACCATTGCCGGCGGCGTAGAGCCGGTAGCGGAGCTCGGCGCGGCTACGTTCAAACGCGCTTTTGCTGACGAGATTAATGGAACCCGCCATGGAGTCGGCGGGGGTGGCGGGGGTGGGTACCTTGGAGACCTCGATGCGGGAGACGTTGTTGATGGCGAGCTGGGAAAATTGAAAGGTGCGGGAGTTGCCGTTGAAGTTGGCGTTGCCGAGTTGGGAGCCATCGGCGAGGACGACGGTGAGGTTGGTGGAAAAGCCGCGGAGGGAGACGGTGTTGATTTGGGCGTCGTCATGATCGCCGGTGATCCCCGGGAGGTACTTGAGGAATTCGCCGACGTTACCCTCGGCCATATCGCCGAACGAGTCGGTGGAAATCACCGCCTTGAGGTTGGGAGCGAAGCGCTGCTCGTTGGTGGCGAGGGCCTCGCCCTCGGTATCGCGGGAAGTCGCGACAACGAAGGCGTCGAGTTTCACCGCCTCGGCGTTTTTACCGTAACGGGCAATGCTGCTGAGGATGACATTGCGCGTGAGTTGTTCGCTGGGCGCGGCCTGCACGGTAATTTCCTGAGGATCGAGGCCGGTGTAAAAAAACTCCACCACGAGTGAGCCTGGGGAGACGGGGGTGAGGCGATAGATGCCGGAGTCGTCGGTGAAGACCACGCGATCGGTGCCTTTAAGGGAGACGCGGGTGTGGGGGAGATATTGTCCGGTAACGGCGTTTTGAACGCGACCGGAGAGGCTGGCGGTTTGGGCGAGGCTGGTTTGGGCGAGGCTGGTTTGGGCGAGGCTGGTTTGGGGGAGGGTGGTTTGGGCGAGGGTGGTTTGGGCGAGGCTGGTTTGGGGGAGGGTGGTTTGGGCGAGGGCGCAGCTGATGAGATCGGCGAGAAGGATACGGGCCAAGAAGAGGCGTATGCCGTTGATGGGGGCGCGTGAGGGGCGCATTGAGTGGGGATAAAGAAAGGATGGCAGCGGGCGATGCATGATTGGAAACGGGTGCGAATTCAAGTGGGAGCAGTCGAAGCTGGGAGGCGCGCGAGCGACGGCGGAGTGGCGCGGAAGGCCCGTGGGCGTTCGAAAGTGAGTCGTGGAGGCTTTACGGGTGGGATAGGTGGAGCAGGAGACGCGCGGTGACGACCGTGGTGGGCGTGCGAGCTGGGCTCGGCGCGGAGCTGGATGGCGACAAGGATCGGAGACGCGCGGTGCCGGCCGTGGTGGGCGTGCGAGCTGGGAGGGGGAAGCGGCGGGGAGTTCGGTTTTCAGAAACGCCCGTTAATACCGGCGGTGAGCGTGGTGCCTCCGAAGAGGGTGAACTGCATCTGGTCGCGGTTGCCGCGATAGGCCGTTTGAGGTGAGTTGGTCAAGTTGGTGACGTCGATGGAGAGGGCTACGGAAGGTTTCAATTGGTAGCCGATACCCGCGTTGATTACGGTGCGAGGAAACAGGTAGCGATTGCGAGCGGGTGAGCCGGCGGTGTATTCGGTGATGTAACCGCTCGTGTAATTGACGATCACGCGGGAGGTGAAGGCTCGCTGGCGCCAGAAAAGACTGGCGTTAGCGCTGCGCGGAACAAAGCCGATCACGTCGCGCGTTTGGACGTTGCTGGTGCCGCCGAAATTGCCATGGGTCTCGAGGGCGGTGAAGTTCAGGGCGGTCCCGAGGCCCTTCAGCCAACCGGGGAGAAAGGTGAATTGCTGCTGGTAAGAAAGCTCCCATCCCTGGACTAAAGCGGTGCCGGCGTTGGTGCTGCTGAGCCGGGTGAAACCGCTGTATTCGCCGCTGTAACCGTTATCAATGCCGGTGCCGATGGTGCCGGTATTGATACCGCTGACGATGTAGTTTTTGATCGTCTTGTGAAACCAGCCGAGGGTAAGGCTGCCGGCAGGTTCGAAGTAGTATTCGAGGGCAGCGTCCCAATTAGCGGCCATCTGGGGCAAGAGCGAGGGGTTGTTGACGGCGAGGGTTTGGGCGGCCTCGTTCGGAGTTTCATTGGGCAGGAAATTCGTCATGGCGGGTCGCCCGAAACTGGTGGACCAGCTCAAGCGGGCCTTCCAATTTTGACCGAGGTCCTGAGTGAGGTGCGCGCTGGGAAAGGATTTGGTGTAGCCCCCGGCGATTTTGCGAGGAGTACTGCCGTAATCGCGCAGTGCGGAGCCGACCGGATCGGCCAATTGCTGAGCAACCGTGGTGGCGGTGCGCGCGCGTACCCAGCCCCAGCTTTCCGTATCCGTTTTTTCAGTACGTACACCCGCCAGGAAGCCGGTCGGGCCGGCGCGGCCCTGCGCCATGGCGTACCCAGCCCCGACGGTCTCGGTTACTTCGCGGGTGCCGGTGAAGCGAACCTGCTCTGCCCAGTAGCGATCCTCGTCCCAGAGTGCGGGCGTGATCGGGTTGCGGTCGTGAAAAAACTGGGACGCATACCAGAAAGGCACCGTGCGCCCAGTTTTCTGCGTGTTGATGATCACGATGGACGGGTCAGCGGGCAAGGTGGTTCCCTTGTAAGTCCAGCGGCGGTTGCGGTTGAAGTCGGCGGCTCGCTGCTCGCGCCAGTTGAAACCCACCTTAAAAAAGGCGGGGCGCGCGGCGGGGAGATCGAGCTTCAGATTGCTGTGGGCTTCGCGGACCTCGTGGTCGTTGTCCACGTTGTTATTTTGGAAAAAACCGGTCATCCGGTAATTTTCAGCCCGAGAAATATCGAGTCCGCCGACTTGGGTAAACTGCGGGTAAAGATCGGACGCGGAGCGGTCGAGGATCCAGCCGAGGTTAGTGACGCGCATGGCAAAGATGCCGCCGTCGTTGCCAGACCCGTTGTTGATATGGGTGCGGCTGAGCATGGCGCCATAGTCGAGGTGGAGGCGTGACCAATCCTGTTCGACGCCCAAGTCGAGGTGGCGCATCCGCAGGAAAAAATTGTTGGGTCCTTGGGTGGAGACGTCGAAGTTCGACGCGGTGGTCGCGCGCACCTGGGTGATACGGTTGGTATAACCTGGTTGGATCCCCGCGGTCCCCGTGGTCCCGACGACCTGATTGGTGAAGGCGCGGGTCTCGAAGCGCAGCTTGCCCATTTCATTGGCGTCATTGTAAACGGAGTTAAGCGTGAGCTTGGTTGTGGCGGAGAGGCGATATTCGATCTTCGCATTGAGGCTGGCCTGTTTCCGGTTGTTGTACTGATCGAAGGTGCGATAATCCCAGAGGAAGGCCGGTTGGTCGGGGGTGTTCTGGAAATCGCGGGTGGTGCTGTGGGAGGCGCCGACGTTTTCGCTGTAGAATGCGTTCAAGGAAATGCCGAGGTTATGGCTGCCACCGGCGACATCGAAGACCTCCACGTAGCCGACGTTGAGGAGCGGATGGGTCCGGTGGGATTCCCGGAGGGGAATCGTTTCGAAGAAGGGCGGTGCCCAGCGGAGCGCAAAGTTGTAGGTGAGGCGGCGTTTTTCCCTCATGCTGAGGGTGGAGCGGCTCTTCAGATTGATCGTACCGCCGAGAGAATCGGCGCCCTTGTCGGGCGTGTGCCCCTTGACGACCTCGATGCCCTCAAACATTGCGCCGGTGAGATTATTGATGCGCGTTTGCCGGCCCATGCCGCCTTGGCTGGAGAGGAGTCCGCCATCGAGAGTGATCGTGTTAAGACCGGACCCCATGCCGCGAACGCTGAAACCGTCGATGCCGTTTTCGAGATTGAGTGCGGCGGTGACCCCCGGGAGGAGGATGGCGAGTTCGCTGGCGCTCATGTTGGGCAGATTGCCGTAGGAGTCCATAGCGACGACATTCTTCGTATTGGGAGCGTTGCGTTGCGCGGTGACGGCAGCGGCCCCGCCCTCGCGCTCGCTCGCGACGGTGAAGGCGGCGAGTGTATAAATTCCGTTGGTGAGTTCAAAATCGCGTACGCTGGGCTGACCGGCCGCGACGAGTATCGTGTATTTGAGGAGATCGAGACCCGTGTAAGTGGCGACGAGTTCGTGCGAGCCCGCGGGGACGCCGGTGAGGACAAAGCGGCCCGTACGGTCGGCGAGGGTAGTGAGGCCGAGCTGTGGCAAGCTAATGCGCGCGCCCTCAAGAAGGTCGCCGGTGCCGCCGTTGCTCACGGATCCGGTGATGGTGCTGGAACTTGGTTGCGCACGGAGGGAGACCGCGAGGAATCCAGCGAGGATAACCCAGGTGAGACCCGACCAGAAACGTCGGAGCGGCCGGCCGGAGCAGGCGAAACGGGCGGACTCAGAGGCTGGGGTCAAGGGGTGCGGGTAGGTCATAGCAATCGGTGGCTACTTTCGAGCAGGTGCGCCGATTTTTTGTCGGCCAAGAGGTGGTCCGGTGAGGCCGAAGCACCCGAAAGGGAGATTTCGGTGGCATCAAGATTAAAGCTCCGTCGTAAAAGAAAATTCTGGCCTGGAAATTACCAAAGCTAAGGTAAAAGGAGCCGGTGGGCGCGGCTGCGGTAGGTTTTTTCGGGCCGATTGATGGAAGTTGGGAAGGTCGCTGAAGACCGTGTTACTGCGCAAAATCTGCGCGCGATCCCTCGTGGTGGGCAAGGTCTGCGCAATGATTGCCGTCGTGGTGGCTTTTTAAGGTGAGAAACGTTGATGGCACGAATGTTGCAAAGGGAAGTCCTGTCCATGAATACACCCACATTTGGAGAAAAATCCGCGGCTCCAGCATCTTTGGTTCGCCGCTCGGGTCTTGCCCGCGTTCAGCTTTCCCTTGGTCTGGTGACCTTGTTGTTTTCGGCTGGTTCATCGCTCGTCGCTCAAAACGCTGCGGGTGGGGCGGACGCAGGTGGTCGTCGCCGCGGAGGGGCGACGGATGATCCCAATGCGGATCGTCGTAACATGAGCCCGGAAGACATGCAGGCGCGAATGCTGACCTCGTTGCGGGAACGTTTTGAAGTGCCCGATGACGAGGAATGGAAGCTGATTGCTCAACGGCTGACGGCCGTGATGGAGCAGCGGCGGACGGCGGCCGGTGGTGGCATGGGTGGTATGGTTGGAATGTTTGGCCGTGGCGGTCCTCCTGGCGGCGGCGGTGGTGGCCCTGGTGGTGGCCAAGACCCCAATCGCACGAGCCGAGGTGGTCGGGGCACCGGTGCGAGTAATTCGGAGGTCGCGCTCCTTTCGAACGCGGTACGTGATAAGTTGCCGGATGCGGAAATTAAATCGCGGCTTGAGCGCGTGCGTGAAGTACGCCGCGAGAACGAGTTGAAGCTGGCGAAAGCGCAAGAGGAGTTTCGCGCGGTGCTGAGCGTTCGCCAAGAAGCCTTGGCGGTTGTGTCGGGACTATTGCCTTAATAATCACTCCGTGCTTACCGATCCCGCGGCCTCCACCAACGCCGGCACCCTCCTTCCTGAGGCGCTTGAACGCATGATTGCGCTCAAGCAACTTACGACGACTGACGCGCGCGCCTATTTAAAGCAGAACACGGGGGCCGATGCGCTGGGCGAGGAGCGGGTGCTCCGTTGGCTCTCGCGGGAATATGGGGTGGCTTTTGCCAAACTTGATGAGTTGGAGCCGGACAAGCAGGTGCTTTCGTTGTTTCCAGCGCGCTTGTTGTTACGCGATGAGTTGTTGCCGTTGCGCCGGGTCGATAATCAGATCGAGGTTGCGACGAGTCGGCTGTTTGCGACTCAGGGGCTCGATGGCCTCAAGGCGTTGACGGGTCTTCGCCTGCGACCCGTGTTGGCCGCTTCCGAAGTGATCCAGCGCGAGCTCAAGAAGCGTCTCGGGGTCGGTGCGGATACGATTGATACTCTGGATGAAGAGACGGATCTTCAGGTGGTCGATGAAGGGAGTGGCGCGAACGACAATAATCTCGACGAAGCGGCGGAAGACGCGTCGATCATTCGATTCGTTAATCAAGTGCTGAAAGACGCGATTGATCTGCGGGCTTCGGATATTCATCTGGAGCCGTTCGAGGATGAGTTGCGCATTCGTTATCGTATTGACGGCGTGCTGCAGGAAGTGCCGGTGCCAGCGCAGATCAAACGTTTCCAGCCGGCGATCGTTGCGCGGGTGAAGATTCTCAGTCATCTCAACATTGCCGAGAAGCGGTTGCCGCAGGACGGGCGGATCAAGGTGCGCATCGATGCGGCCGAAGTGGATATTCGTGTCTCGATCATTCCGATGCTCCACGGGGAGGCGGTGGTGATGCGGCTTTTGCGGCAAAACGCCTCGCTGAAGGGCGCCCGCGAGTTGGGCATGAATCAACGCGAGCTGGGCTGCCTCCAGCGCGTGCTGCAGCTGCCCCACGGGATTGTGTTGGTGACGGGGCCAACCGGCAGTGGAAAAACGTCCACGCTCTACACGGCGCTGCACGAGATTAACGATACGGAGCGCAAGATCATCACGATTGAGGATCCGATCGAGTACCAGCTCAAGGGGGTCAATCAGATCCAAGTATCCGAAAAATCGGGGCTGACGTTTGCACGCGGGTTGCGCTCAATTTTACGTCACGATCCGGATGTTATTTTAATCGGAGAAATCCGCGACCAAGAAACGGCGCAGATAGCGGTGCAGGCCTCCTTGACGGGCCATTTGGTCTTCTCGACATTGCACACCAATGATGCGGCGGGTGCGTTGACGCGCTTGGTCGACATGGGGGTGGAGCCTTATTTGGTGGCTTCTTCGTTGGAAGCGGTGTTGGCGCAACGCCTTGTACGCGTGCTTTGCCGTCATTGCAAGGCGGTTGACGATTCGGCGAACGCGCGGACGTACCGTGCGCGGATTGGCATTGCGGACAACGCGGTAGTCTATCGTTCGGTGGGTTGTCGCGAGTGCCGGAACACGGGGTTTCATGGGCGCCGGGCAATTTTTGAGTGGATGGATAGCAGCAGCGAGATCAGGCAGCTGATCCTTAAAAACTCCTCATCAGATTTGATCCGTGAGGCTGCTTGCCGCGCGGGCATGACGACTCTTTCTGAGGATGGCCGGCGTTTAGTGGCGGAAGGAGTCACGACGATTGAAGAAATTTTGAGTGTGACGACGGTCCACGATATGGCGCCAGTGGCTTCGGCCGCGCCTTTTGTGGTGCCGGCGCCCAACCGATAATCGGCGGTTTTAAACTGAACCTGCGATGCCTCAATTTGCCTATAAAGCCATGCAGTTGAACGGGGCCCTGGTGGAGGGCAACGTCGATGCGAGCAACCGCCATGAAGCGATGCGGCAGGTGGAGGTTCTCGGGTTGAAGCCGATTCGATTGGCTGAATCCGGCGGAGGAGCGGCGAAGAGTGCGGCGGCCGCGGGTGGGTTCCAGCTGGGCGGGGCGAAGAAAATTACTCCGCGAATGTTGGAGAATTTCACGCGCCTCCTCTCCAGTTTATTGGCGGCGGGCGTGCCGTTTAGTCGCGCGCTGGTGATTATCCATCGTGAGGCGTCGGCTCCAGTAGCGAAGGCCAAGTGGAAGGAAATCCATGATTTTGTCATCGATGGGATGTCGCTCTCGGATGCGATGGCGCGATCTCCGGAGACTTTCCCCCGCGTTTATGTCGCGATGGTGGAGGCGGGAGAAGCGGGTGGCTTTCTGGATGTGGTGTTGGCGCAGATTGCGGATTTTCAGGCCCGCGAAAAAGATCTCCAGGGCAAGGTGGTTACGGCGCTGATGTACCCGGTGATTTTGCTGGTTCTCGCGATGGGCGTGCTGATTTTTCTGCTGGTTTTCTTCATCCCGCGGTTTCAGATGATTTTTCAGGGGTTCAACGCCGAACTGCCGATTCTGACACAAATTATTGTAGGGATAAGCGAAGCGGTGCGCCATTATGGTCTATTTTTGGTCGCGGGGGTCGTGGTCGGCGTGGTCTCGTTGCGCAATTGGTTTAAATCGGAGAAAGGCCGTCGTTCGTGGGAGGGGATAATTCTCAAGATTCCGACGATTGGCCCGCTGCTCGCCCAGTTCGCGATGGCGCGGTTTTGTCGGATGCTCGGCACGTTGTTGGGTGCGGGGGTGCCGTTGATCAACTCCCTGAACGTAGCGCGGCGATCCATCGGGAACCAGATCCTCGTGGATGCGGTGTCAGAGTCGATCGATCGGGTGAAAGAGGGCAAGCCGCTCGGCAAGAGCCTGGCGCAAAATCGGTCGTTGTTCCCCGGGGCCATCGTCGAGATGATCTCGGTCGCAGAGGAAAGCGGTAAGCTTGACCAAGAATTGCTGCGTATCGCGAACGTCACCGAGAGTGATCTTGATCGTCAGTTGAAGACGGTCGTCGCGCTCGCAGAACCCCTGATGCTGTTTCTGATCGCCGCGCTCGTCGGCACTATCTTCATCGGCATGGTAATCCCCATTTTCTCGCTGCAAGACCACATTAAATAAACCTTTCCATGAAAGCCCTAAAACAACGCTCTCACCTCCGCCCTCGCAGCGGATTTACGCTGGTTGAACTCCTCTTGGTCCTAGTTATTTTGGGGATTCTGGCGGCCCTCGTACTGCCCAAATTTACCGGCCGCACTGAGCAGGCCCGGACGACCGCGGCACAGACGCAGATATCCACCTTTGGCACCGCGCTGGATGCATTCGAGGTCGACACCGGAAGTTATCCCCGCGGCCAAGATGGTCTCAGCCAACTGGTTTCTCCGCCTAACGATGTGACCAACTGGCGCGGGCCCTACCTGAAGAGTGATATTCCGCTCGATCCTTGGGGGCATCCCTACGTGTACGAGTTCCCGGGCAAGATCAATCCCTCCGGCTACGACATACGCTCAATGGGGCCGGATGGACAAGGCGGTACGATGGACGACATCGTCAATGCGCGGATTTCTTCGCGCTGAGCGAACGCATTCGGATGTTGATGCCACGCCAGATTGCCAACCGGGGCCCTATGAAGACTGGGTTAGCTCGATCTGAGTGCACTCGGAGTGGTGCCGTGGCTAGCGTGAGCAGGACCAGCGTTGGGCGGTTGAGCGCGGGGGCGTTTACTCTCGTCGAATTGATTTTCGTGATGGTGCTTTTAATTATCGTCGCATCGTTGGTGGCGCCGAGGATGTCGGCGTTCTTTCAGGGCAGGGCGCTTAGCTCTGAGGCGCAGCGATTCTTGTCGTTGACTCATTATGCGCAAAGCCGAGCGGTCGCGGAGGGCGTCCCGGTGCTGCTGTGGATCGACGCGAGCAAGTCGAGTTACGGGCTGGAGGTTCAGGGTGGTCACACGGGGGCCGATGATCGCGGTTCTTCTTTTGCGGCGGAGCCCAGCATCGTCTTGGAGGTTCCGTTAGTCACCGATGCCCCGGTCTCGGAGCAAGAGGACGAGAAATTAGGATTTCCGGAGAACCTGCCGGCGATTCGTTTTACGCCAGATGGTTTTTTTGATGAGGCGAGTGTGACGAGAGTGATCTTGCGTCAAGGGACGGAAGCGGCGCTGGAGATTGTGCCGACGGCGAATCGGCTCGGTTATGAAATTCGACCATCAAGCCGTGCGAAATGACGTGAACAGCCTGCTTGGTTGGCGGTGCGGCGCTGAGGCGCGGCGAGGTTTTACGCTAGTTGAGGTGCTCGCGGCGCTCCTGCTCATGGCAATTATCATTCCGGTGGCGATGGACGGGATGAGTGTTGCGAGCCGCGCGGGAATATTGGGGCAGCGTAAAGCGGCGGCGATGCGGGTCGCTGAATTGGTATTGAATGAATTGATAGTGGAGGGGAATACCCAGCAGGTGTCTTCGAGTGGCAATACGGCCGCTGGCGACACAAATTATCCATGGACGATGCGCTCGGAGACATGGGCGGAAGATGCGATGATGCAGATGACGGTGACGGTGACTTTTTTGGTGCAGGGCAATCCGTACGAGGTGAGCGCGGCCACGCTTTTGGCCCCGCCCTCGACGACGACGACTTCTCCGTGATGCCCTCGCGATTCTCACTTCGTCGGGTAGAACGTGGTTTTACTCTTTTGGAGTTGCTGTTGGCGACGGCGGTGGGCGCGATCGTCTTGCTGGTGATTCAGTCGACTTTTTTCGGTGCGCTCCGGTTGCATAACACGACGCATGAACGGATCGAAGAAGACCGGGTGATTCAGCGGACTTTAAGTATTGTTCAGCGGGATTTTTCGGGTCTCATGCTGCCGGGCGGTACGCTTTCGGGCGAGTTACAGACGACGACTTTTTCATCGATGGCGACGGGATCAGCGGGCGAGCGCGTGAGCCCGGATATTTATACTAACTCGGGCAAAGTCGATGGTTGGAATCCGTTCTCCGAGGTGCAGATGGTGGCTTACTATTTGGCGGCGGCGACGGCTGGGGGGAACACCAAAGACTTGGTTCGCGTAGTCACCCGCAACCTTTTGCCGGTGCAGGAGGCCGTACCCGAGGAGCAGGTGTTGCTTCACGGTGTGGCGACGGTGACGGTTTCTTTTTACGATGGCTCGGGCTGGACGGATTCGTGGGATTCGAGCACGTCGGCGACGCTGCCGTCGGCGTTAAAATTCAGTCTCACGATGTCGCCGAAGGCCGCTGGCGTGAGTGGTGCAGCTTTGCATGAGTTGATTGTGCCAGTGGTGGCCACGACGACGACGAGCCAGACATTGGCAGCGGAGGAAGGGCTCTTATGACGACGCTCGCTAATCGAGGACGGCGAAACCGGAGGAGCCATCCTGAGCGGGGCTCGATCTTGATCATGGTGATCTGGATTTGCCTCGGGCTCGTCGCATTGACCCTGTACTTTGCGAACTCGATGAGTTCGGAATTGCGAGCGGGAGACAATCGCGCATCCGAGGTGAGCGCGCGCCAAGCGGTGGCTGGGGGCGCACGCTATGCTGCTTATCTGTTGGGGCAATTTGCGACCAAGGGCACGGTGCCGCTCCGCACCGATTATAAATCCGAAGATTTGCAGGTGGGTGATGCGGCGTTTTGGTTCATCGGCCGAGACTTGGATCAGACGCCGGGTAGTGATCCGACTTTTGGTCTCGTCGACGAGGCCTCCAAGCTGAATCTCAACACGGCGACGCGGGCAATGCTGGAGATGTTGCCTGGGATGAGCGCAGAGGTAGCGGATGCCATTGTGGCTTGGCGCACGCGTAGTCAGGCGGGTGGCGGTGATTCTACTTATGGGCGCCTCGAACCGCCTCGGCTGAACAAGGGTGGCCCGTTTGAGTCGTTGGATGAACTGCGGCTGGTTTATGGGGTGACGCTCGACTTGCTGTTTGGAGAAGATACCAACCGTAATGGCGTTTTAGATGACAATGAGAATGACGGGGAACGTTCGGCGCCGCGGGATAACTCCGATGGTTTGATTCAGCCCGGGTTCATTGAGTATGTGACGGTCTACAGCAGCCAGCCGAACACGCGCGCGAGTGGCGCGCGGCGGCTCAATATCGGTTCGGCGCAATCGCGGCCCCAGTTGGCGCAGTTACTCCAGCGGCTCTTGGGCCCGCAGCGGACCGGCCAGATCATGGGCTCGCTCGGGCAAGGCGATATTCGGAGCATTGCTGAATTCATGGTAACGAGCCGCCTGACGGCGGAAGAGTTTGCGCAGATCCGTGGTGAGATTACCACGAGCAACGGTGCGACGGTGCAGGGTATGGTGAATGTGAATACGGCTTCTGAGACCGTGTTGGCGTGCATTCCGGGTATCGGTCCGGAGAACGCGGGAGCGCTGGTCGCCTATCGCTTAGCGCATCCCGATGTTCTGACTTCATTTGCCTGGCTGACGCAGATTCTTGATCGCAACGCGATCGTCCGAGCGGGTCCGTACATCACCGACCAGTCGTACCAGTTTTCCGCCGATGTTGCGGGGGTGGGGCGATCGGGGCGTGGGTATTGTCGGGAAAAAACGGTTTTTGATATGACGAGTGGTACTCCGCGGATTATTTACCATCAGGACCTCACGGCTTATGGCTGGGCCTTGGGCCTGCGGGTTCGCCAGTCGTTCCAAGACTCAAGGGAGAATCGCACATGAAATGGATTGTTAAAAAGCGCTTTCAGTCGGTGGTCGGCCTATCGGTCGCCGACGGGCAGTTGAGCATCGCCCACGTTGCCCGCGCCAAGAGTGTGGTGGCGACGCTGCGCTCAGTCTCGGCGCCCCTCTCGCTCGACTTATTGCATCCCGAAGCCGAATTGATCGGTCGCGAGATTCTTAACCATTTGGAGGCGGCCAATGTGCGGGAGCGGCATTGTGTCGTGGCGCTGCCGCCGAGTTGGATCATGAGTCAGCACAGTCAGGTGCCCGAGTTGTCGGCTGATGACACGGCGAGCCTGCTGCAGATCGAGGCGGACAAAGGGTTTCCTTGCAACTCGGACGAGTTGCAGTTGGCCCGGTCTTCGCAGCAGTCGGGGGAGCACCACTACGTGACCCAACTGGCTGTGCGCCAAGATCAGTTGAGCCGGCTTTCGGCGGTTCTCAAAAGTGCAGGCCTAAAACCAGTGAGCTTTTCGATTGGTTTGGCGGCTTTGCCCGAGGCAATTCCTGTCGAAGGCGAAGGACGGATATTGTTGGTGGTAGAGCCGAAAGGGGCGACTTTACTGGTTACCGCAGGGGGGGGCATAGCGGCCTTCCGGACGCTGGAATCGACGATTGAGTCGGAGGTAGGGGAAAATGTGATCAACGGCAAAGCGCTGGCGCGGGAGTTACGGATTACGTACGAACAGATCCCCGCCGATTTGCGTCGAGAGGTGAACCGATTGGCGCTGCGTGGGGACCCCAAGATGGTTGGGCAGCTTGCAGAAGTTGTACGCGACTGGGCGCGTGATGTGGATTTGGCGGTAGAGGTTGGGACCGGCTCCGGCCGACCGAGTGGAGAAGAGATGGCCGAGCATTTGGCGACTCGGCTGATATTGGAAGGCGGCTCCCAGTTAGAGTTTCTCCCCCCGCGCCCGAGTCGCTGGGCTTTGCTTATGGCCCGCTACAGCTCCAAACGTCTCGCGACGGCTGGGTTTGCGGCAGCGGCGGCCGCGGTCGTGGTGGCCGTTTTATTTGGCTGGCAGGAGTATCGGCGGTGGACGTTACGTTCGACCTGGCAGGAGATGGCGCTACAAGTGGGCGAACTCGAGGCGATCCAAGCGCGGATCCGTGAGTTTCGTCCTTGGTACGATACTTCCTACCGTAGTCTCACTATTATGAAGCGGGTAGTGGAGTGCTTCCCCGACAATGGGAGCGTCACTGCTAAATCTGTCGAAATTCATGGGCCAGCGGCGGTGACGGTGATCGGGACGGCGAAGGACAACCCTTCGTTACTCCGCGTGCTCGACCTGCTGCGTCAGGCCAAGGAAGTCCAGGGGCTGAAGATTGAGCAAATCCGTGGCAAGACACCGGCGCAGTTCACCTTTACTTTCCGTTGGGTTGGGAGATCCGGCACATGAAAATGATCGCTAATAATCGGCAGCGCATGCTCCTCGTTGGGACCGGTGCGGCCCTCATTCTCCTCGTGGGCGATAGCTTGATTTTTACGCCGCTCACCAAGACGTGGCAGGATCATAGCGCAGAGATTGCCCGTCTCACGACCAAAGTTTCCGATGGTCGCGCTCTGATGGCTCGTGCGGCGCGGATGGAGGCCGATTGGAAAGAAATGCAATCGCAGGCCT
This sequence comes from Opitutus sp. GAS368, assembly GCA_945903465.1. Classification (GTDB taxonomy): domain Bacteria; phylum Verrucomicrobiota; class Verrucomicrobiia; order Opitutales; family Opitutaceae; genus ER46. Next base: position 19,360 of record CAMDOF010000026.1, read on the forward strand.
TGCCGAAGGAGCCTGCGCAGGCGGAGCAAGTGCTGATCTCCGCGTTTGATAAATGGGGTCGGGATAACGCGATCGAGTTGGGCTCGATTAAACCGCAGTGGAAGCGCGGGGCCACCCCGCGCTACTCGCAGCTCGAGTGCCGGGTCGACGCCACAGGCTCGCTTTCGGCTCTTAGTCGCTTCTTGTTTGAAGTGGAAAAATCGGCGCTCGCGCTTCGGCTCGACTCGGTCGAACTTACGGCTCGAGATGAGTCGGGCCAGAAACTCACTCTGGGTTTACTGGTGAGTGGCTTGCGCTTTATGCCTCTGGAGGGAAGACCATGACTTTACTATCTAAACCCCATTTGCTGTCGGTACTTGCTTGGTGGGTGGCACTCGGGCTCGGGAGCGCGGCTTTCGGCGCGGACACTAAAAAGCCCGCGGCGAAGCCCATGGTGCCGCCGGCCCCCGCGGTGGCCGCCAACAGTTTTGAGGCATTCCAACTTGTGGTGGAGCGCAATATATTTAACCCGAATCGGATCGGGCGAACCAAGGCCGGCCCAGAAGTTAAACCAGTGCGGGTAGATGAAATATCTCTGGTGGGCACGATGGAGTCCAGCAAGGGAATCGTGGCCTTTTTTGATAGTGCCAACTCGAGTTACCGGAAGGCACTGCGGGTCGGCGAATCGGTGGCGGATTTCAAGGTCGAGAAAATTGGTCCAGACGGTGTTGACCTGCTGCGTGGCGATAAACCCGTGGCGTTGAAATTGGCCCAGCAATTACGCCGTACTGAGGGCGGTGAATGGGCGGTGCGGGCGGTTCCTTTTAGAGATCCTAAAGCTGATGCTCGCGGGTCCGCCGCAACCTCGGGCGGTTTCCGTCCGGTGGAGGTCCCCGCCGTTACTCAGATTCCGGACGATGCTTCGGACGCCTTGAAACGGCTCATGAAAAAACGTGAAAAAGATTTGAAATAATGAAAACGACGATGACCACCCCGACTTTCTGCCTTGGCCTTGCCCTGCTCTCCGCTGGGGTGCAGGCCCAAACTGCACCCGCTCCAAGCGTCGCGGCAGCAGTTGACCCAGAGGGCTCCGGCCGCTCCGGGAGAGAGCAACCCGCCAACCTCAAATTTAACTTTCGCGGTGCGCCGCTGGAGACCGTGCTCAACTATCTGAGCGAGGCCGCGGGCTATATCATCGTGCTGGAGACACCGCTGCGCGGCACGATCGACATGTGGAGTGCCCAGCCGGTTTCTCGGCAGGAAGCCCTGCAATTACTTAATGTGGCCCTGAGTAAGAACGGTTACACCGCGACGCTGAAGGGGCGCACTCTCACGGTCGCTTCCAAAGAAGAGGCGCGTAAGCGCAATATCCCGATCAGAACAGGGAACGATCCAAAGGAGATTCCGGAAAATGCCGACATGGTCATGCAGATCATCCCCTTGGAGCGGATTGACGCCACCCAAGCGGCCTCAGATCTGGCGACTCTCCTGCCCAGCAGTGCGACGATCACGGCCAATCAAGATAGCAATTCGCTCATCGTGACGGATACGCAGATCAACATCCGGCACATCGTGGAATTAGTTGCGGCGCTCGACGGCTCGGCCAGCTCGGTGGCCGCGATGAAGGTGTTCCATTTGAAAAACGCCGATCCTACGGAAATGGCGCAACTGATTATGAATCTCTACGCTGCGCCGAGCTCGAGCAGCAGCGGTGCTCGAGGCGGTCCTAGCGGTGGTTTTGCGGGCTTTGGTGGTTTCGGTGGCTTTGGTCCTTTTGGCGGTGCGTTTGGTGGGGGCGGTGGTGCCCCTGGCGGTGGGGGCGCGCCCGGTGGCGGTTCGTCTCGCGGTGGGGGAAGTCGCACCTCTTCTGGCGGGAGTAGCCGCGGTGGTAGCCGTGGTGGACAGACGTCCCGTGGTACGCCGGTTTCTGCGGTGGCGGATCCGCGAACGTATTCGGTTATCGTGACAGCCTCGAAAGAAGCTTTGGTCGATATCGGTGACGTGATTACGCAGCTCGACTCCAGCGATTCTCGAAAACAAAAGGTTTTCGTCTACACGATGGAGAACGGTGATGTGAAACAGGTGGAGGCGATTCTGAAAAATCTGTTCCAAGGAAGTAATACGCGTTCGAGTACTTCGACGCAGACGGATCCGCTGACGACGCGCGCCTCCAGTAACTCCCAAGCGACTGGGTCAAATATCACTTTGGGATCCTCCAACAGTCGCCGCTAAAGCGTCGCGTCATCATCCCCTCAATCCTCCCTTTCTCCATGAAGTTTATTTTTTCTCGACCATTCCTCGGTGCCCTTGCGCTCGGGTTGACGCTGGTCGCTCCTCGCTCTGCGGAAGCGCAAACCACTGCCGGTCGCGGCAGCACCGCGAGTCGCCCTCCGACCAGTTCGGCTAGTCGCGGCACCTCTACGTCTGGCGGTGGTGGCGGTGGTGGGAGCAGCAGTTCCGGCGGTAACCGACAGTACGTTAATTCGACCATGGTCGGAGAGGCGCTGGTCACGAGCGATCTTGATACGCGGCGCCTCATTGTCGTGACCGATGATGAGACGAATGAAAATATTCAGAAAATTATTGCGAGCCTCGACAAACCCAAGCCGCAGGTGCTGATCAATGTTGTTTTTGTGCAGGTGACTCACGACAAAGGCCTCGACCTCGGGGCGGAGGCGGCGTTCACTGGTAAAATTGCGATCAAGACGAACCCTACGGGGATCGCGACGTCCAAGTTTGGGGTTGGTGAAGCGGCGTCTGATCCGACGAGTTTCGGAGCCTTTTACCGGATTCTCGGGCAAGATGTGACCGCCACGTTGCACGCTCTCTCGCAGGTGAGTAAGACCGAAATTCTTTCGCGCCCCTCGATTCTTACGCGTAATAATCAGCAGGCGACTATCATGGTCGGTCAGTCAGTGCCCATCATTACCAATTCGCGGGTGAGCGACGTGAATAATTCGACGGTTAATACGGTGCAGTACCAAGATATTGGTATCATTCTCCGAGTAACGCCCTTTATTACTTCGCAAGGCTTGGTCGAGATGATCGTATCGCCCGAAATTTCCTCCTTGAGCGCCACGACCGTGCCTATTTCGAACACCGTAAGCTCTCCCGTCATCGACAAGCGCTCCGCGGATACCGTCGTGGTGACAGCGAGCGATCGCACCGTGGTGATTGGCGGTCTCATCTCCACGCAGAAGACCGACCGCGATAGCAAGATTCCGCTTTTGGGTGATATCCCTATTCTTGGAAACGTGTTTAAGCGTCGGCAGAAAGCGGACGTTAAGACCGAGTTGCTCATATTCCTGACCCCCCACGTGATTCCGACCTCGGACGACCTTGTGCGAATCTCGGGGGTGGAGCAGCAGAAGCTTGAACTAGCGCCCAAGGCGTTTCCTCAGGAGGAAATGGATCGGTTTATCGGCAAACCGTGAGTTGAGGCTTGGAAACTGGGGCCGGTCATCCGAATGCTGCTGGTTGCACATGCGCTGGACGATCCCCCACAGGAGCCTCGGAGTCTACGCCGCCCTCGGCGTTTTTGGTTTAAGCGTATGCGGTTGGCAATGGGGAGAGCATCAGAGCTGCAAACGCGCCGCGGCGGATGTCCTGATCAATCGTGGACGTGATATTACGTCCACTCTTGGGGTGGTGGTAAGTTCCCAGCGTCGTTTTGGTAATCTTGTATCGAAGGATCGCATCGAATCGGCGCTGCATGGGTTAATTCATCCGGGAGAGCTTGAGTCGATTGCGATTATCGGGGCGACGGGTGAGACGATTGCGAGTGCCGGACGGACCGTCGAGTTGACCCCTGAAATGATGAGGTCGGCGGGAGTGGCTTGGCGTGATCAAGAGCTGACTTTGATTAATTTGATGGATTTGGGGCCGCTGGGGGCGGGAGATGATAATAGTCGACTGCCGGCGGCTTTGGTGGTCAGCGACCCGCGGATGGAGAAGGCGTTTCGGCCCACGGCCAAGCGACCCTCGGGTTTCCTCCGGCAAAGCGATGCGCGGACGAATGTCGCACCGACTGAGCCGGCGAGCGCGATCGCGGCGCCGCGCTTTCCCTACAGCCGCCCGTCGTGGATGGAGAAGCAGGAATACGATGCGCTGATTAAAAAGCAGGGGGTGCATAGTTTGGTGATTTCGTTGTCGACGGATGAGATGCACCGGGTCGTCCGCAGTGATTTGCTTCTGCGTTCGTTGGTAAGTTTGCTCGCGTGTAGCGCTGGCATAATTTCTGCGTTGGCCTGGCGTAACGTGAATCATAATTCGGATCTGCAGATCCGGCTAATTAAAGCGGGGGAGATGAACAGCCACTTGGCGCAAATGAACTTTGCGGCGGCGGGTCTCGCTCATGAAACCCGCAATCCTCTCAACCTCATTCGTGGTTTGGCGCAGATGATTGTCTTGCAGGCGAAGGAGGTGCCGAAGCTATGCGTGCATGCCTCGACGATTATTGAAGAAGCGGACCGCGTGACGGTACAGCTGAACGAGTTTATCGATTATTCAAAGCCGCGGTCAGCGCACTTCGCTGCGGTCGACGTCGGTCGCTTGCTTTCCGACGTTGCCCGCACGCTCTTGCCGGATATCGAGGACAAGCGAGTCGAACTGATCATACGGCCGAACTCGCTGATGGTTTCGGCTGACGAGCAGCTTTTCCGCCAAGCGCTTTTCAATCTTCTGCTGAATGCGGTGCAGGCAGTTTCACTAGGAGGACGTATCGAAATCCGCTGGTATGTTGGACCTGCTGGCGGTGGTGTGGTGCTGGAAATCTGTGACGACGGGCCCGGTGTGCCCGAGGCGGAGCGACTCAACATATTTAAGCCGTACGTTACGATGCGGCCCAAGGGGGTCGGTTTAGGCTTGGCGATTGTTCACCAAATTATCGCCGCTCATAATTGGGAAATCACCTGCCACGCGCGGCAACCGACCGGGGCTATTTTTAGGATTACTCATCTTAGGCCAATCTCCTCGCCCCATGAGCTCTGAGCCGCTCAAAGCCGCGCGCATCCTGATTGTCGACGACGACTCTGGGCAGCGGAGCCTCCTCGAGACATTTTTGAAGACGCATGGCTATCGCACCCAAGCCGCGGCCTCGGGTGAGGCCGCGTTACAATTATTGTCCGATGGGCCATTTTCGATGATGATCAGTGATGTCCGTATGCCGGGAATGTCGGGGATCGAAACTTTCCGGCGCGTGCGGGAGACGCATCATTCGATGCCGGTTTTATTAGTGACCGCTTTTGCGGATATCCGTAGTGCGGTGGCCGCAATGCGTGATGGGGCCGTCAATTATTTGGCCAAGCCCATCGATCTTGATGAATTGATCACATCGGTCCGCCGCGCGCTCGCCCCGGCGGGTGAGCCCGTGGTGATTGTTCCGGGTGACGTGCCGACTCCCCCCGGTGTGATAACGCAAAGTCCGCTCATGCGGGCGGTGTTTCGTGATGCGGCGGTGGTCGCGCCAGCGGAGACGCGTGTGTTGATCACGGGCGAGAGCGGGGTAGGGAAGGAGGTCGTGGCGGACGTGATTCACTTGTGGAGTCGCCGGGCGGGCGGTCCATTGGTGAAAGTGAATTGTGCGGCAATTCCAGAGGCCCTTTTGGAGAGTGAGTTGTTCGGCCACGAGAAAGGATCTTTCACAGGTGCTTCGCAGCAACGGATTGGACGGTTTGAAGAGGCGAATGGCGGCACGATTTTTCTTGATGAGATTGGTGAGCTGCCCCTTGCACTCCAAGCGAAGCTTTTGCGCATCATCAACGACGGAACTTTTCGACGGATTGGTTCAGGTCGTGACTTCCATACCGATGCGCGGGTTTTGGCGGCGACCAATCGGGATCTGGAGGCGCAAATTGCGGCCGGTCGATTTCGGGAGGATTTATTTTATCGGCTTAATGTGATGGAAATTCACCTTCCTCCCCTGCGCGAGCGCCCCGAGGACATTCTGCCGTTGGCGACGCAGTTTATCGGACAGTTTTCGCGTCAGAAATCTCGATTTTCCGCCACGGTCGCGGCGGCATTGGCGGCCTATCGGTGGCCGGGTAATGTTCGCGAGCTGCGCAATGCGATGGAGCGGGCGGCCTTGCTTTCACGCGGGGAGATTGTGTTGCCGGAGCACCTACCGGCGCGGATTCTTGCGACCAGCGTCGGCGGCTTGCCGGCGCTCGCTCAAGGTGAGGCGCAACGCCTTGAAGAGATCGAGCGCGAAGCCATTTTAAAGGCGTTGCGGAAAAATAATTTTAATCGAACGGAGACGGCGAAGGAGCTGGCGATTAGTCGCCGAGCGCTCACCTACAAGCTCCAGCGGCTTCGCTCTGAAGGCGTGCCGATCGACCAGCCACTTTCGGCCGAGTGATCGTCTTCGTGGACTGGAGTGGGCGCGGAGCGCAGAATCGCGCGGTCCTTTCAGCGATACTGCTCCACGAGTGTGATCGCCGTATCGCGTAATCGCGCGCGGAGCTCTTTGGGCTTCAGGACTTCGGCTTCTGGTCCCCACGTCAGCACCCAGCGCTCGATTTCGGGGAGCGCCCCCAAGCGGAGGCGCAACTCCAGTCCGCCGTTCGGTAGATCGAGCAGCTCTTGGGATTCGTGCCACTCGCGCTCGCGGACGCGGTCGGCGATTGCCGCACTGAAACGAATGACGACGCGGTAATCGCGTTCGCCACCTAGGACGCCCAAGGCGTTCGCAAAGAATTTATCCGGGGAAAAATCAGGAGGGCGCACGAACTGCGTTTTAAGGACCTTGGGCTGCGAGATACGTGGCAGGGCAAACGTGCGCAAGGCGGCTCGCTCGCAATCAAAGGCCACGAGGTACCACAGGTTTTCACGATGGGCGAGGTGGTAGGGCTGCACTCGGCGGGGCACCGCTTGGGGATCGCCGGGCTTCCGGTAGTTAAAATCGAGTTCGTTTTGGCGTAGCACGGCTCCACTGATCGCCGCAAAGATCGTCATATCGGCTTTGCCCAGCCCGATGTTTTTAAATGAAACGGATTGGAGCTCCTCCGCTGGTGAAAATGAAATTCGGTCCCTCAAGCCGCCGGTGAGCTTGTCGAACGAGATTTCTAGCTGCCGATGAAACGGGGTTCCACGGTATTGCTCCAAGGCCTTGCGCGCGACGAGCAGCGCGAGCAGCTCGCCCTCGCTGACCTGGACGGTCGGGAAGGACGACACGGGGTGCGTGTATCGGTACGCGTTGATGCGCGCATCGAATTCGATGGGTAAGTCGAGGCGGTCGCGCATGAAGGCGACATCGCGGAGGATTGTTTTTCTAGAAACCTCGAGGGTGGCGGCGAGGCGAGCGCAATTTGTGAGGGCGCTGCGCCGGAGCTCCTCGTGAATCCGCAGCATCCGTTCGAGGGGTGGTCGGGAGAATTGGGGGCCGGAAGGCATAGTGCAGATAGAAGATTTTTTTAGGATGGGACAAGCAATGTCCCAGGCCTAGGCGTAAATTCCTCGCATGAACTCGCTCTTTCCTTCCCGCTCGCGCGCTTCTCGTTCTGCCCGTTCTGCCGCTCTGCAAGTGGCGACGGGCCCTGATCTCAATTGGATCCATGATGGGGTCCGCCATCGTGTCACGGTCTGGCCAGAGGTCCGCTTTGAGTTTGAAGGGACGCCAGGTGTTTGGCGTGAGGGCGAGTTCGCGGCGACGGCGTTTGCCTCGACGGCGCTCGGCGTGACCGCAGCGCAGTGGCGCCGGTACCTCGAGTTTGTCCCGGTGGCCGAAAGGAAGTTTTTGGAAGGTTTTAGCTACGGTCGGATGGCGGCTCTCCACGTGATCGTACGTTGCCCTGAGCTTTTTTTCACTTTGGCGACGACTCCAGCGCTGACGGCATTTCTGAGCATCCATCTTAATCTTCGGGGTGGTGAGGAACCGCGTTGGGCGGAAATTACCGCGGTGTTTGAACGCGAAGGGCTTTTCGGATTATTACAATGGTTGGGGCTGCCCGCATCGCGGCAGACGCTCTCGATTTTAGGAAATATTGAGGATCCGGATTTACCGCAGCGCCTTTTAGGGCCGTTGCGTGCGGCGCTCTGGGACCCGACGACGATTTGGGCGTTGGCACGTGCGCAGCACCTCACAGACGAACGGATTGCGGAAACGTGCCATGCTTTGGCGGCGTAATGTTCAAGCGGCGTGCGATCCAAAGCGGCGTGCAACTTAAATCTCTGAGCGGTGCATGCGGGAAGAAGGCGAGCGAAGCTGGGTGGGGCAACGGTGGCGGTTGTTTGTGGGCGCCGGTGCGAGCGCGGAGGGAGGGGGCGAAGGAGGCGCTCGCGTGGGAGCGCGTGACCGTGCCGCAGGGTTCACCGTTTGGCTGATAGCGCGGCGCGGTGCCCGGTCACTACCGGCTGAGTGTGGGTACGCCGATCAGGAGGAGGGCTCCGAGAAAAATGACGCCAAAGATAAAACCGAGACGCCAGAAATCGTGCCGGGACAGAAAGCCGCAGCCATAGTAGATAGGCGCGGGGCCGGTTGCGTAAGGCGTGATCACCCCCATGAGCCCGATCGAAAAGCTAAGGAGTAGGGCAAACGTTCTGACCGGCATATCGGGTACGGCGAGGCCGGCGGCCATGACGACGGGTAGTACCGCGGTGGTGTGGGCGGTCAGGCTGGCGAACATATAGTGGACGAGAAAAAAGATGACCACGAGAAGGATCATGACGATCAGGGGCGATTGACCGGCTAGGAGCATGGCGGCTCTGGTGCCAAACCAAGTGACGAAGCCGACCTTATTTAAACCATCGGCAAGGACGAAAAGGGATGCGAACCAAGCGAGGATGTTGAGCGCCGGCTTGTTGGCGAGAACCTGATCCCACGTAACAATTTCGCAGAGGAGAATGACGGCAACTGCGGCCATGGCGACGAGGGTTGGGTCGATGAAATGGCCACCAAAAATCCAGAGGCCGAGGGCGGTGAGAGCGAGGCTCGCCATCAGCCATTCTTTCGGGGAGACCGCACCCATGGCCGCGAGTTCCCGTCTCGCCCAGGGGGCGACCTCCGTGCTCTTGCGGATCTCTGGAGGATAGATCCAGTAGGCGAGGGCGGGTAGGGCGAGGAGTAACGTGCCGCCGATCGGCAAGAAGCCGAGGAACCACTGGGTCCAGCTGATTTCGAGCCCCGTCATCTTCTTCACAATCTCGACTGCGAGAAGGTTTGGTGCGAGTGCGGTGACAAAGAGGGAACTGGTCACGCAGGTGCTCGCAAAGGCGACCCACATTAAATAAGCACCGATGCGCCGAGGTGATTTTTCGGGGTGCGAGCCGTAAATTTCGGGAATATTGCGGACGATCGGGAAAATTATGCCTGCGCTCCGGGCGGTGTTCGACGGTGTGAAAGGTGCGACCGCGAGGTCCGCGAGGGTGATCGCGTAGCCAAGTCCCAACGTGCGTGCCCCTAAGGTGCGGACGAGCAGCAGGGCGATTCGCCGACCCAAGCCAGTTTGCTCGTATCCCATCGCAAAGACAAATGCGCCGAAGATCAGCCAAATTGTAGGGTTAGAGAAGCCTGCGAGGGCCCATTTAACGGCTTCGGCGGGGGGGCGAAATGTGGGGTCGGCTAGCTGCTTTGGGGAGAATCCCCACCCGTTAACGGCGATAATGACTACGCTAACGATACCGGTTGCGCCCAGCGGGATGGGCTCCGTGATGAGCGCAAGGATCGCCGCGGCAAATACGGCGAAGTAGAGCCAAGCGGACGTGGTGAGGCCGACAGGTACAGGGCATAACGCGAGGCCGAGCCCGACACCGAGCGGAATGGCGGCACGGAGGAGGCGGTTCATTGGCCTAGGCGGCGCGCGACGATTCGCGCAAAATCAGGGGCGGGGACAAAAAAGCCGATTTTAATGGGAGCACGTTTACAGGATGAGGTCGTTTGGAGCTATTGGGCGAATCGAAATTTTAGGAATCACCTCGCTGGCAATTTTTGGCGAGTTCCCCGCGGCGACAAAGACCGGTCCAAGAAGATGGGTTTCTGAATTTTTGCATTGGGCGCAGTCACTCGGGCGAAGCACAGCGTCTGGTTTTGCAGCGGGCAGCCGCACGCCCACCGCCGACCGGCCGCCTCACTTTGTTGAATTCAGTACTGAGCTATGTTGAAGTTCGGTCAGCGCGGGCCATGACGATTCGCTCCGTTGCCACTTAATCAGAAATCAGTCCACTCCTCGTTTCATGCGCTCCCTGCTTCGATTCGCCCCCGTGTTTTATGCTCTCTTCATCGACGGCGCTGCCGTGTCCGCCGAGACCCCGTTGAAGCTCGGCACGCAAGTCATCCTTCTCGGTACCGGCACACCCAACGCCGAACCTGCACGCTCCGGCCCCGCCACCGCGATCGTCGTGAACGGGTCGGTTTATCTCGTCGACGCCGGCCCCGGCATCGTGCGCCGCGCCGCCGCCGCGAAGTTGCCTCTGCCCGCGCTGAAGCATGTCTTCTTCACCCACCTGCACTCGGATCACACCCTCGGTTACCCCGATCTGATTTTTTCGCCTTGGGTTTTGGAGCGCATCGCGCCTCTCGAAGCCTACGGACCTCCCGGCCTGCGCGCGATGACCGATCACCTCCGCGCCGCTTGGCAGGAGGACATCGAGATGCGCCTCGACGGAGGTGAACCGTCCAACAAAACCGGCTGGCGCGTCAACGTCCATGAGGTCGCGGCTGGCGTGGTTTACCGAGACGCCGAGGTCACCGTGAAGGCGTTTGCCGTCCGGCACGGCACATGGAAAAACGCCTACGGCTATCGTTTTGAAACAGCCGATCGGACCATTGTGATCTCTGGCGACACCACGTTCACCCCTGAGATGATCGAGCAGGCCCGCGGTGCGGATGTACTCGTGCACGAAGCCTACTCCGAAGTCGGTCTCAAGATGCGTGCTTTGCCTTGGCAGCACTACCACACCGCGTTTCACACGTCGTCGAGCGACGTCGCGCGGATCGCCCGCGAGGCCAAACCCAAGCTTCTCGTGCTCCACCATCTAGTCTTATCCGGCCAGCCACCGGACCAGGTTTTGCGCGAGGTCACCGCCGGCTACACCGGTAAAGTCGTCATTGGCCAAGATCTCGACATCTACTGAGCCACGACCCGGATCGACGGCTTGGCGGTTCGTCATCGGCTCACCCATGAAACCGCTGGGCCCCTTCTTTATTCGTCGTAGGGCGATTTTTTCTGTTGCTTCTAAAAATCGTCTCGAATTCGAAGTGGCGGGGATCTGCGCATGACTCGCTCGGGAGGGACATTTTATTTTGCTGGCGTGGTGGTCATCGGCTGATTTCGAGCCGAAATGAGGGCCGCGCGTCGCTTCCGGTCGGTTCCCGGTCGGTCTTCGTTTTCTTACCGTCTTCCCACCGATGGCGGGGAGGCATCATGAGGTTCTGGCAACCTACTTCCACCCATTGTTAGAGAATTAAATTCGAGGCCGTTTTAGCAGACGGATTTTGTAACCAAGTCGCGACTGGGCGAGGCGCGGCTCGCGCCGAGGGGCGGCCGCTTCCCTTGACCCAATAAAATTCCGAAGGCAGATTCAGCCGAGCGTTCAGTCGTAATCGTCGTCCGTATCAGGGCTGACGGCCCATTCTGGATACGGCGTGGTGCTACCTCGCATTGCGCGCCACAGGATCCGGTTGAGGGTGTCCTCGGGTGCTTTGTCGGCCGTACGAAAATCCATGCGGGCGGACGCGAGCGCGTCGCGGCGAAGGACAGGATCTTTTAGCGCGGAGGCAGCGGGATTCATTTGATCGAGGGGAATAGTCGTCGGTAACGCGGTGAACGGCGTGAAGTCGGGAGTCTCCGTGAAGCAGGCGAACATTGGCGTAGCGCTGGCGTCGAACTGGTTCATCACCGGCATGCCCAGAATCTGCTCAATGGTGCGGATAACGCTGGTGGTGTTGTACTGGGTGCTGACGACCTGGTTTCGTTTTGAGAATGGGCTGATCACGTAGGCGGTGGTGCGGTAACCGCTGACGTGGTCCCAGCCGGCTTGGGGATCATCCTCGATGCTGAAGATCGCCATCTCCTTCCAAAAGGGAGAATGACTGAGGGCTTCGACGATGCGGCCGAAGGCCAGGTCGTTATCGGCCATGCACGCTGCCGGTGTGGGCGAGCCTGGTTTAGTTCCGCTGGTGTGATCATTGGGCAGACAGATAATCGTGAGCGCGGGGAATTCGCGCTTGGCTGCGAACTCCCGCAAATCACGGATGAAAACGTCGGCCCGATATTGATCGGGGACGGCCATTTCCCAGCCGACGTAGTGGGGAGGTGAGAAGGCGCGGATGGTCTCGATCATTGGGTAGCTTTTAAACACGGCTTCGGTGCTGGTGCCCTGCCACGTGCGAAAGCAGGTTGTGAAGTCAGGCGTCCCCTTGCGCCCATCGCGCCAGGTCACCGCCGGGGCCATGAATTCGCCGTAATTGCGGATGCTGATCTTATGTCTGAGGGCGTTATCCCAAATGAAGCCCGTGGGTGCGTAGGCGAGGGCATCGCTGCCATCCACCCCCATACCATCGGGGTAGCTGCGGGGAAAATTCGCGAAATTTTTCTCCATGTAATCGGTGGAAAAGGCGGTCGTGCTCCACTGGTGACCGTCGGCGCTGAGGATGCCGGCGCAGTAGGTGTTATCGAGGAGAACGAAATCGCGGGCGAGGCGGTGCTGGTTTGGGGTGATGCGTTCGCCGAAGATACACAGCGCGGGATCGCCGTTGCCGGCGGGAAGGTCGCCGAGGACTTGATCGTAAGTGCGATTTTCTTTGATAACGTAGACGACGTGTTTGATTCGGCTCGGCTCGCCGATGCGTTCGGGAATCACGCGAGGTTGGATCTGGGGACGGGCGGGGAGTTGGGCTTGGGTGATGACCGCGCGGCGCAGATTACGGCTGACGGTTTCGGAAAGGGCGGGAAGATCGCGAGCGGCGGGAATCGGCACCAGCGAGAGCGAACCGGAAAATTGCTTAGAATTAAAACCCGTGGCGGTGGTGCCGGGGGCTTTGCTCCGAGCTTCGGGAATTCCTTTTATATTAGCGGCGGTGATCTGTCCGCGGCGTGCATCCAGGACCAAGGCGCCCGGAAACCAGCCAACCGGGATCAGGCCCTCGAGACGGGACTCGCGATCGCCCGGGTCAAACTGGATCACGGCCACGGCATTTTGACTGCCGTTGGCGACGTAGAGCCGGCGCCCCGAAGGATCGAAAGCGAGGGCGTTAGGCGAGGCGCCGAAAAGATCACTTGGCTTGGGCTTGACCCAAATCGTTTCGATAACGGTGCGACTGCGCGTGGCAATGACACTGAGGGTATCGGCAGCGGCGTTCGCACAAACGACGTAGTGGCCATTCGGTGAGACGGCGAGGGCGCTGGCGTGTCGGCCGGTGAGGATTTCCAGCGTCTGGGCGCCGTTGCTCGGGAGAAGCGGAACGACACTCACCGAGCCTTCGCTGGCGATGAATTTTTCCGCGTCGACCCGCACAGTGGTGCCGCGTCCAGCGGGGCCGGTAAGATCGTCGCGGTCTGGGCGGCGACCGCCCCAGTTGCTCACATACGCGTGATCACCGACGAGAACGACATCGTAAGGGGCGACGCCGACTGCAAACGTGCGCAGGACCTGACCGGTGGTGGCGTCGAGTTCCAAGAGTTGATTGGACAGGTTGCCGCAGACGTAGAGCCGCGCTCCGTCCTTGGACACGGCGAGTCCGCTGGGAATTTCTTCTTCACGACGCGGCGCATGGGCGAGCGGCAGGGGCCAACTATGCGACGGCTGGACGCGACCATCCGCGGAGACGGTGAAAACTTTGATGCTACCGTTCACGTTGCTGAGAAAAATGCGGCGTCCTTCTGGAGTGAATACAAGGCCGGTGAAGCTGACCTGGGCCTTCTTGTCGGGCTGCAGCAAGTTAGCGGAGGCGGCGCCCGGCTGTGGTTCGGTTTGTTTTTCATCGGGCAGTGCGACGCGCTGGCGGATGGCGCCGGTGGCGGGATCGAGTACGAGAAGTTCGCTGGTCTTGCCCGAGACGATGAGGAGGCTGCCGTCGGGGGAGAGCGCGAGCGCCTGGGGGCGGAGCCCGGGGAGCTCGACGCTAAGCCCGAGGGGAGTGAGGAGTTGATTGACGGGAGTGACGGTGTGCCGAGGCCCCCGGCCGACCTGTTCGCTGGTGGCGGCAAAGTCGGATGACTCTACCGGGCCGACGCAACTCGTGAGGAGCGCACCGAGGCAGATAGCTGGGAAGGTGACGAGGAGGAGACGGGGAGCGGTGGTGACAAAGGAGGAGGAGGGCATGGCGAGAAGGCGAGCGATGGAGAGATCGTGGGGGCGGCAAAAAAGAGGGAGCTACCGAGAAAACGGGACGGGAATTGACTTAGAATAAAAACGGGAAAGTCCTGAAGTTATTTCATGAAAGCCGGTCAGATAAATATCGGTCGACACGGTGAACGTGGGGCGAAGGGAAGGAACCTCTCCCGTGGGTGCCCGTGAGTTCGGGCAAGGGTAGATAGTCCTAGCTTTTGGGTCAGAGCCACCTTGGTTACGTGCTGATCGCAACCGCGGCCGGTATCCCCGGGCAACCGCTTTTAGCTGATGCGCATGACCCGCGCGGTGGCGCGAAATCTCCGGTGGCCGACGTCGTGATCGCCACGGGCGGAGCTCACCAAAAGATCATGCGAGGCACTGCCTGAAAGCCTCGTTAAGCTTGGCTCGATCGAGATTTTTTCCGATGAAGACGAGCGTATTGGTGCGGGGTTCGGCTGCGCGCCATTCGCGGTCGAATTGTGCGTCGAACAGCATGTGGACGCCTTGAAAAACGAGTCGCTGCTTGGAGCCGCTCACTGCGAGCACGCCCTTCATCCGGTAAATATCAGCGCCTTGGACGCGGAGAAGTTCACTAATCCAATCGTTGAGTTTTTTCCCGTCGAGGTCGCCGGGGGTGCTAATACCGACGGACGTCACGGCCTCGTTGTGCGTGTGGGCAGCGTGAAAATCTTGCTGCCAGACGGGCTTTGAAACGGAGCCGTCGACGTAAATATGGAGAGGGTCATGGCCGCAGGCCTCGAAGACGAGGTAGTTGCCGGGTTGGTCAATTTTAAGGAGGTAACGGCCGTTGCCCTCAGCGAGGAGCAGGCGGTGGAGCGTTGCGCCCGGCGTGATGATGGCGCCCGCGGGCGTGCGTGCTTCCCAGTCGGCGAAGACGTGGACGGAAGCGGCGATGGCCGAGTTGATCGCAACTTGAGCGGAGCCGGCGGTAAAATCACCGTTGAGGGGAACATTTACCGGCATGATGACGATATCGAGTTCGTTGGGATTGCCGTGGTGGTGATGGTGCGCGTCATCGGACTCCCCGTGGGCGTGGTCGTGATCATGGGCATGATCGCCGTTGGGTGCGTGCCCCTCGCCGTGCTCGTGGCCATGCCCTTCATCGCAATGTCCGATTTCAAGCGTGTGGGTGCCGGCGGGGAGGGAGTAGCCGCCGGTCCATTCGAAGGGATACTCGGGCTCGAGGAATTTCGGATCTACTTCGACGGCGCGAGTGAGGTTGAAGCCACCGACATCGAGAACGTGATCAAGGTCCAGCGCGCACTGGGTGGTACGGTGGATTTTGGCGACCTGGTTGATCCGGTGGAGGCGGGTTTCCAAAGCATCGAGCTCGGCCGCGGGCAGTAGGTCGGTTTTATTGAGGATGATGACGTCGGCGAAGCCGATCTGTTTGACGGACTCATCATCGCCTGCGAGGTGCTGGGAGATATGTTTGGCGTCGACGACGGTGATAATCGCATCGAGGCGAAAGGATTGCTTGATTTCGTCGTCGGTAAAGAACGTCTGGGCGACCGGGGCTGGGTTGGCGAGACCGGTGGTTTCGATAAGGATACCGTCGAGCTTATCTTTGCGCTTGAGCAGACGACCGAGAATGCGGATGAGGTCGCCCCGGACGCTGCAGCAGATGCAGCCGTTGTTCATCTCAAAAAGTTCCTCCTCGCCTTGAATGACGAGTTGATGATCGACGCCGACTTCGCCGAATTCGTTTTCGATGACGGCAAGTTTCTTCCCGTGTTGTTCCGTGAGAATGCGATTGAGAAGCGTGGTTTTACCGGCGCCAAGGAAGCCGGTGAGAACGGTGACGGGAATCATAGAGTAGTGTCGGAAGCTAGGTCTGGCGCGACGAGACTTTGGACGAGATTTGAATGCGCAAGGAGCTCGGTTCGCTCATCGCGGTGGTGAAGAATTGCAAATGCTGTGATTGGCCGAGGGGCGGACGGTGAGCGGGCCGGTACTGATATGAGCGCGGCGCGCGAAGTTGTGCGCAGTTGGGGACGTGCGTCTGAAAGCGGGGGTCAGGCGGATGGTTGGGAGCGAGTGAGCGCGTTAGAATGGGTGCTGGAGCCGGTTGCGAGCGCTACTTTAATTGGAAAGCGACTGGACCGAATTTTGTGCCACGGATTTCAAGGGCGCCGATTTCGCCGTTCAGTTCACCGCTGGACTTGAGCCAGTCGGCCTGGCCTACGAAAAGTGAGGTATTGCCGACGGTCTCTCCCGTGGCGGGGTTGGCGACTGCTTTGAGGGTGAGGGTGCGTTTTTGCCCGCCGGTGAAAGCGACCGCGTCAAGCGTGCCGACGGCAATGCGCACGAAATTCTCCGCGTGGCCGTCGAGCAGGTAGACGGACAAGGTGCCATTTTTTGTGTCGCGGAGAAGTTCGAGATTACCAGCGTGGTCGCCGAGTTCGAGGAGTGTGCCGCCGTGGGGTGCCTGGTGAGCGTGGCCTTCGCCTTTGCGAGAGTGATCCTCGTGAGGTTTACAGCCAGAGAGCGCGGCCAGCGTGAGACCGGCAAGCAGTAGTGGGAACGAATATTTCATAATGAAGTGGCGTTGGTGAGCCATTGGGCGGACGCAGATGCGAAAGGGAATGGCTCAAGGAATCCTGCGCCCAGACCGAAAAGTACGCGCCCGCGTGGTCTGGTCAATACGCGTCGTCGCCGGAGTTGGCGCCTGAGTTGGCAGGCAAGGTTGGTAGCGCGATTCACAGCGAGAAGATGGCCACGAGATTAACCGTGAAAGGGCGCGGCGCGGACCGGTGCGGCGCGCTTAACCGAGTTGGCTGCGGCGGAGGGCAACCCCGAAGTGCCATGGTGGCAAAGTGAGCAAGGCGAGCGGCGGGGCAAAACCACCAACGTCGCGCGCCCATGCCTCAATTTGTGCGGGGCTTGGACGGATTGCCAGCGAGGGGCCCCGGGGCGTGGGCACGTCGCTGCGCCAATGGATGACGGCGACGAGACCGCCTGGCCGGACGCACGCATGGGCGGCGAGGAGCCGCCGGTGGGGCTCCTCGGTATGGAGAATATTAAATAATAACCATGCGTCGCAAGAGCTGGTCGGAACGTCCAACCCGTCGATGAAGGCGTCGCGAACGGTGGCGACCACGCGTGCGCTGAGATTTTTCGGAGTACGTGCGCGGGTACGCGTGACCATCGAGGAGTCGACGTCGAGCGTGTGAACCGTACCGCGGATGCGCTATACGAGCGGAAGGGTGAACGTGCCATAGCCGCAGTCCATCTCGACGACGTCGCCGGTGTCTGGGCCGAATCCGAACGCGTCAAGAATCGCCGGCACATCGTGCAGACTTTCCCAGTAATGCTCAGACGGCATACCGCTATCGCGTACTTTCATCAGCCTTGCGGCGTTGGCGTCGGCTGCAGATTTTACTACAGAGGGAAAGCGTCGTCTCGGGAGTGAGCTGATCGCTGGCGAGGCCGGGATTCTCCGGTTTCAACGGTTTCAGGGGCGGTGAATGAGACGGCGGCGACGATTTAGCTCCTTGGAGGCGTTGCTTAAAGACGATCGACGACGACGGCGGAGCCATGTTCAAAGGCGACGAGTATGTCATCGCTCCCGTTGATCGTAATGATCGAGGCGAAACGACCTTGGTTCTTAAATAATCGCGGTGGGGAGTCTGCGCGCGGCGTGCTGACCCAAAGATCGGCGCCCTGCTGCCAGACCACCGCGGTGCGGTTGGTCGTGGTGATGGCGACGGGTTGTGCGCCGCTGGCGATGCGTTTTTCAGGTTCGCCGGGCTCGTTAAAAAAAATATCACCGCTGCGCTGCCAAACGGAAGCGAAACGGTCGCCGTTTGTGAAGACGGCGCCTCCGTCCATCGGGCACGCCTTGAGCATCCACGTGCCCTCGCCCAGTTTAGTGCTCGCGCCGAATTTATCTGCGCCGGCGGGACGCACCGCGCTCCACATATCGCGGGCGCCTTCGAGCCCGTTGCGCCACATGACGACAAGCTCGCCACGTGCACTAAACTGGGCCGAGGGGTGGCAGCATTCGCAGACCGTTTGGCCGTTTGGCGCGCGATAGACGAGTTGGTTGGGACTCCAGGTCGCGCCAGCATCGGTTGAGTCGGAGCTGAAAAGCTGAGTGCGTTCCCCTCGCAAATCGAGCCATGTCGTGAAAAGCCGCCCATCGGGAGCGATGGTGAGGGCGTGCAGGCCCTCGCGCGCGCTCCGCGGAACATCGTTGATTGGCGTGGGGCCGCGCCATTTTCTACCACCGTCTTTTGAATGAAAGGCGAAAAGCTCACCGGCCATTACCGTCAAAGTGATTTTTTCTCCGTAGGCCGCAAGACGGGGGCCGCGGCGTCGGCCGAGCATGAGCGACGGTAACGCGGCGACGCGGATCGGATGGGAAAAAGTCATTCCCCGATCGTCGGATCGTGCGACGAAAATCTCCGGGCCGCGACCGAACGTGAGCCAGACATGACCGTCATTCGTCGTCGCCAGTTGCGGCTGGGCGGCGTCGGGAAATTCCGCGGACAAAACCGCGCTGATCGGCAGCAGTATGGTTAGGGCGAGGCGAATGAAGGTAACTGATTTCATAATATGGGGGCGGCAGCCGGTAGGTAATATGTGAGCAAAGGGCTAGAGCCAGCCGGAGAGTGCAGCTGATCTGATCCTATTGTCCCGCTTCTAAAAATTAATTTTGCGCCCGCAGTTGCCGTTCTCGCAGCCAGACAAAAATGACCGGGGTCACGACAAGAATGTGCACCAGCGATGAGAGCATGCCGCCGACGACGGGGGCCGCGAGGGGCTGCATGATTTCGGCACCTGTGCGGGTGCTCCAGAAGATGGGAATGAGGCCGGCCACGGTGGTGGCAACTGTCATCACCTTTGGTCTTAAGCGCAGCCGGGCGCCGGCCTTGACTGCGGTGATGAGTTCTTGGGGTTCGAGTTGGATGGAAGCGGCGGGCGAGAGGGCCGGGCCCGCGGCGGCGCGCTTCTCGGCCAGCGCTTTCGTGACGGCCTCGTCGAGGTAGATCACCATGACAATACCTGTTTGGATCGCTGTGCCGAAAAGAGCGATATAACCGACCCAGACAGCGACGCTGAAATTGAAGCCTAAAAACCATTGGAGGAGGACGCCTCCGGTGAGAGCAAAAGGCACCGCTAAAATGACGTGAGCGGCTTCCGCAGCTGATTGGAAGGTCATTGTTAGTATCAGGAAAATAATGACCAGAACGGCCGGCAGGATAAGTTGGAGGGTGTGACGAGCGCGGATTTGATTCTCGTATTGGCCGCTCCATTCGATGGTCATGCCGGGGTCGAGGGGCACGGACGCGGTGATGGCGGTTTTGGCAGCTTCGACAAAGCCACCGAGATCACGGCCGCTGACATTCGCCTGAACGAACACGCGCAGCCGCCCGTTTTCGCTCGAAATTTCATTGGGCCCGCTCACTCGATGAATGGTCGCGACCTGGCCGAGCGGCACGTAGCGGTTCTCGCCTGCGAGCCCAGGAATCGCCACGGGCAGGGCGTTCAAGCGGTCAAGATCCTCGCGATCGGCCCGTTCAAAACGGACCTGTACGGGCCAACGTTCGCGGCCTTGCAGGCTTGTGGTGGCCGTCTTGCCGCCGATCCCCGTTTCCGCCACGGCGAGGACGTCGGCGACGTTAAGACCGTAGCGGGCCAGCGCGGTGCGGTCGGCCGTGATTTCTAGGTACGGCTTGCCCTGCACCCGCGAGGGTGCCACCCCGATGGCGCCTTCAACCGTGTTGAGAACCTGTTCCACGGCGAAGGCTTTCTGTTGCAGGGCTTCGAGGTCGTCTCCGAATATTTTGACGCCGAGTTGGGCGCGGATTCCCGTGGAGAGCATGAGGAGCCGGTTCTCGATGGGTTGGAGAAAACCAGGGACGTAGCCGGGGACCTGCGTGAGCTTCGCGGTAAGTTCGGCGATAAGCTGCTCCTTGGTGAGGCCGGGGCGCCACTCCGCTGGGGGCTTTAACATGATGGTGGTTTCGATCATTTCCACAG
The DNA here is from genome assembly GCA_945903465.1 of Opitutus sp. GAS368. Lineage (GTDB taxonomy): Bacteria > Verrucomicrobiota > Verrucomicrobiia > Opitutales > Opitutaceae > ER46. Next base: position 39,610 of record CAMDOF010000026.1, read on the forward strand.
GCGCCGGGTCGGTCGCGGTCTCGAAACGTCCCAGTTTGCCCGCGGCGCTCACGACCTCTGGGGTCGTGCGAATCGTTTGATCCTGCCACGCCATGATTCGCTTAATTTCAGTCAGCGACGTGCTCGGGAGCAGGACTGGCATGAAGAGCAGGCTGCCCTCTTGCAGGGTCGGCATAAATTCGCTGCCAAAGCCGATCGGGAGGTGCGCGGCGAGGCGCGGGCTGAACTGCGCCAAGGCCGCGGGAAGAGCGGCGGGTACGCCGAACGCGATGAAACAGCAGGCCGCGAGGAGGGCACTCGCGAGGGCCAGGACGGTGCGGCGGAAACGCAGCGCCCACGAAAGCACGGGATCGTAGACTGCGAGTAACCCGCGCATGATTAGGTTGCGGTCCTCCGCGTGAAAAGGCCCTCGGACCAGCAGCGCGCAAAGGACCGGAACCAACGTGACCGCGAGGACGGTGGCTCCGACCATTGCAAACGTCTTGGTCCAAGCCAGCGGGTGAAAAAGTTTCCCCTCCTGTCCGGTCATTGCAAAAATCGGTACGAAGGCGAGGATGATGATGCCCATCGCGAAAAAAATGGGGCGACCGACTTGCTGAGATGCGACCAGCGTGATCCGAGCGTAATCAGCGGGCTGCAGGCGGCGCTGGCGATGACCGCCGGGCGCAGCTCCGACCGGGTCGGCGAGCGCGAGCGTTTGCTCGGCGAGTTCGCAGTGCCGAATCACGTTTTCGACCATCACGATGGCGGCATCGACGAGTACCCCGATGGCGATGGCGATACCCGTGAGCGACATAATATGCGACTGGATGCCGAAAGCCTTCATCAAAATGAACGCGACCAGAATTGAGGCCGGCAAGGGCAGCGTCACAATCACGATGCTGCGAAAATGAAAAAGAAACAGCACGTGCATCAGCGTCACAAGGATCACTGATTCCCAGAGAGTATCCTTAAGGGTGGCGATGGCGCGATCGATGAGTCCGCTGCGATCATAAAAGGGTTCGAGGGTGATCCCCGGTGGCAGGCCGGCGGCCACCTGCGCAATCTTTGTCTTCACGGCTTGAATCACCGCGTAAGCATTCTCGCCGGAACGCATCACGACAGTACCCCCAACGACTTCACGGCCATCGACGTCGAGAGTCCCCCGGCGATATTCGCCGCCGATCTGGACCGTGGCGACATCGCGGAGATACACGGGGACGCCCGCGCGAGTTGTCAGGACAATCGTTTCGAGATCGGCGGCGGAAGTGATCAGCCCGCGGCCGCGGACGATGAACTCCAAACCATTTTCCTCCAGTGTCCGTCCACCGACGTTGAGGTTATTTTTTGCCACCGCGTCAAAAATTTCCGTGAGCGAGACCCCACGCTGTTTCATGTGTAACGATGAGACCTCGACCTGCCATTGGCGGACGAATCCGCCGATACTGGCGACTTCGGCGACACCGGGTACGGCGGCGAGTTGGTAGCGGACAAAATAATCCTGCAGTGCGCGGAGTGAACCAAGATCCTGTTTTCCGGAAGAATCCTTGAGGTAGTATTGGTAGATCCAGCCGAGGCCGGTGGCATCGGGGCCGAGGCGCGGAGTGACGCCAGCGGGGAGGATATTGCCCAGATAATTTAAACGCTCGAGTACGCGCGTGCGGGCGAAGTAGTTGTCGATATTCTCAGAGAAGATGACGGTGAGAATGGAAAATCCGAACATTGAGGTGGCGCGAACGGCCTGCACCCCAGCGAGCCCTTGTAAGTTGACGGACAGGGGATAAGTAATCTGGTCCTCGACCTCCTGAGGGCTGCGGCCATCCCAATCAGCAAAGACGATGACTTGGTTTTCGCTAAGATCAGGAATGGCGTCGATCGGTACTTTCCGGATCGTGAAAAGTCCCCACCCGAACAGAAGTAACGTGGCCGCGAGGACGATGAAGCGATTCGCAAGCGACCATTTGATGAGAGCGTTGATCATGCGGAGAGCTGAGCAGCGGGAGGATTTAAAAGAATCAGCCGAGCCGCCAGGACGGCCGGTGGCGTCGTCGGTTTTTTTACTGTGCTGATCGCGTTACGGCAGCTCGGCGCCGCAATTTGCCATGGCGGCGCCAAAAAAGGGATTCTGCGCGGGTTGCTGGCGCTGAAGCCAACGCCCTTTGCCGAGCACGGGGCTCATCGGGCACTGGAAAATTTTAATCCCGAGGGTGCTTTTGTGAGGCTTTAGTAAGTCGGCGACCGCTGTACTCCACGGTTCGAAAGAGCGACGAGCCTCTTTGAGGTTGCCGCCCAAAGCCAGGGTGGGGAGCTGGGGAAATAATTTCCCCGCCGCGATCAGCTGGGGAAACGTTTTTTGGTAACCCACGAAGTCATCGGCGGCGAGGACCCCGGCGGCATCGAGCGCGATTTGCGCGAGGAAAAAAAGAGGATCGGTTGCAGTCGTGGTGGCGGTGGTTGGCGGGAGCGGGGCGGGTTGGATCGCGACGGGTGGACGGAGCGGGAGCGGGGCGTCGGCAGCCCCGCGCGGACCGGTTGCCTTAGGCACGTCCAATCCGCTGGCCTCGCGGTTGAGCTGGGCCTGCGCATCGATCAATAACGCGCCCTGCGTGACAACCTGCTCGGTCTCGGCGAGGCCGGCGAGGATTTCCACGAGTGCGTCACCGCGCCGGCCGAGCCGGAGTTTGCGTTGCTCATAATGGCCCGCGCCGAGGTCGACGTAGGCGATGGGGCCCATGCCGGCGTCGAGGATGGCTGATCTTGGCGCGGTTAAAACCTGCGGTGATTCCACCAGCACGCGGGCTTCGGCGAGCACGCGATGGAAGAGGCGGTGCGCCTCACCCGAAGTCGTATTAAAGTGAGGATTGGCGAGCACGACGCGGACTTTGGTGGTGCGAGTTACTTCGTTGAAGTTGGGATCGATGAACGCGATGGGCGCGACGATGATCTCGCCTGGCAATGCTCGGGTGGTGATCTCGACCGACTGGCCGACACGGAGCCACGCCATGTCTTGTTCGTAGGCCTCGAATTGAAACCACATCCGTGAAAAATCTCCGAGGGCGAACAGCTTGTCGCCCGTCTTCAGCCACTGACCCTCGTAGACGGATTTTTCCAACACGATTCCGCCAGCGGGGGCGAGGATCGTGGTGACCAAGGTGGGGATGCCGTTGCGGATGAGATCATCGATGTGAAGATCGCTGAGTGCCATCCGGCGGAGTCGCTCGCGGGCGGGGGGCAGCGCCGCCGCGGCGATTTCGCCAGCGCGGACGAGTTGGAGGAAATCTCTCTGGGCGGCCTGCAATTCCGGACTGTAGAGATCGAGCAAGGGTTGCCCCGTGGTGACGGAGGTGCCGACGCTGGTGACGTGGAGTTTTTCGACGCGACCCTCGGCCCACGCGCTGATCAAGCGATGCTGAGTATCATCATCGTCGATCGCGCCGTTGACGCGGACGGTCCGGAGGAGGGCGCGGGGCGCGACGACGGCGGTCTCCACGCCAATCGTGGTAACGATGTGGGCGCTCAAGGCGACGACACCCGCTGGCGCGGTAGCCCCTGCGGTGGAGGCGAGCACGAGGTCCATCCCGCAGATCGTGCACTTGGCGTGCTTGGCGGAGCGAATCCACGGATGCATCGGGCATTGGTAAACGCCGGCATTGACCGACGGGGGAGGGAGCGCGGCTGGAGCGGAGGCCGGGCGGACGTCAGGCGTTAAGATTACGCCGATTAAAAACAGAAACGGCTTCATGAAGGACCGGGTGAGCCGACGAGGACGTGAAGGAGGGCGTGAAAACGGTGGAAATCGGCGAGATGGGCCGCCCCGGTAACTTGCGCTTCGACCCACGCGCGGTGCGCGGCGATGACCTCGGGGATCGTTGCTTTGCCCAGCGCGAGATCCTCTTTTAGGTTGGCGGCGTTCTGACGGGCGAGGGGGAGGAGTCGCTGCTGGTAAATTTCCAGCTGATGCCGTGCGGTCGTAATGCGTTGCCACATCTCGCGAATTTCGGCGGCGGTCTTGCTGCGTAAGGTGTCGGCTTCGAGTTCGGCGGCCTCGCGGCGGCGATCGGCCTCCCGCTGCGCTGAGCGATATTTTTTGTCGTTGAACCACGGGAGGCTGACTGCGAAGCCGGTATCGTAGCTCTCGATCAGTCGGCCGCCGGTGGCGAGGTGGCGCGCTTTGAGGATGATTTCGGGATCGGGGCGCCATGCGCGGTCCGCAAGTTCCCGGACGCGTTGCGCGGCAATGATCCGCGCCTGCGCCTCGTGCAAATCAGGCCGGTGGGAAAAAGCGTGCGCTTGAGCCGCCTCCAGAGAGGCGAAGCCGGCCGGGTTGACATCATTGCTGGGTCGCGGCGGTGGGCTCAGCTCGGGCACGGGGGTTTGCGGCGGAAGGTCGCGGAGGGTGTTAAGTCGGGCGGCGGCGTCGGCGATTTCTCGCTGGAGCAGAACCACGCGGGCGTCGAGTTGGGCCTGCTCCGCTTCTGCGCTGATGAGCTCGCTCAGGCGGCCCGATCCGGCGGCGAGCCGTTGTCGGCTGAAAGTGGTGGCCTGCGCGAGCCAGTCGCCTGAAGCTTGGGTAAGGGCGAGCTGCTCGCGGGCGCGGAGCAGTTGGAAAAAGGTGTCGCTCGTTTCGCCGAGTAGTAGGAATTCGCGGGTGCGGACGCCGGCGAGAGCAACAGCCGCCGCGGCCGTGGCCACTGCGCGGCGGCGTTCACGGTTGCCGGAGAGTGGAATCTTCTGGCTGAGCGAGAACTCGGCCGCGTCCTAGGACGCGGGCTGCCGGCGGCCCGCTGGTTGGAATTCGACGCCGGCGATCGGGTCTTCCCAGGTATCTGATTGCTGGATACGTTCACGATCAGCGGCGGCGGTGGCGGTGGCGGCGCGGATTTGAGGATGGCGCGCGCGAACCTCCGCGAGGATTGCCGGTAGGGTGATGGGCTCGGCGGAATGGCCGGGAATAGCGGTGACGATAAAGGCGAGGAGCCGAGCTAGTTTGACGGGCGGGCCGCCCGGGCGATTTTCGTGGCGACGGCCCGGCAAGCCCGTGCGGCCAGCTCGTGGTGAATGGCAGACCCCTCGTCGGGAAACGGGGTTGGCGCGACGGTGAAGGCTGGGTGTGGCGCGACCGGTCAGCGAAGAGACGAGGCGATAAATTACCTGCATGGGGTGGCCATCGCGGCGGAGAATCACGGCGGGTTAGTGCGGGCGGAGAGCGGGGCGGCGATAGGCAAGTTTATGCAGGTGGTTTGAAGGAAGGAGTGGGCGGTGTCGCGCGGTTCGGTTGGGTCAGGCTTTTTTATCCGCGGGCTTGGGGGATTTTTTTTCAGCGGCGGCGGCGTCGTCGATTTTTTTCAGGAATTTAGCAGGGCTCGCTTTGAAGTCATCGGAGCAGCCATCGCAGCACAGGAAGACGACCCGCGCAGGTTGCCCGGTGGCGCGGTGAATGAAAGGGGTGGCCTCGCCCATGCTACCGAGAGGCTCGCCCGAGACCACGCAGGTCTTGATGGGGTAGTGAGCGCGGGCTTGGGCGATGATTGCCGACTCAGTCTTATCCGCGCCGGGTTTGACGCCCGCGCTGGGGACGGCTGGTTTTTCGGCCGCGAACACGGTGGAGAGCAAGAGGGCAGAGGAGAGCAGGGCAGTGGCGAGTGAACTTTGTTTCATGGTGAGTGTACTTTGATATAACCCGGCTACATCAAAACCCCTTGAATTAATTTTTTGAGGGTTTTCGCGTGATTTCGGTTATAGTGTGATTACCGCTTTCCTATGAATCCCTCGCCCTCCTCTGACCCGCTTTCCCGTTTGCTTGCCAGCTGGGAGGTGGCCCCGCGACGTACCGAGGGTTTCCGGAGCGGCGTGAGATCGCGTTTGCAGGGGAATGCGGTGGTCGGGCCCTGGTGGGTATTTGTCCGGCGGCATGCGAGTGTGGTCGGGGTAGTTTTGGTGGTGGCGGTGGCGACCGGTGGAATCTGGGGGCGGGAACAAGCGCGGGCGCGGGCCGCGTCGGAGAGTGCGGAGTTGGCGCGGGTGTATGTGCAGGGTCTGGACGCGCGGCAGATGCTGATGCCGTGAGAAATATTTTTATTACGATCGGGATGTTGGGGCTGGCGGGAGGGTTAGCCTTTGGGGCATTTTTTTTGCTGAATGGGGATCGCGCGATTCATGCGGCGTCTCGCGAAGGGGATGCGCTGGCGTGGCTGCAGGCGGAGTTTCACTTGGATGCGGCGCGGTTTGCGGCGATTAAGAGGCTGCATGAGGATTACAGCATTGTCTGCGGCGAGCATTGCTCGGCGATTTTAGCCGCGCGTGAGCGCCGCGCGCCGGCGGCTGAGATCGCGGCCTTGGAGAACGTGTGTGTGGAGGCGATGACGGCTCATTTTCGGAGGGTAGCCAGCGAAATGCAGCCGGTGGAGGGTGTGCGTTATTTGGCGACGGTGTTGCCGCGAGTGGCCGGCTTCACTCATCACGGGGCTCCGAACCTGCGGATGACGCCGTGACCTTCGCCCCCGAGGTTCCTCTGGACGCGACGGCCACCGCGGCGTTGGCGACCGCGGCAGCGGCGGCGGTGCGCGAGGACGATCGGAGTTTGATGGCTGGGGTGCAGCGGGGCGACGAGGGAGCGTTTGGCCGCTTATTGGAACGGTGGGAGTTGCCGGTGAAGGCGGTGATTATGCGGCTGGTCTTGAATACGAGCGAGGCGGAGGATTTGGCGCAGGAGACTTTTGTGCGGGTGTGGCAGCAGCGGTCCAAGTATCGGGTGGGTGCAGAATTTCGCCCGTGGCTTTTCGCGATTGCGGTGAATCTGGCGAGGAATCGGCTGCGGTGGTGGCGGCGGCGGCCGGAGGTCGCGTTATCGACCTGGATAGAAACGGAGAGTGCGGCGGTCGGTCGCTCCGAGGTGGGTGCGGGTGAGTTGGAAGCCGCGGAGCGTGCGGCGGCACTACGGGCGGCGCTGGCGGCTCTGCCGACTGATTTACGTGAAGCTCTGGTGCTTTTTGAATACGAGGAACTGTCGCACGCGGAGATCGCCGGTGTGGTTGGGGCTTCGGCGAAAGCGGTGGAAACTCGGATTTACCGAGCTAGAGAAAAACTACGCGAGGCCCTGGCTGGTTGGATCTAGTGAGCGCAAGCGAGGTTGCGGCGGGTGGTTCTGAAAACGGGGTGGCGAGCGGTTAGTTCAGGGATGTTGCGCGGTGTCGTCCTGATTCCACATTTTTTTATCGGGGCCGGCGCTGCGGATTTCCATCTGGCGCGCGCTCTCGGCGTGGAAGAAAAAAGGCGTGCCCCAGCGGTCACAGAGCTCGCCCGCAGAGTTGATGGCCGGATGGTCCGGAGGGATCAGCGCCAGCCGCAGGCGGTTGCGACCTGTGAGTACGGCGGTAATTTCGGCGTTGGTGCCCACGGGGTTACCATCTCGGGGAAAATTAGTTTGGAAGGAGGTGATGACCTCCAGGACGATGCGCAGGTCGGCTTGAATATCGCCCGATGGCGAGTTGAGGGAGTCGGCGAGGGTCGAGCGCTCGGCGGGGGCGCCGGGGCTTTGGACTGGAGTGGCAATCTTCGATCCTCCGGATCGCGCAGCCTGAGAGGTTGCGGTTGGCGCGAACGATGTCGGGGGATCGCTGGGCGCGGAGTGGAGGTCGCGGGTGGATGCGGCGCGCTCGCGGCGGCTGAAGACGAAAACGCTGAGCACGGCCACGATCGCGAGCAGCGCGCCGGCCGCCGGCAGAGCACGACGGAGGTTCATCCCATGAAGCCGAGGTTGGGTTTGGCGAATCGGCCGATATTGGGGAGGACGGTGTGCAGATCGCTCGCGCTGACGCCGAACCAAGTCGCGAGTGTCGAGGCGTATTCATCGACGCTGGTGGTCGGGATCCAGCGGCCCTGGCCGGTATCGTCGGGGCCGTTGATCGCGAGAGTCGGCATTTTCCCATAGAGCTCGGTGCCGCGGACGGCGCCACCGACGACGAAGTGGTGACTGCCCCAGCCGTGGTCGGAGCCATCGCCGTTTGAGCGAAAGGTACGGCCGAAATCGGAGGCGGTGAAGGTGGTGACCTGGTTGGAGACGCCGAGCTCGATGGTGGCTTTGTAGAAGGCATTGACGGCCTCGCTGATTTGCGAGAGCAGGCCGGCGTGGGTGCCGCTCGTGGGATCGGTATTGACGAGCTGGCCGGCGTGAAGATCCCAGCCGCCGAGTTGAACGAAGAAGATTTGGCGCTTGAGTCCGAGGTTTGGCGAAGCGGCGATGAGGCGGGCGGCCATCTTGAGTTGGTTGCCGGCGGATGTGCTGGGGAAGACGGTGGCGAGGGTGCCAGATGCGCTGAGGACGGTGTTGAGGAGGTCCGAGCTCGCGATAGCGTCGGTTGAGGCGGAGGCGAAAGCCGTTTCGAAAAGGCTCGATTGCTGGGCGGCGAAGAGGTCTTTCTGGGCCTTAAACCGGATTCCATCGACAGAGGTGGCGCTGGAAGTGCTGCCTGTGAGAGTGGGTGCGCCGCTGGTGCTGATGGCGTACTGGGTGACTTGGGCGCCGACTTGAAACGTGTTTTTGCCCGCGATGCTGATGGACATCGAAATCTGTTCGCTGGTGTTGAACGCGTTGACGAGATCGGCGACCCGACCACCCCAGCCGGTGGAGGTGGGTTTGTCCGGGACGCTATGTTGCCATTGAACTTGTTGGTCGCTGTGCGAGAACAGTTGGGGCGGGAGCGGGACGCTCTTGGCGTTGTACTGACTCTTGGAGGTAGGATAAACGAGGGTGCCGGCATTTGCGATGAGAGCGGCTTTGCCGGAATTGAAGAGGGCATGGAGCTCGTCGACGGCGGGATGGAGGCCCCAAGTCCGGCCATCTGATGTTTTGGGGGTAATCGGGAGGAGGCTGGCCCGAGGAATCGCGAGGTTGGAGCGAGCGGCGGCGTAGGCGGCGTAGCTGGCGCCGTCGGTCACGAGACCGGTGCCCATGGGGATGATGAGATTATTCGCGTCGTTGCCGCCGTTGAGGAAGAGACAGACGAGGGCTTTGTAGTCGGAACCGATGGGGGCGCCGGCGACCGGAGGCAGTTGGGGGCCATTGTTGGGGCTCGCGGCGGCGCCCATGAGACGGAGGCTGCCGAGCGTGGAGAGAAGACCGGTGGCGCCGACGGCGGCGCAACAGGCGTTGCCAAGAAATTCGCGGCGGGAAACTTCGGGGGCGGACTTTTTACTCATGGAAGTGGAAGGAGAGAGGTTGGAAACTGTGGGAGCGGCGGAGCGGCCAGGATGGAATGAGTGGCGGATGGCTGATCGATAACGGGCGCAGCGGCGAGAGGCAGGCGCCTCGGGTCATCGCCGAGGGTTTATTTTTGAATGGCAGCCGAAGGGTTGGTGAGGACGAGGAGAATCGCGGATTTAACGCGATCGAGGGCGGTCGTACTGGTCGGGAGCGCGGCAAGGGCGGTGGTGATCCGAGTACGGGCCGCGGTGGGTAGAGAGTCGGCGGTGAGCAAATTGCTGAGATGATCGAGGAGCGCGGTGGGGTTACTGGCCAGAGTCTCCTCGTAGGTGAGGTTGAGCGTCAGCGTGTAGGGGGCGGCGGTGGTGGGCACGCCATTGGTCGTCGGGATGGCGGCGAGGACAAAACCGCGGTAATAATTTGGCGCGCTCAAGGCGAAATTGTCATCGGTGATTTCGAACTCAGGCGCGACGAGCCCGGCCGAAGCGAGCGGCCCAGGCAGGACGTAGTCGGGGTGGTAGAAGTTGAACACCGTTGGTGAGCGGAGTGCGGCTTGCCCGATGCTCCCGATGGCGCTGTAGGGGAGGGTGCTGGAGTTGATGGTGGAAATCTCGCCTTGGGTGAGGGGGCGCGCGGTCGTTCCGTTGATGACGATGCCGTTGATCGTATGGCGAAGGCCGAGGAACCGCCCGCTGGTTGAAGAGGCGCCGAAGGATCGGAGCAGCCCGGTCATCCGCAGGAGCGGTTCCTTTAATTTACCGTAGGTGACGTTGCTTGAGACCGCGGGTGAACGTGCCTCATAATCGGTCAAAATAGTGCGAATCACAGCACCCAGCTCGCCGCGTTTGCCCGTGCCATCGTTAACGAATTTTTGGGCGACACGGTAAACGTAGCCTGGGCTCGGATTGCTGGTGACCAAGCGCTGGATGAGCAGTTTGGAAATAAACGGCGGCGTGTTGTTGTGGGCGAAGAGGGCGTCGAGGGCGAGTTGAAGATCCTTGGTTCCGCCTTGGTTAGCGGGAATCGGCGTAACGCTGACGGGGCTGAGATTCTTCGCGGTGTCATCATGCGACGTCGCGAAGAGCTGCATCGGGCTGATGTAGTTGGCGCCGGCCGTGCGGAAGGCGGTCGTGCTCGTCGACGGGTAGGCCCAACCCGTGAAGACTTTGGCGAGTTCGGTGATCGTGGTCTGGTCGTAGGTTGCCACGGGCAAGCCGTCGGCGCTGAGGGCGAGGGTGCCGTCGGGTTGGAGTTGGCTGAGCCCGATGGTAAAAAGCTGCATGACTTCGCGGGCATAATTTTCATCGGGGGTCGTGCCGGCGCCGGGGTCGGCCTTGGCGTTGCGGAGGGAGCTGAGATATTCGCCCATCATGGGGCTGAGGGTGACGTTTTCGAGTAACGTGCGGAAATTGCCGAAAGCACCCTTGCCGAGAATGTCGTAGTAGTTGGCGAGAGGTTCGCTCCGGCTGTCATCGCCCAAGGCAATATCGGAAGTTACGAGGATCTGGCTGAGCGCGTAAGCGACGCGTTGGCGGAGTTGGTCCGGCGCGGTGAGCGCTAATTTGAACCAAGCTGATTGCCGATTCGGCATATGGATCGCGTTCCAGTTGGTGAAACTTGAGCTGCCGCCGAAATTGGTGCGGTCGGCCACGGTGGCGGTCCGGTGAGAACTAAAAGGGAGGTCCATCTGGGAGGTGATCCACGTCTCGAGGTTGCCGCCGGTTAGCGTATCAATTTCCGCCTTGGTCGGTCCGAATGTGGCTTGCGTGAGAAAGCGGGCTGCATCTGTCGCGGTGACGGCGCTGAGCACCGGGGTGGGGGCGCTCGCGGGTGCCGTGAAGACGCGGGAGCCCGCGCCCGCGATGAAGGTGCCTTTAACTTCGCCGGACGGGAACTTGGCTGTGTCGATGCGGACCGAGATGTTGCCACTCTTCAGGGCATCGAGCAGGGCGGTGCTGGAGTAGGGTCCGGTCGGCGTAAACGTCCACTGGGCGCCGATGACTTGGCCCTGGGGCAGATTAAAAACATAATCCTCGGTGCTGCCGATGGTGAGGTGGGCCGTCACTTGAGTGGAACTTAAGTTACTGAAGCTGACGTTGACGGCGGCGATCGCGCCATTCGAGCTTAGGAGGATCGACGCCGTGCCGGACGCGGTTGAGCCGCCGCTGGCAGTGGTGGTGGGGCGGACCGAGGCGATGTAGAGAGTGGCGCTGCTGTCGGCAATGTCGACCTTCGCGGACGCCTGCGCTCCGAGCGTGTAGGCGCTATTCGCGACCAGCGTGAGCACGACCGTGTCGGTACCCTCCGCTTGTAAATCCGGATTCGGCAGCAAGGGAAGCTTCGCCGTCGCCGCGCCGGCTGGAATGACGAGAGAACCCGAGAGCAACGCGTAGTCGAACCCGTTAACGGCAGAACCACCGATTCCGTAAGTGATACTGAGTGGATCGAACGTCGAACCCGTGCGACTAAAGGTGTATTCCCCATTGTTGCTGCCGGTCTCGTCGGCGGATGCCTTGGAGGCAATCAGGGTGACGACGGGCCGTTCCGTGGGAGTGATATCGTAAACTTCAACGAGGGCGACGCCGGTGGTGTTGCCGACGCCGATTGCTTGGATGGAGTAATTGCCAGCAGGGAGATCGACGAGGAGGGCGGCGTCGCGGCTACCGGTGGTAAACGCGAAGGCGCCCGCTTGGAGAAACGCCGCGGTCAGCGTGGCTGCGCTGGCGGCACTGCCGCCGACCGGGGTGCTCCAATTATCATTTGTGGCCACCGTAGTCGCGGGGCTGCCGTTGCGGAGAAGGATGAGCGAGGGATCGACGAGCGCGCCGGGGACGCCGAGCGCTGTCAGCGAGGGGCCGGCGGCGCGGATGAGGAGTTTGCGGGTGCCGGTGCCGGCGGTGATCACGAAGCCGGGGGTCAGGACACCGACGGCGCCGGCTTGGGCGCGCGTCGATAGGTTCAGAAACTTACCCGCGGGCGCACCGACTTCGTACACCTCGACGATGGCGGTGCCGGTCGTGCCGCCGGCCCCGTTGACCACGGCCGAGTAGGATCCTGGGGCAAGAGTCGTGACAATACCGGCGTCTTTCGAGCCAGCAGATAGCGCGAACGCCCCGACCGAGTTGAAGGCGGCGAGGTCGGCGCTGTTCCAGTTGTCATTGGTGGCGACAACCCTATTGTCCTTATCATAAATAGTCAGGACGGGGTCGGCGAGGGTGCCGGAGACGTTGAAGGGCGCGGCGGCGAGTCGTGGGCCGACGGCGCGGATCACGACCTGCTTGGGCGCCGTGCCGCCCACGTAGAACCCAGCGGTCAGCACATCGGCGCCCGTGCCAACTCGCGTGAGGGTTGAGACATTGACGAGGCGGGTATCTTGGGCCCGCGTACTCGTTGTGACGAACAATGGGAGCGCGAGTGTGATTGCTACAATGAGGGGAATCGTGAAACCGAGGCGCGGATTTTTCATGCGGGAAGGTTTTTTGAGCTGTTTCGGCCAATTTTTATGAAGGGCGCCAAGACGAGAGTGAGTTTAGTGTTTTGTCCCTAGTCTGTCGCGGAAGCTACTTTGGTTTTTTTAGCTGGCAAGCTCGTTGCGGGTCTTTCTTCAAGGTGAAGGCGCCGCGCTTCTCTTAGCGTGGAGCAAGCCGACGCACGCGAAAGGGCTTCGCGCCAGCAGGTACGTCGAGCAAACAGGAAGGCCGAGCTACAGGCCGAGCTACAGGCCGAGCTAAAATAAAGGAGGTTCTCCGCTATTTTCGGTGGGTGAACCGCGGTTAAATTCGATGCGGAAAGAGCCGACCCTGTTACCGCAAGCGCGAACGCGCCCTGCTTTTAGTGGCCTCGCCGCGAGATTTTATAAAAAGGAAAAATTCCCCAGCCCAACGGGAGAAGGGTCACAGGTGACGTGGTGCCCGTGGCGCTTTCTTCGCGCGGATCGCGGTTCCGTCTGCATTAAATACAACCCTCGCGACAGCCACCCAAGCCCTGCGGGGCGCGGAACCGGGGCGCACCCCTTTTGCGGCGTTACTCGCGAGGAGTCTGTCGGACTTAGCCGCCTGGAGGCGTTGGTGGCTCCCTATGCGACTTTTGATTAACTCAAACTCGCAAATAATCGCTTCCGGAAGCCTCTATTTTCTAAGTCCGACAAGCCGCTAGGAGCAGCGAGGCACCACCAAAAATGGTGGCCCAAGGCGGGCTTGGTTGCCGAGCGGACCGGCTGGCCGAAAATGATATTCACGTAGCTTGCCGCTGGAATTTTTCCGTGCCGCGGGCGGCGCTGCGACGCTCGCGCTGATGGCCCCAGCGGGAGAGGCATTTTTCCGTAAGCGAGGGCGGCGCATTGCGGGTGATGCGTGGACTTGCTGGCGTTCACGGCTACGCGGCAGAAAAAAGTCTCCTGAAATTTTTGGGTGGTGGTTGCTATTGTCAGGCGGTGACGTCTGGCAGAGGTAAATACGGGACGGCCGGCCGTAATGCCGATGGGAAGGCGGCCCACCGCGGTCCCGGCCATTTTTGTTGGCGTCAGCCAAGGGAGCGGCCGCCAAGCCCACGCGCTGGCAGGCCCTTCCCGCTTTTTTTGTGGGGATGCTTCGGCTGGGGCGGGTTGGTGGGCGCGAAACTAATGCAACGCCCACGCCGGGTAATCAGCCGGACGGTGAATCGGAAGGGGGCATATATTGCAGCACATTTTGCTTCCTCCTTGCACGCCGGGTAATCAGCCGGACGGTGAATCGGAAGGGGGTGGGTGCGCGGGGCCGCTCGAATAGGCCAAGATTTTCAATACACGGTCCGCAGTTGCACGCTATCGATCAGTCGATCCTGCGCGAGAATGTCGGTCGCCACGACGATTTTATCGCCTGGGATGATGCGGCCCATGCGGCGCAGGAGGGCGATGGCGTTTTCAATGGTGTCGTTGGGGTCGGGGGCGAGTGGCATGAGGAAAGGCTCGACGGCGCGGAGTAGGCGCAGTTGGCGGAAGACCTCGGGGAAAGGGGTGAAGGCGAGGATTGGGGCGTGGGTCGGACGCAGTAGTGCGAGCCCTTGGGCCATGAAGCCGTGGCGCGTAAACGTGAGGAGCTTTGAGCGCGGCAGTTCGTTCGCCAGTACGACCGCCGAGCCGAGCACCTTCATGCGCTCGCCGTTGAAGGCGGCGGGCTCGCGCCAATCGGCATCGACCTCGCGTTCGATTCGGCGGGCGATCAGGTCGAGCGTCTGCACGCACGCGAGGGGGTATTTTCCAATGGTCGTTTCGCCCGAGAGCATCACGCAGTCGGCCAGCTCGTAGACGGCATTGGCGACGTCCGTGATTTCGGCGCGTGTTGGCACCGGTTGCGCGATCATCGATTCAAGCATATGCGTTGCCACGATCACGGGGCGGCCTTGCGCGAGGCAGGTACGGACCGCGCGGCGTTGAATCACGGGGAGATCCTCGAGGGGGCACTCAATCCCGAGATCGCCGCGGGCCACCATCAGGCCGTCGCAGGCCTGTACAATTTCGTCCAGATTAGCGATGGCGGATTGATCCTCGATTTTCGCGATGATGCGGACCTTCGATTTCTGCTCAGTGAGGAAGCTCCGCAGCCGCACGATGTCCTCGGCGGCGCGCACAAATGAAAGCGCGAGGAAGTCGATGCCTTCCTCCAGTCCGACGAGGGCATCGGCCCGATCCTTCTCGGTAAACGAAGGCAGATTCACTTTGACCCCTGGCAGGTTGATGTGTCTCCGGGATTTGAGTTCGCCGGGAACCAGCACGCGACAGCGGATGCGCGCTTCGTTCTTCTCCAAGACTTCGAGGCGGAGCAGGCCGTTGTCGACGAGGACGGTGTCGCCGAGGTTGATGTCTTTGGCGAGGTCCTGGTAATTTACCCCCACGGAGCGCACTTCCTCATCGCCGCCCCCGTCGCCCACGCTCATCCCCGGACGGACTGTAAAATCGAAAATCTCGCCCGCCCGCAGTTCGATGGGGACCTCGACATCTCCCGTCCGGATTTCTGGACCCTTAATATCCATCATGATGGCGACATCGCGTTCGACTCGCGCGCTGACGGCGCGGATGCGGCGAATGACGGTGCGGGTCCAGTCATGTTTGGCATGGGCCATGTTGAGCCGCACGATGTCCGCGCCGGCGCGGATGAGTTGCTCGAGCATCTCCTCGCTTTCCGTGGCTGGCCCGAGAGTGAAGATGATTTTAGTGCGGCGAAAGGCAGTAGCTGTGGACATAGCGTAGGAGGGGTGCAGGAATCAGGCCGATCCTGCAAGGCTGTCGCGCGCGGTGCCGCGGGCCCCTGCAGGGTGAGCGCTGGCCGGACCGAGCCGAGGCGAGCCGAACCGAGGCGGGGTAGCGAGGCGAAGCGGCTTCGCGACGCCCGCTTGGCCCGCGGCGTGGTCGCTGGGGGGTAAGTCCCGCGCGCGCTGCGACCGTGCTTGGGCAACCGGTTCTTCGCGTATTTTCTGAGTTGAGAAAAAAACCTTCGCCGGGACTGCGAAAATCGGTCCGTTTTCACCTTTGGGCCCTTGGTTTACATCGACGGACGGCGCGCGCGACTCGCTGGGGAGGGCAGATGAGGCTCGCCTCCGGCGGCGGACAAGCCTCGATTTATCGACTCTTATTTTTATGCCCCTTGCTCATTATGCTCCGGCCTTTGGTCTTCCCGCTCTGGCGGGGGTCGCCGATTTCGAATCGGCGATGAAGTTGGGCCTCTCCATCGACAGGTGCGTCAGCCGGCTGAAACGCCACCACTGGGCCTTTCGCCGTTTGCATGAAATTTTTATCCGGCGCCTGACCGCGGAGCCACTTTACGAGTTGAAAATGGCGTTTAGTTTACACGCGTACTATTGCGCCGAGCACGCCGCCGCATGGCGCCAGCGGGTCGGGGAGATGCGCGAGCCTCCGCTTGGGCTCGATGAGGTGCCGCACCCGGCGTTTGCGTTGTTTTTTGACGAGATTGCGGCGGCGCCCGACACGCCGACCCTGCTCGTGGGTGTTTACCGGCAGGCGCTCCCGGCCTTGCGGACGGCGCTGCGACGTCACCTCAACGAGACCAACCCGCTCGTGGATCATCCCAGCATTCGCATCATCCGTTTTGCGATGATCGAAGTAGATGAAATGATTGCCTATGGGGACGCGGCGATGGCCGCGCTGCCGGGGGCTGGGTGGACCGAGCAGGCCGACCCGCGCGCGGCGCCCGTGGGTAATACCGGGCCACTCGCCGGCGTTAATTTCGCGATGTGGGAGGCGCTGCTCGGAGCGTTGCTGAGTGCGAGTGGAGGGTTTGAAGGGACGGCGGACGACTCGGCGGTCTTGGCGGGGAACTGGGCGAGAATGTTTACCGCCAACCCGCCGAGCTACGACAAAGTGCCGCAGCGCGACGCGCGGTTTCCTGATCCTTACAATATGGCCGTCCATGCGGAAGTGTTTCTTTATGACCCGCAGATGCCGCCGGCGGCGAAGACGCTGATGATGTTTTACAAGCGACTGCGGGAAATTGACGTACCTGAGATGATGGCCTCGATCATCGCGGAGACGAAGGGGCAGCCGTGGGATTACCACGTCGCAATGACCCGCCAATTGTGGGACGAAGCGCGCCACGCGATGATGGGTGAGGTGGGCTTTGTACGTGCGGGGGTAGACTGGAGAAAATGGGTGCGGGTTAATTTCACCTGGTCCTTGGCGTTGAATACGCAGTTGTCACCGATTGAGCGGCACGCGGTGCTTTATTTTATCGAGCAAGGCCTGATGCCGAAGACGGGAAAACGTTTCGAGTGGGAGGTCGGTTTGGCTTCTGGCGATCCGTTTGCGGCGCTCTGTCAAGACTATGACTGGGCGGATGAGGTCCTGCATGCGCGGATTGGTCGCGACTGGTACGTGCCCCAGTTTGAAAGCGCAAAAAAAGCGATCGAGTACGGGGATGCCTGCTGGTCGCGGGTGTTGATTGATTGGCAGAGCTATCGAGACCGCGGGCTCACTCGGCACGAGAATTGGTGGCCGGAATTATACCGTGAGTTTTGTCGGGTACGCGGCGAGACCCCCGACGTGAAAGTGCTCGGCTACGCCACTTCCTATGCGCAGGCGAGAGCGGACTTGAAGGGTATCAGCGCATCGGGCTAGCCGCCACCGGAAGGTTGCGGGAGAGCCTCCTTGAGCCTGGGCGGTTCCGAACGGAGCGGGTAAAACCTAGTGAAAGAAACGTGGCGGGGAGCGGGGCGTCCGCCGAGATGCCACCGGGAGTGGGAGCTGGGAATTTCCGGCAGCTGCGAGCGTCAGCCAGGGGTGATCAGTCCGTCGACAATCCCGGGTGGTCGTAGCGATCCGGCAAATCAGAATCTGAGGCCAGCGGTGGTTAAGTTCTCCCCTTTGGATTGCAAGGTGGCACGGGCATCGTCTTCGTGGGTGAAAGCCCGAATTTCAGCGGCGATTGGTCTGACTCTTTGGGGGGATGGGTATTACCAGCCGTAGCTTCGCTTCATTTTCAGTTGCTGGTAAAGGTTGGGGGCCAGCTCAGTGAGAAACCGGCTCGGGCTTTGCATCATGCCTGGACCGCCGCGGGTACTCACTTGAGGAAAACAGAGGTAGAGCTCGTCGCGCGCGCGGGTTACCGCCACGTAGAAAAGCCGGCGCTCCTCTTCAACATCACCCGATTCGATCGCGCGCCGAAGGGGGAAACTACCGTCGGCCAAACCGATGAGAAAGACGGCGGCAAACTCGAGCCCCTTGGCTTGGTGAATGGTGGTGAGTCGGAGTGCGTCAGCTTCCGGATCCACCGAGCGATTCGTCGTCTCGCCGTTCAAGAGCATAATCTGCGCGAGCAGCTCCTGCATATCTTCGTAACGACTGGCAAACCCGATCATCGATTTAAGGTCGTCGAGCCGGGACAGGTAATTGGCGAAACGGCCCTTGAGGTCGTCGCCGTACCAGCCGTCGATCGCAATTTCGACTGCGTTGTGTGGCTTCATGGTTCGCATCATCTCGCGCACCTCCCGGAGGGAAGCGACGAATTTGGGCCATTCGTCTTTCGCATCTTTCGGTACTTTCGAGGCAACGTCGTCTGTGACGAGGGCGTCGATGAAATCCTGCTTCATCAACCGCGCGTGGTCGAGGGCGGCCGCATGCAGTTTCTGGGCATGCTTATCGCCTACCTTGGGCAGCAGTACGGCCAAGCGGTTCCAGGCGGCGGTATCGCTGGGATTATAAACGAAACGCAGCAAGGCGACGAGATCGCGGATGTGCGCCTGCTCGAAGAAGCGCACGCCGCTGGTAATTTGGTAGGGAATCTGCAGCCGCGAAAGTTCGAGTTGAATATCGAGCGCCTGAAAATGCGCGCGATAAAGCACGGCGATATCGCTCAGTGAACAGCCTTCGTCGAGCAGACCGCGGACGCGTTGAACAATGAATTGGGCCTGCTCGCGACCGTCCATCGTCTGCACAAAGTAGGGCTTTTCCGAATTCGCGCGGAACGGGCGGAGTTCTTTTTCGAAGGACCGGCCCTTGGGCTGGGCGAGGAGCACGCCGTTGGCGAGGGCGAGAATCTGCGGCGTCGAACGGTAATTGGTCTCGATGCGATGGATTACCGTGCCGGGGTGGCGATCCGGAAACGTGAGAATGTTTTCCACGTCGGCGCCGCGCCACGTGTAAATACACTGGGCGTCGTCGCCCACCGCCATGACGCGGTGGTGCGTGCCGATCAAATCGACAATCTGCGATTGGAGGACATTCGTATCCTGGTATTCATCGACGAGGATATGGCGAAAACGGTTGGCGAAATACGCGGCCGTCTCCGGGGATTTCTTAAGTAGCTCCAGCCAGAATTCTAGCAAGTCGTCGTAATCGAGCACACACGCCTCGCGTTTTTGCTCGGCATACTTTTTCGCAAAGAGGGGGACGCGCTCGATGACGCCCTCGTGCTGGGGAAAGAAACGCGCGATCGTCTCGCTCAAAGGGAGCTGCGTATTTCTTGCCATCGAGATCATCGCATGCAGGGGCCCCGGCTTCGGGTTAATTTTAGTCTTAAAAAATGTTTTGTCCGTCGCCTCCACGGCATCGCGCAAGATGCCCTCAGATTCTTCCGCGTCGAGGATCGTGAAGGACCGCGGGAGACCGATGGTTTCCCCATGCATGCGCAGCGTGCGGTGTCCGATACTGTGGAAAGTGCCGCCCCAGAACCGGCTGGGTTCGACCCCGGTGAGCTCGTGGACGCGATGGAGCATTTCCTTGGCCGCTTTATTCGTGAAGGTGAGCAGCAGGATGTCACCTGGCCGGACACCTTGGGAAAGCAGGTAGGCGACGCGATAGGTGAGGGTGCGCGTTTTCCCGGAGCCAGCGCCGGCGAGCACGAGCAGCGGCCCGGGGGTCGCGGTGACGGCGGCGAACTGCTCGTCGTTTAGCTGGGCGCGGAAATCGATCGTGGGAAAACCGGACGGAGCGGAAGGTGAGTCGATCGAGAAGTCCATGAAATCGTTAACGGTCTTCCAAACTGGCGTCGGCGCAAAGCCAAACTAGCGCGGGCGAAATTAAAGCGGGCCCCGTGGCGCGGGCCAGGGTGAAGCCGGCGAGGGTAGCGGGAGCGGAAGTGAAATGAGCGGGGTCATCATGGTGAGGGGCATGCGCTGGATCTCCTTTCGCGAGCGGCGCGTCGCCCGACGAAGGGGCGGCGCCCGGACGTGGCGGCGCCCGGACGTCGTGGGCTCAACGCCGAGCCCTGACCGAGCAAACGTTCCTTCCGGTCGGATCGCTCGCGCTGGCGCCTGGCCCCGGGTGGGTCGGCTTCACGCGGTCCACGCTGGTCTTTGGGTCGGGCCGGTCGCGGTCTGATCGTGAGTATGGTGACGAGGCGGTTGCATTTTTTGTAAATAACTCCCGACTAGCGTGCACGTATTCGACTCGGCCCAATTGGATCATCTTCACCGCTGATGAATTTTTTTTTCACCCTCGCACTCGCGCTGGCGCTCGTCACCTCGGCGACGTTGATCGCGCAACCGGCCCTGACGATCTATAATCAAGGTTTCGCCGTCGTGCGCGAACGGTTGGCGCTCGACCTCCAAGCGGGTGAAAACGTCGTGGCATTTGCGGGGGTAACGGGGCAACTCGAACCCGATTCGGTCGTGTTGCGGGATGCGGCTGGCCGGGTACCGTTGCGTATTCTGGAGCAGAGTTACCGAGCGGATGTGATGTCGCAGGGCTTGCTCTTGGCGATGCACGAAGGTCAGGAACTCGATTTTTTGGTGACCGACGCCAGTGGTAAGGAGTCTACGATCCGGGGACGCGTGCGGCGGAGTGGTTATACGCCTGGCGGTGAGCTGGCTGCGCCCATCGTGGAAGTCGGCGGGAAGATTCGCTTTACCTTACCGGGGCAACCGCTTTTTCCCTCGCTCCCGGGCGATGGGGTGTTGCGGCCAACGTTGAGCTGGGTTTTGAGTGCCCTTGAGCCGGTGAAATTTGCGGCCGAGTTGAGTTATATTACGGGGGGGCTCAGCTGGCAGGCCGCTTACAATTTGGTGGCGCCCGAGCACGGTGATCGCCTCGACGTGGTGGGATGGGTGACGGTGAATAACCAAAGCGGCACGCGGTTTGAAAATGCCGCGCTGAAATTGATGGCGGGTGGGGTCAACCGCGTGCAACTGAGCGCGGTCCGCGATCTGGGGCCTCGCGTGAAGGGGGCGATGATGATGGCGATGGCGGCGCCGGAGGCCGTGACTGAAAAAGCATTTGATGAATTTCATCTTTATACGCTTCCGCGGAAGGTGACGTTGCGGGATCACGAGACGAAGCAGGTGGAGTTCATGCGAGCGACGGGCGTGATGGCGCCGGTGATTTATGTCTATGACGGGGCGTCGATGTATGGGGGCTTTCAGGGTGGCATGGTACGCGACGCGGCCTACGGTACGCAGAGCAACAAGAAGGTGTGGGTTATGCGGGAGTTTAAAAACAGCGAAGAGAACAAGCTTGGCTTGGCCTTGCCGAAAGGCCGGCTGCGTTTCTACCGGCGGGATGACGCGGATGGACGGATTGAGTTTACGGGAGAAAATGAGCTGGATCACACAGCGAAAAATGAGCTGATCCGGGTGAAGACAGGCGACGCCTTTGATGTGGTGGGCGAGCGGACGCGGACGAATTTTAATGGGAACAACCGGCAGGATTTTGCGGAGGAGGATTTTGAGATTAAGGTGCGCAACCGGAAATCGGCTCCGATTCGAGTGCGCGTGGTGGAGCATCTCTACCGATGGTCGAATTGGGGGATTACGCAGCGGTCCGACGAGTTTTCAAAGAAGGACGCCCAGACGATTGAGTTTGCCGTCGAAGTGCCGGCGGACACTGAAAAGACCATTACCTATCGAGTGCGCTACGAGTGGAAATGATGGG
>CAMDOF010000027.1 GCA_945903465.1 Opitutus sp. GAS368
CCGCGCACGACCACCCCATCCGGCAGTGCCACGCTCAACTCCGTCGGTGCCGTCAGCTCCGTCGGCAGTTGCAACTGCGCAAACCGCACCGCGCTCCCGCCGGATGCCCGCCCGGCTTGCACCCGCCGCGCGTTTACCCAGCCGGCAAATGTCGGATACTTCAGGCCCTCCCGCCGCGCAAACGCCGCCTGCGTCAAGCCACTCGCTCGATACTCTCTCACCAGCGCCTCAATTTGCTCCGGGGGCAGGATTCGTCGCCCCCGCCGATCTCGTTTCGCTCCGTCTTCGATTACTTCCGTTCGTAAAATTTCCATCCCGTCACCTTACTCGCCTCTGCTCGTTTCGGATAGGGGGACCCCAACCGGTCGCTTACGTTTAAATCACGACGCGGTCAATGCCCGCGCTCCCTTACCGCAGAAAAAAGGCGGAAGATTTCCCACCGGCAAACTCCTCGGCCGGTTCTCGCTGCACACCGGCCGGTTGATTGCGTATCCACTTCTCGGATACTGCGATGATCGCCGTTTCGTTCTTCCCTCGTGGCTTATTTAAGCGCCTTTCGGGGCGGACCCTTTCGGATCGGGCCCGCACCGGAGCGGACCCGGAAACTTGGCCACCGCACCCGTGCGCGTAGGGGATAATCGCTTCCGATTGCTGCAGACTTGCTTTCCGCAAGCGTGCATCAGGTCAAAAAATCGTGGTCGACCACGACTAGGCCGACCGCGTTTCCGCGGCCGAGTACTCGATTCATCTCCCGCTGGCCAAGGCTACCCGACGAAGCGCCGGTTGGACGACTCCGGCAGAGGGTCCTGCCCCGGGTCCCTTCGACCGATCCTCGTTCGCCCCTCAATTCATCTCATTCCTAAATCATCCCAAAACCAGGGCCGGTGCCACCTGCGGTCGTCGCAAGCACAGTCGCGTCACCAATCCCACCTCAGTCGGATTTGATTCTAGGGTTAATTTGCCGCCTGAGAGATTCGCGAAGGTAAAGGCAATCACCAGGCCCATGCCCATGCCTTGTTGCTCGTTTTGCTCACGTTCAAATTGCCGCATCACGCCGACGCTCAAGGCATTCTTTTCACTTATCCCAGGGCCTTGGTCGGAGATGGTAAATTCGTAGATTTCCCCGTTCACGCTCCCCCGCACATTCACGTTCGTACTACTCGGGGAAAACTTGAGGGCGTTCTCGATCAGATGTTCCAGCACACTTACCAGACCTTCCCTCGGGACCAGCACCTCGGATTCTTCCAATTCCATATACACCATGCCTTGCCTCCCGTAGAGTTCGCTGAGCCGGGTGATACCCGATGCCATCAGTTGCTTGGTGATTCGTACTCGGTTCAGAGGTTCGCTCGCATCGGCCGTTCCCGATGCGCAGGCCTCCAACCAAGACCAAAGTGTAAAATCGTTCGCAATTTTCAGCAGCCGGTTTCCGGAGCGTTGGATAATATCGCCGTACTCGACCAGTTCCGTTGACGTGAGCGTCTCGTTCATTCCGCCCGTTTGGCTCATCAGTTCTGCGAACCCCATGATTCCTGTCAGTGGGGTCCGGAGCTCATGAGGCAACACGCGCGTGAGGAATTCATAGTAGTGCTTGGCTTTCATTTCCCAAAGCTCGGCGCGATCCAGCCGGGCTCGGATCGTCAATAGGAGGTCCTCGGCGTTATAGGGTTTGGTGACGTAATCGTCGGCCCCCAGCGACATCCCTTTCCGGAGGTCAGAGGTCTCAACTTTTGCCGAGACGAAAATAAAGGGAATCTCCCGGTAGAGGGGTTCTTTTTTGACCAGAGAGAGGAGTTTAATGCCATCGCAAACCGGCATACGCACGTCGCTGAGAATGAGATCGACTTTTCGCCTCTTGAGTATGTCGAGTGCTTCTTGGCCGTTGACGCTTGGGATGACGTCATAGCCAGCGAACAGGAGCGTCTCGGCTGCTACCGTCCGGACCATTTCGTCATCTTCCACAAGCAGAATTATTTTTGGGGCTGGTTCTGTGCTCATGGTGGGAGGGGTTGGTCCAGACTCAGCCCTTGGTCAGTGCACCGTTGGATCTGAGTGTCGTGTTTTCAACCAATTGATGAGGAATTTCCATAGCGACAGAGGTTCCCCTGCCGACCGTGCTGTCTATGCTGATCGAACCCCCATGTCTCTTTAGAATGCTACTGATAATTACAAGCCCAAGTCCTATGCCGGGCACATTTCCGACATTGCTCGCCCGAGCAAAGGGTTTAAAAAGGTTGGGGAGATCGGCCTTGGGAATACCCCGCCCCTGATCGATAACCGTGATCGTCCAGGCGCTTGCATCGCCGGCGAGGATAATTTTCACCGGTAAATTCTCTGGCGAGTACTTCAAGGCGTTGGAGAGTGAGTTTTCAACAAGCGCGCGAAGTTGCGGAGCCGATACTCGCACTCCATAGCCGGCCGGTAAATTACTTTTCAGTTCGAGGCGTTTATGCCCCAGAATATCGCTCATGGTGTTAACGATAAATTCCACGGTCGTTTCCAAATTGGACGGTTCCACCACATCCGTAGAATCCATTTGATCCAGCCGATTGAGTTCGGTCACCCGGTCGACCAGTTCTTTCAGGGCTTCGATCGCCCGGGATTGCATCTTTAACAATCGCCTAAAGTTCTCTTGGTTGACGGTGGGCTTGCCCTCGTTCTGCTGGTTGAGCAAATAGTAAACGCCATGAATCGCGGTCAGCGGCGTGCGCAATTCATGCGATACCATCGCGACGAATTCACGCTGCATGACCAAGTATTCTCGCAGCTGTTGACTTGTCTCAGCCTCCGTGCGCTCCAGTCGACTCCGTTCGGTCACGTCTGTGATAATCGTAGCCACCTGGGTCACACGCCCCAGCTTGAAGCCGATGGGTAGTTTCAGCACATTGAGCACCCAGTCGCGCCCCCCCCAATGGACATTAGAATCGATCGCCAAGGCTTGCCCTGTCTGAATTACCTTCTGTTCTAATTCAGCCCAAGTTTTCCATCGGGGGTCATCGATCAGACACCCCAATGTGAGTGGCATTTTAGAAAATTCAGGTGCTTCCCTTTGGATAAACGCGGTGACTGCATCGTTAATAAATCCCTCTCTCCCGCCATGCTCGCGGATCATGACTCCGAAGGGTAGCGTATTTAAAAACTCTTTTAGCGGGAATTGATTTAAGAATTTTTCTTCCGCCGGCTCGAGCCCTGGCGCGACGCCGTCGCAACTGTAAATGAGCCCCCCTCCCGGCCGCGAAGAAAGCGCCAGGGCTTGGCGAAAGGGGGTGCCGTCCCGTCGTTTCGCCACAACGGTGCCCCGCCAGAGGCCCTCCTTGGCAACTAAGGGTAAGGAGGTTTTTTTAATTTTTTGCGCAACCTCTTCTGCGTAGAGTACAGACCAAGGCCGCCCCAACAGTTGCTCTTGCGACTCGTAGCCGAACAATTGGAGCAGGCGGCTGTTGAGAAAGAGAAAGCAGCCGTTTTCGTCTGTCAGCGCGATGCCTTCCTGCGTATGCTCACTCATCAATCGTAAGCTCGTTTCATCCAAGTGCGGTGAGCGCTTGACCGTTTCCGCAATAGAACCAGTCACGTACCTCTTTCCATTGAGGGTTCGCGCCAGCGCGGTGCCGTGCAAGTGTTTCACCGTCCGATCCGGCAGGCGCACCCTGAATCCAAGGGTCGTTTGACCCTCTGTTTTCCAGTCTTTTTCGACCGCAGTCACAAGGCTCTCTTCGCCGTCAATAATTGCTTTTTGCCAAGATTCCCCCTCCGCCACTATTTGTTGGCGCGTGAAACCTAATAACTCTTTGACGGCCCCCTCAAGGTGGATGAATTTTCGGGTATCTTGGTCAAAGACAAATGTCATCGACCGATTGGTCTGCCCAAGTAGCTCCAACATTTTATCCACACTATTCATTCAGTCGGTGATGCTGCGGCTCGTCAGCCAATGTCGGCGGGCCCAGTCATCATGAGCGATTGCTCTGTGTTTTTCTGTTTTCGGTTTTAGAGGGCAGCGGCGCTGATTCCGAGCCGCGGGACACATCAATTCCCAGACGAGTCGCGACTTTAAAGAAATCGTCACCCGGCTTCATATTCGTCCTTTCCTCGACTCGATTCTTCGCTTTGTAGACCGCCCCGATGGTCAGACCGACGGTTTGAGCGATAGTCTTAATTGAATAATTAAGACTCAAGTAACGTAAAATCATGATATCTCTGCTAGATAAGGTCTTTGCGCTTTCCCGTGCCTTGATCGCGGAGCGCAGAACATCGCTCACGTGATCGTTCATGGGGGCCTCGCCCCTCGCGACTGCCCGCAACGTCTTCATCAGACTTTGGACGTCGGCGGTTTTTTCAATATAGGCCTTCGCCCCAAGGGCAAATGTCGAGATGATTGACTCCTTCGCGGTAATTCCACTGAGGACCACCACCTGCCTCACGCGTTTTTGGTGCTCTAATGATTTAAGCAGTTCGAGCCCACTGGTTCCAGGAAGATGCAAATCAAGAATCAGAATATCGATCGGGCCTTCGTTTTTCTCAATACTTTCCATCGCCGATTTCCCGTCGCAGGCACTGCCCACGACGATAAAATCATCCGAGGCGTTGAGCAATTCGACGAGAACCTCGACGACTAAGGGATGGTCGTCGACAATGAATATGGCGATCTTCGCAGCAATCTTCGTAGTCGGTGTCTTCGTGGATTTTGGCATCTTTAGAGAGAAAATATGATAAAATTTTCTGCGAGGCCTAGGCAGTTGCTGACCCACCAAGGCGCCGGGTGTAACCATCGACCGCTCGACCCAGCTTGGCTGGAGCGACTCGCGTCGAACGAGACCGAAAAGGAACGCGATTGACTGGCTGGTATCGTCTGCACGAGGTAACCCACTGGGCGCGTGCGCGCTGCTTGCGCCACCGGGGAAAATCCGCCCAAGTCAGCGACGCCCGCCCGCACGCACCTGCCCAGTCTCACGACTGAAAATAGCGACGAACCAGCCTCGATAATGGTAAACGTGGACAATTTTCCTGAAGGATAATTGATAGGAAGAGCAGGGGTAATTGTCATCAGAACGAATAACCCGTTATCCGTGGACGATTGGATGAAAAATTAAAACCAAATTTGTTTACAATAATTGTCGCTAAAAATAGGTTTAAACCCCTAGAAAACCCGCGACTTCCGCAGCTGTTTTATCAGATCGAGCACAGACTTGAGCAAACGCTATTTCGTCGAAGGCCTCGCGCGGGCGGCGCCAGCGGCACCGGCTGGTTTTACGGCACCTCGTAAATCTCGATCGTGGGATCGACCAGAAATCCCGAAACATCAAATGCGGCCAAACCCTGGGCCCACCGCGTGGACGAGATTTAATTCCGTGGTCAAAAAAATTACCAAAAAATCTTTTTACTCTGCCTCCGGCGATGCTGCGTCGCGACGGACACCGGTTGACGCTTCGATGGGGCGCATGAACTTTGGGAAGGTTTGATCGTTGAGAGGGTCGCGCGCGCGCAAGCGTTGGTCGCTCGCGTGGTCGTTTTTTGTGTCCGTTTTTTCCCAGGGCGCGTCCCGTCGGGCCCGCGCAAGCGTTGGTCGCTCGCGTGGTCGGACGGAAAGCCGTCCGCCGCGCGGCGGCATCAGAAACCGAAAAGACTAATGCCCCAGCTGCGCGCCTGTTTGAGGACGGCGGGTTTTTCTAAAATAAGCACCTTGCCGGCCTCGAGCGCGACCGCTTGGAGGTGGGCGGCCTTCATCGTTTCTAGTGTGCGCAGCCCGAAGCAGGGTACATCGAAGCGCCAGTCTTGCCTTAATTTGACCGTTTTTACAAAGAGGGCCCCGTCGCACTTGAATGAGCCCGCCCGAAGCAACATCTCATCGGTGCCTTCGAAGGCCTCGACCGCGAGCACGGTGCCGCCGCGAACAACACAGCCCTGACCGATATCGAGGCGGGCGCATTCTCGGGCGATTTGGATACCATGGCTGAGGTACTCGTCCTCGATGGGAAATCTCTTCCCCGTCATGCACCCTGAGGTCGCGAGGTGTTCGTCCAATAGGGCGCGGGCATCGAGCAAGTGCACGCCGATGGCCTCGATTTCGCGGGCAATCGCTCCAAAAATAGTTTCGGCATTTCGCCTCTTTAGACCAAAGAGGATTCGCGCGGCTTTGAAATCTGGATGGAGTCCCTTGAAGAGGCGCCGCGGGGTAATTTGACCTGCCATGAGGGCGTAGCCCGCTCCGAAATCCTGGAGGGCCTCGAGGAGGTGCCCCAGTTGGCCGACCTTGAGCATCCGGCGGTCGGTCGGCGCGAAGCTCGCGACTAAGTCGGCGGGCGTTTCGTCTTCGAAACCGACCAGTCGCAGGGAGAGTCCGGCGGTGCGGGCGGCTTGGGCGAGCAACTTAGGGTAGACGCCCTGGCCAGCAATGAGAACGAGCGTGCGGTGGGCCTGAAAATCTTTCGGTAAATATGCGGAGAACGGAGCCACGGGAAAAGCCTGACTAAGGCGCGGCAGGACTGAAGCTGGCAATATCGAAAAACGCTGGCAGCTCTACGCCCGCCAGGGCCGGCTCTTCTGACAGAGGCTGGTACGCTCCGCCGGGCGATCCTCCGGGCGGGGCGATTTAAGTCTGAGCGCCGTAGTATTTTTTATAACTCCGATAATACCGGTAGTTCGAATAGTATTCGATCCGGCGAGGTGACAGGCCGTTGAGAACGACCCCGAGCACCTCGTTTTTGCCGTTGCGGAGCGCCCGCATATAAAGGCGGATGTGTTTTCGATAGGCTCGATTAAAGCGGCAGACGTACACGACTTCATCGATTCGCTCCGCGATCAAGAGTGAATCGGTCACCGCACCGAGGGGCGGAGAATCGACAATGATCAAATCATATTCCCGCTTCAGCTTTTCCAGAAGCTGGCCGAACGCGGGGTTTTCGAGGATTTCGGTGGGCGTTCGCGAGCGGCCGCCAGAGCAGAGCAGCGAGAGGTTTTCGTTTATTTTGATTATGCCCAAGTCCGGGTTCGTCGCGAGCCCGTCTGCGAGCACTGCTCCGTTTTCAAACCACGGAATCAGTCCGGCGGTATTTTCTTTTTGGAAATGGCGGTGCATCATCGGGCGCCGGAGGTCGCAGTCGAACAGCAAGATTTTTTTGCCGTGTCGGGCGAAGGCCGCCGCGAGGTTGCACGATATCATCGTCTTGCCCTCGCCAGGGATCGTGCTGGTGACGAGCATGGACTTCGGAAAATCGAGCTTGGAATGGATTTTGATCGCGCTGTAAACCGTCAGGAATGCCTCTATGCCTAAGCTGTTTTTGCTTTTGGCGACCAATTGGTATTTTTCTTCTTCCTTCAGGGAGGTGAGGTCCGGGACGATACCCAGCAGGTTGACGCCGATGAAGGACTCCACGTCCCAAGCGCTCTTAACGCGATCGTCGAGGAAGCTCAGACTCACCGCGACGCCAATAAATATCATCAAACCAATTCCGACGCAGGTGCGAGCCACCTGGGCTTTGTTGGGAGATACGGGGTGCGGATTGACCGTGGCGAGGTCGAGCGGGCGGACGGGGATGTTTTCGATATTTTTGACGACCTGGGTGTCGTTCATGCGCTTCAACAGATCGACGTAGTTTCCTTTTTTCGCATCGGCCTCGGTTTTAAGGCTGCGGAAAACAATACTCATCTCACCGAGATCCAGTTGGGCTTTCTCGTGTTTGTGGTACTCTTCCTCGTAGGTTTTTACGCTCTGGCGGACTTCAGCGTGGCGGGTTCGCAGTTCGGCGATCGCTTGGTCCACCGCTCGCTTCAGGTCGGACTCGGTCACGAAGATCTCGTTATTTTTTTCGATCATCCGCGGGTGTTTTTCGAAATAGCGCTCCGCCAGCAGGCTCATTTCTTGCGTCAGTTTGTTGAGCTGCGTCTTGAGTGGACTGACTGCGAAATGAGAACCAATTTCTGAGATTTCAAGGAGGTTGCGGTTGGCGGCTTGAAAGGTTTCGATCTGACGGATTTTTTCGTCGATCCGCAGCAGATTGAGATTGGACTCTTCGCGGAGGGTCGCCGCTCGGCGGAGATTTTCGGCGACAAGATTCATCGAGCTATCGAGCGAAATGAGGTTCTTGTCTTTCATATATTTTTGCAGCGAGGTATCGGCGGCTTCTGATTCCTGGCGAAGCCGGTCAGCTTGCTTCGAGAGAAACTCGACCGCGACTTCGTTCCCGCCGGTCATTTTGCGGACCAAGTAAGTCATGAAGACGTCGACGTACTTATTGGCGACGACGGCGGCGGCTTCGGCATCGCGGTGGGAGACGTTGATGCTGACGATGAAACTGGCCCGGGTCGGTGACGGGCTCATTCCTCCCATGTCGATGGGGACGGAAGCAGGATCGGTCCCGGGTGGGCTCTGCTTAAGATTAGCCCGCTTGAGGATCAATAGCTCTTGGGGTGAGAACGCCTCGCGGACGCGCGCGGCCAAGGTATTGCTCTGCAGCACCTGCAAGTGCGTGTTCATGTCGATGTCGGATCTGACCGAGGAATCGACGACTCCTTGAATGTTGACGACCGTATCTGGCTTTTCGAACTGCATGGTCGCCCGAGCGAAAAACATCGGGGTGGCCTGCATTTCGTTGTACCCGTAGCCGATTGAAATCAGCAGCGCGAGAGGCAGGGCGATCCAGAGGCGTTCCCGCAGAATGATGTAGTAGTCGCGGAGCGTGCGACTTTCGACGATTTCGCTTTCACGTTCAGGCGGGCTGTTGGGAAGAGGATTGAGAGGGGCTGCGGCCATTGCGGTGCGGTGAGTCTAAATGATCTTCTCTGGAACGTAAATGATGTCGTCGGGCTCCAACACGAATGCGGCGTCGCCGCTCGTAGATTTATCCTTACCTTTAATCGCGCTGTCGACGTCGAGGGTAAATACTTTGGTGCTCCCATCGGGCATGGTTCGGGTTACTTTTACGGCCGTGCCGCGGGCAGTCTCCGTAAATCCATTCACCTTAAAAATGAGATCTTTGATGGTCATTTCACGGTCCGCGGGAATTTCGCTTTTCCCCGGCGAGTTCACTTTGCCGCTAATATTAACACTGCGCGGCGAGTACTCATCCACGGTGACGCTGACTTGAGGATTGCGGAGAAAGCGGCCCTCGCGGTAGGCATTGGCAATGGCGTCCTGCGCTTCCGCGATCGTTAAGCCGACAACGGTGAGTGACTGAATGTAGAGCAGGTTGATGGTACCCGTAGCCTCAACCCGCTTCCCTCCGACATTAAGTTCGGGTTCACCCACAATCCCGACGCTCAAGCGGTCGCCCCGGGTTATTTTGTAGGCGATATATTTCTTCTCCGCTTTCGGGGTCACCGCCGCACTCGCCGGCGCGGCGCTGAGCGTGCCCGCAAGCAATCCGACACAAATGAGAAGCCGGATGAGTGGTCGCATTAGTTTCATAAAATTACCAGCGGGTTGAGGCCGTCATTGTCCAGGATGCCCGCACGAAGTCGCCATAGCTGATGGTCGACCAGTTCTTGAACCAAGAGTACGCTAGCGAGGCCTTGAGCTTTTCACTCAGCGAGTAGTTGAGTGAGGTACTGGCCGTGATGTAGTCGTCGTGTCGGCGTGCTCCCAGAATCTCGGGAGGGCCGGGGGCGAGTACCACGCGGCCGCTCTCTCCGAGGTAGCGGCTATCGCCAAAGACGAGGGCAGCGAGGATCGTCCAACGAGCTATCGGCACGTATTTGGTGTCGAAAGTTACGGTCGTCGTATCAACGATCGCGCCGGTCGCGGTAATCGTGAGGTCCTTGGCAAAAGATCCGCTCAGATTGAGTTTTTTGCTGCCGAAAGGGAAGGTAACGGGGCTGCTGATGGTCCACCCGTTGAACGGTGGCAGGCGGGCAGGGCCCTCGGACGTGCTGTGCTGATAGCCGAGTTTTAGGCTACCGTTAATTCCTCGGATGAGTTTCCCGGTTAAACCGAGCGAGAACATATGGTCGGTGTTGCTGGAGACGACGCCTGTCTGGCTGTGTCGATATCGATAGGCGGCACTGATGTCGCGTTCGTTCGTCCATACGTGGATGAGGTCGATCGAAGCGGAATATGTCCTCAAGCTCTTGAAGGCCTCCTCATCGAGGTATTTCCGCGACATATAATCGAAACCGGTGACGAGCGTATAGGTGCCGGAGATTGGATATTTTAGGTTTAAGCCGACGGGGACGTTCCAAGAAGTACTGCGGGTGTTGACCGCGGCATCGGCGCGGCTCTCGCGGGTGGCGCTGAGGGTGAGGGTGCCCGTGGTTCGGCCCGATTGTTTATTAAACTCCAAACCTAAAGAGGGGTTATTAAAGTCCTGTCCTTTCAGGCTCGCAAAGCGGGAGGAGGTCACGGAGGCCCGCCCATTCACGGAGATCCAACCCGCGCGACGCGTGTACTCCGCGGATAAGGCGCTCGTGTAAACGTAGTCACCGATGTTGTCACTGTTCGTAAAAATGTTCGAGTCGCGACTCATCGAAACATTGCCATTTACATAAATGCGGTCATGGCCGTCGTTGAGCGTGACCAAGCCGCGCATGGACACGGGCACGCCGACGATGCAGAGGGCCAAGACGTAACTGAAGCACTGGCGAAACGCTGGTTGGGCCATCATGGTCAGGGAACGCGTGGAGCCATGGTTTGGTCAGCCAGCGAGCCTTCAGCGCGTGGGGGCCGGGATCACAATGCGTGCGACACTAACGGTAAACTGCGTCGGTAAATTTGCTGGCACGATCGGAATGGCGAAGATTTCCCCCACGCCCACGCTTTGGGTCCCGGTGGTTGCGGCGGTTATCGGCGCGATGGTTCCTGCGGGGCGCACAGCTCCCACCACGGCTTCGCGGACCTCGTTCGCGGCGGTGACCGCGGCGGCGGTGGCGGCGGCAGCGGAGCCACCGGTCGCGCCGTCAAAGGCGGTGACTTCATTGGTGATCGCCTGCCCCGCGGCGGTGGTGGTGCTCGCACTTTTAACTTCGAAATAAACCTGTTGCTTGGCCTGACACGCCATCGCGACTTTATCCTCTAATTTCGTCTTTTCCGATTCGGGAATTTTTTCAATTCTCACCTGACTTGGCTGGCCGGGGCCTCCCGAGGTGATAACCGCCTGTTCTCCGCTTTTGAGCGTCTCGCCACCTGTGGTGCCGGCTCCACCACGGACAGTACTGTCGCCCTCTAACATACTGATTTTGGTGACATTGCCTTTAGCCTCGATGACGACTTTTTTCCCGCGGATGCTGACGGAGCCTTGCGACGTCTCATAGTTCATCGAGCTGCCCGCAACCATTTTGCTATTGCAGAGCCCGACGGACCCGCGGGCGACGAACGCTCGGGTTTGAGAAACGGAAGGTTCGGATTCGAAATCGGTTCGGTTGGGGCTGAACGGCTCTTGCTTGAACGACCGCATCTCGACTTTGGTATCTCCGTCCAACGCGGCTCCCGTGCCATTGGAAAAAACCATCGCGACCGAATTCATGCCGGCGTCGCTCTCGGCGGCGGTGCCCTTGGTCTCAAACGTGGTACCCTCGGCGTTGTAGACGGAACGTTTGTCGACTTCTTCGCTGAGCTCTTCTGTCGTGACCAAGGAGCTTCCGTTCACATCGGCGACATAAACCTTGCTGCTCGGGTTTTTCTTTTTCGTTTGAGCGAGGGCGGGGTTAGAAAGGGCTAGCCAGCTAAGCGCGCTGATGAAGGTAACGAGCAGGCGGGAAGAAAGTTTGGCCGAGAGGGTGTGAATCATGAGCATGGCATTTTTGAGCCGAGTGGCGAAAGCCGCCACCAGCGTCCCTTGAATAGGGTGAAAACCCTATCGGCACGCAAGTGCGCTCTTTGGTTTTAATATCCTTTTTACACCGTGACGATATTTAGAATTTTTCCGGGCACAAAGATTACGCGTTTTATCGCTTTGCCCTCAAGATGAGGCGAGACGCGCGGGTTGGCTTGGGCGAGGGCGACGGCGGCGTCCTGGCTGAGACCGATTGAGACGAGTTGGTCGCCGCGGTGTTTACCGTTGACCTGGAAAACGATTTTTACCTCGGTGGCGGTGAGGCGATGGGCTTCGAATACGGGCCAAGGATGGGTGAGGATGGCTTCGGTTTGTCCGAGGCGCGACCATAATTCTTCGGCGATGTGAGGAGCGAAAGGAGCGAGTAATTGCACGAAAGCGCAGACGGAGGCGTGGTTAACCGCGGCGGCTTTTTGCAGAGCATTGCTAAAAATCATCATCTGAGAGATGGCGGTGTTGAAGCGCAGCCCCTCGATGTCTTCGCCGACTTTTTTGATGGTCTCGTGCAGCAACTTCGTGAGTTCAGCCGGTTCGGCGACCTGGGCGGTGCTACCCTGGGGGTTGGCGGGGATTACTTTGGGGTGGACGGCGCCATCCGGGCCGATCAGCTCGCGCCAGACTTTATGGAGGAAGCGGTGGACGCCTTCGATGTTCCGCATATTCCACGGTTTCATCGCTTCGAGCGGTCCGAGAAACATGAGGTAAAGACGGAGCGAGTCGGTGCCGTGGGATGCGATGACGGTGTCAGGGTTGACGACGTTGCCGCGGCTCTTGGACATTTTTTCACCATCTTCGCCGAGAATGATTCCTTGGTGGAAGAGCTTCTTAAAAGGCTCGTTTTCCGGGACGGCGCCGATGTCGAAGAGGACCTTATGCCAGAAGCGGGCATAGAGCAGATGGAGCACGGCGTGCTCGGCTCCGCCCACGTAGAGATCGGGTGTGCCCCAATAGCGCAGGGCTTCGGGAGCGGCCAAGGCGTCGGCATTCCTAGGATCGAGGAAGCGCAGATAATACCAGCAAGATCCGGCCCATTGCGGCATGGTATTGGTCTCGCGGCGCCCGCGGACCCAATGGGAACCGGCGGGTGGCGGGGAGGAAGCGGGCAACGCTTCGCCCGAAGAGTAATTAAACCAGATTTCCAGCCATTGAGTTTCGTTGGCGAGAGGGCTCTCGCCGCCGCCACCGGGCAGATAGGACTGCACGCTGGGCAAGGCGAGCGGCAACGCCGTCGCGGGCAAAGGGAGGGCGTAGTGGACGGCGCCGTCTTGCTTAAAGGTGACTGGGTTGGCGGGAAGCCCGGCCCCCCCGGTGGCACGCGCTCTCAAATAATCCGCCTCGCTGACCCAGACGATGGGGAACGGCTCGCCCCAGTAGCGCTGGCGAGAAAAAAGCCAGTCGCGGAGTTTGTAATTTACCGTCGCCCGCCCGACGCCGCGTTCGGTCAGGTCTTGAGTGATTTTCTTTTTGGCCTCGGCCCAAGCGAGTCCGTTGTAGCCGGGCGAGTTAAACACGACGCCGTCTCCGAGGTAGGGCAACGCCGTGGCGGTCTCGCCGGCCGCGATGACGGGGATGATGGGGAGAGCGAATTGCTGGGCAAACTCGTAGTCGCGCTCGTCGTGTGCGGGCACGGCCATGATGGCACCGGTGCCATAGCCCATGAGCACGTAATCAGCGATCCAGATGGGCACCCGTTGTTGATTGGCGGGGTTGATGGCAAAGGCCCCGCTGAAAACCCCCGACTTCTCCTTTGCAAGGTCGGTGCGCTCGAGATCGCTTTTGGCGCTGGCGGTTTTTCGGTAGGCCGCGACGGCGGCTTGCTGATCGGAGCTGGTGAGCGCATTCACCAAAGGGTGCTCGGGCGCGAGCACCATATAAGTGCAGCCGAATAGCGTGTCCGGTCGCGTCGTAAAAATTTTTAAAGGGCCCATCTCCGCCGGTTCGAGCGCAAACAAAATTTCCGCGCCCTCGCTGCGACCGATCCAAGCCTCCTGCATGCGCTTGGTGGAGTCGGGCCAGTCGACGTGCTTGAGGTCGGCGAGCAGGCGATCGGCGTACGCGGTGATGCGCAGCACCCACTGCC
Organism: Opitutus sp. GAS368; assembly: GCA_945903465.1. GTDB lineage: Bacteria > Verrucomicrobiota > Verrucomicrobiia > Opitutales > Opitutaceae > ER46. Next base: position 13,840 of record CAMDOF010000027.1, read on the forward strand.
GCAGATTGCGCCGCTCCACGGGAAAGTGACCGACCTCGCTCTTGCCATCGATGACCTCTTCGTTGGCGAGGACGGTGCGGAGTTCTGGGCACCACCAGACGGGGCGTTCGTCAACGTAAGCGAGACCGCGTTGAAAAAGCTGGAGGAAAATCCACTGCGTCCAACGAAAATATTTGGGATCCGTGGTGTCGATTTCGCGATCCCAGTCGTAGGAGAAGCCGAGCGCTTTGATTTGTCGCCGAAAATTCGTGATATTGTTTTGGGTATTTGAGGCGGGGTGGGTACCGGTTTTGACAGCGTGCTGCTCCGCCGGTAGGCCAAAGGCGTCCCACCCGATGGGGTGGAGTACGTTGAAGCCTTTCGCGCGCTTATACCGGGCGAGAATATCGGTTGCCGTGTAGCCCTCGGGATGGCCAATGTGCAGTCCCGCGCCCGAAGGATAAGGGAACATATCAAGGACGTAGTACTTCGGCTTCGACGAAACATTATCGGCGCGGAACGAGCCTTGTTGCTCCCAGAAGGATTGCCACTGGGGCTCGATTTCATGGAAGTTGTAGTCTATGCACTTGGTAGCCATGGTATGAATTCACCACTGTGAAACCTTTCTCCGCTCGGTCAATCTTCGCGCTCGGCGCATTTTTTATTTTCTGCGGTGGGCCGCTCGTTTCGCCAGCGGTGGCGGCGATGAGCCGAGGGTTCCGGCAATTACTCGATGCCGTGGTGCGGATCGACGTAAGGGAGGTCGCTTTTGAGGCGGGCACCCGGCGCTACTCCGCGAGCATTGGCTCGGGTGTAATCCTGTCGGCCGATGGCGTGGTGTTGACCAACGCCCACGTGGCCAGCCCTCGCGCGATCGAGCTGAATATCACGCTCGCCAATCTCGAACGCGTCACGGCTCGTTTGGTCGGCTGGGATCATTGGACCGATCTCGCGGTGCTCCGTATCGACATGGCGGAGGTTAAGCGCCGCGGGTTTAAACTCAGCCCGGCGCGCTTTGGGGATAGCCAGACCCTTTTTCCCGGGGAAGTGGTATATGCCGTGGGTACGCCGCACGGGCTGACGCGGACGGTCACGCGCGGTATTGTTTCAAATAATAATCGTTATTTTGAGGACACCCGGGGAATTGGCGGTTTTGAGACGGGCGCCTTCAACACGTGGTTGCAAACGGATGCGGCGATTAATCCGGGCAATTCGGGTGGCCCATTGGTCACGGAGGATGGTCGCGTGGTCGGGATTTCTTCCCGAGGTTACATGGGCGCCAATAACCTCGGCTTCGCGATCCCGGCAGCGACGGCGAAAACGGTGATGGAGCGGCTCGTCCGCGATGGGGTGATCGTCCGCAGCTACGTCGGCTTGGTGCCAGGCGCGTTACAGGACTTAGAAAATTTTTATGCATTGGCGATCAACACGGGCGTGCTCGTCAACAGCGTGGATCCGGGGTCGCCCGCGGCGAAGGGAGGACTGCGCGGCGGAGATATTATTTTATCGATCGGCGGTTTAAAAGTCGACGGACGTTTTCCGGAACAGCTTCCGCCCATCCAAAATCTCATCGCGAGCCATCCGGTCGGGACGGAGCTCAACCTATCCGTGAAGCGGGGCGCGGAGATCCGCAACTTTAAGGTTGTCACGGAGATGCTGGAGAGCCGCGTTGGGGAGGAGTGGGCGCTGGAGAAATGGGGCCTGAGTGTTCGGAAGGTGTCCCGGGCCTACGCGCGCGAGAATCAATTTGATGACACCACGGGGGTGGTGGTGATCGGGGTGCAGCCGGGGTTTCCGGGCGATGTGGCTGGGATCGCGCGGGGCGATGTCATCCTAAAAATTAATCAAGAAGCGATCAGCTCGCTTGATGTGTTGCGCGCGGCGCATACTGCCTATGAGGCCAAAGCGATGCCGACTCTCTTGGAGACCCAGCGCAACCGGCGGGTTTCTCTGACCATCTTAAAACCATGACATCTTGGCGACGACCCGCTCTAGCGCTCTCCCTTTTTCTGCCGATTCTCCTGCGTGGGGCGGTCGATTTACCCACGTTGTGGGCCGAGCGCGTCAAGTCTACCGTGGCGGTCGAGTATGTGACAGAAACAGAAATTGCCCGGCAGCCGACTATTGCGATGGGTACGGTCGTGGACGAAAAGGGCACGATTATTTTGCCCTCGGGAGCGATTGATCCGCGGGCGGCGACGTGGCAGCTCAAGGACTTTAAGGTATTCTTGCCCGGCTCCGCCGAGAGTACGGCGGCGGCCTATCTCGGTCAGGATGCTTTCACGGGGTGGCACTTTGTCCGGGCCGATGAAAAACTCTGGGCCCAATTGAAGCCCGTCACCGCGTTTGTGCGCGAGGGGGCGGCGCGGAGTTTGGCTTTGGCTGACCCCGTTTGGGGAATCGGTCTGCGACCGAAAGAGGAAGATTTCATGCCCTATTTTTTACAGAGTTCTGTTGCCTTGGTCCAGGCTTTGCCGCGGCGTACGGGGATTGCCCAACAGGAGGTGGCGGCCCCGGGTTTGCCGGTTTTCGATCGCGACGGCAATTTGGCCGGCTTAGCGGTCGCGGCCTTCGGCCAAAGCTACTTGCAATTCAACCGGAGCGGGCGGGCCGCCCCCGTTATTTTGATGAACGTGGAAGAGAGCAGCGCATTTTTGCTCGCCGAGGATATGTTACCCTTTCTCGGTCGTATTCCTAAAAATATCTCGGGCCGGCCCTTGGCTTGGCTGGGGGCTTATGGGCTCGAACCGATGGATCGCGAGGTCGCCAAATTTCTTAAACTGCAGTCGACCTCGGGGGCGGTGATTAGCGAGGTGCTGGAGGGGAGCCCCGCGGAGAAAGCGGGGCTTAAGCCACGCGATATTATTCTCGCGATTGATCGCCAACCGTTGCCGCGCTTGAAGCCCGAGCGGGTCGTGGTGGCATTTATTGAGCGGGAGATTGAGCGGCGCTCGCCCGGTGTAGCCCTCCTGATCACAGTCCTGCGCGGCACGGAGCAAATTGAATGTCAGACTATCTTGGGCGAGGAGCCCAAGCTGATTCGGGAGGCGGATCGTCGCCACTTTGATCGGCTGGGCCTAACGGGGCGTGAATTCGTCTATGGCGACGCGATCGAGCGCCGAGTGAAATCCGCCGAGCCCAGCGGCGTGGTCGTCCACTACGTGAAACCGAGTAGCCCAGTGGCCGTGGCCGGACTGAGGTTGGACGACTGGATCCGCGAAATCGACGGCATGGAGACAAAGCAATTTTCGAGCGCGGTCGAGCAACTGGCGGCGATTGAGAAAGATGCGAGCCGTTCTGAGTTTGTCCTGCTGGTTGGCCGAGGTGGAGAAACGGCCGTGTTGCGGGTTAAGTTGAATTAGCGCGAGGAAACGGGAGGTTGCTGGGCTGGGGTGATTGCGCAACGGCCTGACCTCCTCCTCGTAGGGCAGGGTCTCCGACCGAATGGCACTTAAGTTTTTTGGCTGAGCGGCGAAAGCGCGTGCCGTGGCGCACGACGCGGTCGTCGCGGCGGGGGCGGTTGAGGTGGGGACAGGACTTGGGGCGGCGTTTGACCGCGCGCGGTTCGTGGCGGCCAGGGCGTAGCGGGACGAGATCGGCGGCGTAGACGGCGGGGAGCGTGCGGCCGGGCTGGGGCGCAAACCCCGCGCGCCAGGCCGGGAAACAAGAGGCGTGCGACCTAGAGCGGTTTATATACCGCTCTATTGACAGCCATGCTATCTTAATGGAAATGAGGACAAAACAAGTTGCGCCACCGACCCTAACGCCGGACACCGGGATGCAGCCGACGGCGGCGGAGCTGGCCGAGTGGCGCGCCCACCACGCGCAGCTGACGGCCTGCCTGGCCGGCCCCGGCTGGATCAGCGAGGGCAGCGCGCAAGACCGCGGGCCCGGCGCAGGCGGCCCGTGCTACCAGTGGACGCGCAAGGTGCGGGGCAAGACGGTGAGCGTCGCGCTCTCGCGTGAGCAATACGCGTCGCTCGCCGCAGCCATCACCAACTGGCGCACCGTGCAGGCCACTTTGAAGGCGATGCAGCGGCTGAGCCGGACGGTGCTCTTCACGACCGTGCCCGGCGCGCCCCGCCGAAAACGCCTCGGCAAGAGGGTCCTCGGTCTGGTTTAAGTGCCATTCCTGTCCTGGGCGGTGGCGCGCCGGGGGTTCTGGGGGCGCAGGTAATCGAATGATTCGCAGAGGAAGCCAGCCGAGCCGACCGCGGGGTCGCAGATGGTTTCGTCGAGCCGGGGCGCGGTGACGGCGATGATGGCGCGAATGGCGGGCGCGGGGTGTAATACTCGCCGCCTTTGCGCCCGGCGTTGCCCATGTTTTTGATCCTGGCTTCGTAGAGGTGCGAGAGCGCTGACGGCAGAGTTCGTGCTTCTCGGTCTGGGACGCAAAGCGGAGTTCGTCGATGTGGTCGATGATCTCGCGCAGGTTGTAGCCGCTCTGGATGCGGTTCTTTATCTCGCCGAAGATTTCACCGATCTTGTATCAATGGTGTTAGGGCCGGGCCTTGGCCTTGGCCTTGAACCCTTGGAGATACGGAAAGAGCTTCTGGTTGACGAAGGCGATGAGGTCGTCGCCGGTCTGCGCGGTGTTGTGGTCGATCCGGCGCGCTTGCCCTGAGCCGGTCGAAGGGGCGGCCCACGCTTCCCAGCGGTAAGGCTGGTCGAGGATGTGGGTGTATTTCTTGCCGTCGAGGACGGCTTCGGTGGCCTTGTCGTGTTCGAGGGCGTCGAGGTATTTCAGGAAGAGCCGCCACAAAGTCTGCTCGGTGTAGCCGAGTTCACTGGTTTAGCCGAGTTCACTGGTGCAGCCGGCGTCCTTGCAGAGGACGTCGTCGATGTTTTTGCAGGCGTGTTCGAACATGTAATGGTGGTGGGCAAACCCAGCGGCGAAAGACGAGCAGGGAAAGCCAGCGTCAAGCCCACAGCCTCCGCGCGCAACGCTCGTTGGCGTCATCTCCTGGAAATACGCCCGCTGCTCGCTGCCTTGACGTATTCGCGGGCTCACATCACGTCTTACCCGCCCCAAAACTCTCAGCCGCAACACCGGCCCATCGCTCAACCCCGAGTCATCAATGATCACACCCCCATGCACTCCCTAATTCGCTCCGCTCTCCTGCTCGCGCATGCTGTGCCCTCGTCGCCTGTTCCCCAACGCCGCCAATTTTCCCAACCCACTTCGCCCGCCGCGTCTCGTCACACTCCACCGCCAGGCACTCCCTCCTTCGCTCCGTTTTGCTCCCCGCCCCGCTTTGCTCCTCGCCCCGCTCCCGCGGCTCTTACTCGTCCACAATTAAAACCGCCGCGCTGCTTTCAATACCTTCGAAGTGAAGGCCGATTTCAGCACCGGCGACGCTCTCTGGCTCCCTTCATCGAAATTTACCCATCAGCCATCCGGGGCGGCTGGACCCTGCCATCAAAAAATTAGCGTTAAAAAGCATGCGGGAGACGGAGATACTTCGGGTTGCCCCCTATTATGTCGCCCGCCGAGACCAAATTGCATTGCCGCTTCCTGCGTCTTTTCACGACACACGAGGAGTCGGTGAGGGCGTTTGTGCGGCGCTTGGTGCCGACGCGGGCGGATGCGGATGACGTCATGCAGGAAGTATCCATCGTGCTGTGGAAAAAATTCGGCTCGTTTCACGAGGGCGCGGATTTTCGCGCCTGGGCCTTTGGCGTGGCGCGGTTTGAAGTCCTGGGCTGGCTGCGAGACAAAGGCCGCGACCGGCTCGTCCTCGACGAGGGTGTGGCCCTGAAGATCGCCCAAGAGGCGGAGGTCTTGGAGCCGGCTCTCTCCCGCCAACGCGAGGCGCTGGAACGTTGCCTGGTGCGGGTGCCGGAGCCGCAACGCTCACTCCTCATGCGTGCCTATCAGCCCGAGGCTCGTATCCAGGAGGTGGCGGCGGCCAGCGGACGCAGCGTCCCGGGTTTTTACCAATGGCTGCATCGCATGCGAAAGACCCTGCTGGACTGCATCCACGCCACCCTCGCACGGGAGGCTTCGCCGTGAACGCGGACCTCGAACTTCTTGGCCAGCGCTACCTCGACGGTAGCGTCGATGCGGAGGGCATGTCGCGGCTGAATGCGATGCTCGCGGCCGATGCGGATACCCGGCGGCGCTTCGCCGAAGTGCTCAACGTGGACTCCGCTCTCGCGACGCAGGCGATGGGCTGGCGCGCGGAGCCAACGGCCACGCTTCGGCTGCGCGCGACAGCGCGTGGGCGGACGGGATGGGCGACGGCGTTCATCGGCGCCGCGGCAGCCTGCATCGCGTTCGCGATCTGGATTTTCAGTTCAAGGGACTTCGCCCGAGTGGAGAATGTCGCCGGAATTCAAGATCTCGCGCCGGGGTCGCACCTGCGCGGCGAACGGCGCGAACTGCAGGGCGGCACGCTGGCGCTCGTCACCGCGCACGGCGCCCGCGTGGTGATCGAGGCGCCGGCCGTGTTTCAATTCGAGTCCGCGCAGCGTTTGCGTCTCATGCGCGGCCGCCTGTCCGCCGAGGTGCCGCCCGCAGCCAAGGGGTTCACCGTCGTCACCCCCTCGGGCGTGGCTGTGGATCTGGGCACGCGTTTCGGCGTCGATGTGCCGGCCGCGGGCGACGCGGAGGTGCATGTGTTCGCGGGCGAAGTCATCGCCCTTGCCTCGCATGACCGGCGCAGCCTGCGCACGGGCGATGCGGTGGCGATGACCACGGCCGGCCACGCTGCACGCCAAACGCGTTCCGCCGCCTTCATTCAATCGGACGAGGTGACCGACCTCACCGCCGGCCTTGCCGCCGGCCAGCGCGCACGCTCGGCCGCCGCGCTCGCGCAACTGCGCAATGATGCGGCCCTCATCGCGCTCCTCGATTTCGAAACCGGCGGTGGAACCGGTGCGTTTCGAACGGTCCAGGGTCGTTGGCCGGGATCCCACGCCCCGGAGTTTGTGGAGGTGGGCGATCATTTGAAACTCGATCTTGGCGGCGAACACTCGTGGCCCCGCCTCACGCTGGCCGCTTGGGTCCGACTCGACCGGCTCGATGCCCCTTACCAGTCGTTACTGCACACCGATGGCTGGGCGGCGAGCAATCCCGGCCAAGTGCACTGGATGGTGAATCGCTTTTCGACCATGCGCCTCGCCCTCAAGGGCAACACCCTCGCCGCCGGCTCGCCGGAACCGGACAGCTTTCCCGATTCACGCACGCCCGTGCTCCCAGAGGTCGGACGCTGGGTGCATCTTGCCGTGATCTACGATTCCGAGGCGCGGACGACGCGATTTTTCCTCAACGGCCGTTTCGACAGCGAGAGCCGCGAAGCCACCGCACATCCCGCCCGCCTCGGTCCCGCGCAGATCGGCAACTGGAATCGCACTGATCGCAAACTCAGTGGACGCGTCGATGAGATGCTGATCCTCGGCCGCGCCATGACCGACGCCGAAATCCGCGCGCTCTTCGAAGCCGGCAATCCCTACCGCTGAAAAACCTCATGCGCCTGCTTACTCTGCTCATCGCGCTCCCCGCCGCCGCCGCACCGGTGGATTTCGTCCACGACGTGCGCCCAATCCTCGATCGACACTGCATCGAGTGCCACGGCGAAAAGAAGCAGAAGTCCGGGCTGCGCCTCGACGTCAAGGCGGCGGCGTTCAAGGGCGGCGACGGCGAAGGGCCGGCCATCGTCGCGGGCAACGCGAGGGAAAGCCCGCTCATCCGCTTCGTGACGAGCGCGGATCCGGAGCAACGGATGCCGCCCAAGGGCGACGGCCTGCCACCGGCGGAAATTGCGACGCTCACGCGCTGGATCGACGAAGGCGCGGCGTGGCCGGACGGTGTCGACCGCGTAAAATTCGCCGACCCCCGCGAGCATTGGTCGTTCAAGCCGCTCGCGGTGCCGCCGGGCCGACACTCGATCGATACTTTCATCGCGGCCAAGCTCCGCGAACACGGACTCACGCGGTCGCCTCCCGCCGCTCGCGCGACGTGGCTCCGCCGCGTGACCCTCGATCTCACCGGGCTGCCGCCGACGCCGGCGGAGATTGAAGGCAAGCACGAGACGGACGAGCAGGTCGTCGATCGTCTGCTCGCCTCGCCGCGCTACGGCGAACGATGGGCGCAGCACTGGCTCGACGTGGTGCGCTACGCGGATACGCACGGCTTCGAAGTAAACACCGAGCGGCCCAACGCGTGGCCCTACCGCGACTACGTCATCCGCGCGATTAACGCGGACACGCCCTACGATCTCTTCATCAAGGAACAGATCGCCGGCGATGCGCTCGGGCAGGACGCGGCGACCGGCTTTCTCGTCACCGCCTCCGTGCTGCTGCCGGGCCAGATTGGGAAGGACGAACCCTCGAAGCGCCTCGCCCGGCAGGATGCAATCGACGAGATCGTGGTGAACATCAGTCAGACCTTTCTCGGGCTGAGCGTCGGCTGCGCGCGGTGCCACGATCACAAGTTCGATCCGATCAGCGCGAAGGACTACTACTCGATGCAGGCCTTCGTCGCGGGCGTGGCCTATGGGGACCGCGATGTCCACACGCCGGAGGCGGACGCGAAGCGCGCGGAGGCGAAACGCGTGCGCGCCGAGATCGCGGACCTTGACCGGCAGCTCGCCCGCTTCGTCCCGCTCGCCCGGACGGGCGCGACGCGGCCGGCGGTGGACGCGCGGATGAACACAGACCGCTTCGCGCCGGTGAAGGCGAAGCGCCTGCGCTTCACCATCCGCGCGACCAACGGTCTGGAGCCGTGCCTCGATGAGCTGGAAGTCTTCGACACGGCGGGCGCAAACATCGCGCTCGCTCAGGCGGGAACGGTGCCGTCGTCTTCGGGCGACATCATCGTCGCTGACCGGCACGAATTGCGGCTCATCAACGACGGGCACTACGGTAACTCCCATAGCTGGATGTCGAATGAGAAGGGCGCGGGCTGGGTCGCACTGGAATTTCCTCAGGAGTACGAGATCGAGCGCGTGGCGTGGGGGCGCGATCGCGAAGGCCAGTTCAAGGACCGGCTGGCGACGAGTTATGTCATCGAAATCGCCGACGCCTCCGGCGAATGGCGCACGGTCGCGGACTCCTCTGACCGCGCGGCGGCCAAGGCGGGTGACACCAAGCCGACGGCGTTCTCGACCAAAGGCCTCCCACCAACGGAGGCGAAGGCCGCGGCGCAACTGCTCGCCGCGAAGAAATCGACCGAGCAGAAACTGGCGGCGGCGGAAGAAGGGACCAAGGCGTTTGCGGGGACATTTCGCACGCCGGAAAAGATTCGGCTGCTGGCCCGGGGTGATCCGGAGCAGCCGAAGGAGGAAGTGCCGCCCGCCGTGCTGAGCGTGCTCGGCGAGCTGACGCTGCCAAACGAGAGCGACGATCCGCAACGGCGCCGGGCGCTGGCGGACTGGATCGCCGACGCAAAGAATCCGCTCACGGCGCGCGTGATGGTGAACCGGATCTGGCAGGGACATTTCGGCGTCGGCCTCGTGGAGACGGCGAGCGACTTCGGGCGGAGCGGAGTGAAGCCGACCCACCCCGAGCTCCTCGATTGGCTGGCAGCCGAGTTCATCCGCTCGGGTTGGAGCACGAAGCACCTGCACCGGCTCATCGTGCTCTCGGCGGCCTATCGGCAGGACGCGCGGCACAACGCCGCCTCGGCGGAGCGGGACGCGGAGGCGCGGTTGCTGTGGCGGTTTCCCTCTCGGCGGCTGGACGCGGAGACGATCCGCGATGCGATGTTGGCGGTGAGCGGGACGTTGAACGAGAAAATGTATGGCCGCGGCTTCGATCTCTTCGACAAACGCGGCGGCCTCACCGGCTTCAAGCCAGTCGAATCGTTCTCGGGCGACGGGCTGCGGCGCATGATCTACGCGCACAAGGTTCGACGCGAGCGCGAGGCGGTGTTCGGCGCATTCGACTGTCCCGACGCTGGGCAGAGCACCGCACGCCGGCGCGAATCGACGACGCCGATTCAGGCACTGAATCTCTTCAACAGCCGCTTCACGCTCGCGCAGGCCGAGGCGTTTGCCGCCCGGGTGCAGCGCGAAGCCGGCGCCGATGCCCCGCGGCAAATCCGCCGCGCCTATCAGCTGGCGCTCGGCCGCGAACCGGATGCGACCGAAATCGCCGATGCGCTGCCCGCCGTCCAGTCGCACGGACTCGCGCCGCTCTGCCGCGCGATTTTCAACAGCAACGAATTCCTCCTGCCATGAATCGCTTCCCCCCGCACCCGCTGCTCGACCGCCGCCAGTTCCTCTCCAACTCCGCGACGGCGCTCGGCTCGATCGCCCTCGCCAGCATGCTGGGGCGCGACGGCCTGCTCGCGGCGCCTGCGATCGATCCGGCGCGGCCCTACGCCCCGCGGCCGCCGCACTTCCCCGCAAAGGCAAAGAACGTCGTCGTCATCTTCTGCGCCGGCGCGGTCAGCCAGCTCGAGACGTGGGACTACAAGCCGGAGCTGATCAAGTGGGATGGCAAGCCGCTGCCGGGCGGACCCGCCGTGACGTTTCAAGGTCCCGCGGGGGATCTCGCGCGACCACAGTATGCGTTTCGCCCACGCGGCCGTTCGGGAAAAATGGTCAGCGACCTGATCCCGCACCTCGCGGAGTTGACGGACGACCTCGCGTTCGTGCATTCGCTCACGAGCAAGTCGAACACCCACGGCCCGGCGGAGAATTTTCTCTCGACCGGCTTCGTGCTCGACGGTTTCCCGTCGCTCGGCTCGTGGGTGACCTATGCGCTCGGCAGCGAGAGCCGGGATCTTCCCGCGTATGTCTCGCTCCCCGATCCACGCGGCGTGCCCCAAAACGGCTCGAACAACTGGGGCCCCGGCTTTCTCCCGGCGACGTTTCAGGGCACGACGATGAGTTCAAAGGACCCGGTGCGCCATCTCGCGGCCCAGGGGATTTCGGCTGATGCGGATCGCGCGGCGCGCGCGCTTCTCGGGAAGATGAACGAGCGCCATTTAGCCGCCAACCCCGGCGACGGCAAACTCGCCGCGCGCATCGCCAGCTACGAACTGGCGGCACGCATGCAGCTCAGTGTTCCTGCCATCAGCGACCTCAGCACTGAGCCCGCGCACATCCTGAAGATGTATGGCGCCGACGACGTGCAGAACCCAAACAAGGCCGCGTTTGCTAAAAATTGCATCCTCGCCCGCCGGCTCATCGAGAAGGGCGTGCGTTTCGTGCAGCTGTTCAACGGCGCGTATGCCAGCGGCGGCGCGTTGAACTGGGACGGACATAACAAGCTCAAGGAACAATACGACATCCACGCGCAGGTCCTCGATCAGCCTGCCGCCGCGCTCATCCGCGACCTGAAGCAGCGCGGCCTGCTGCAAGACACGCTGGTCGTCTGGTGCACAGAATTCGGTCGCATGCCTTTTTTTCAAAAGGGAGCCAAGGGTCGCGATCACAACCCGGACGGCTTCACCTGCTGGATGACCGGTGCCGGGATAAAGCCGGGCGTGAGCCACGGCGCGACCGACGACCTCGGCCAAAAGGCCGTGAAAGACATTCACCCGCTCTACGATTTCAACGCCACCATCCTGCACCTGCTCGGTGTCGATCACGAACGGCTCACCTTCGAGCACAACGGCGTCCAGCGCCGCCTCACCAACGTCGAGGGCCACGTCATCCGCGACGTGCTGGCCTGACGATTGCCCCGCTTCTCGCCTGCGCCGCTACCCCGACCCGCGCACCGGGCACCTGCGCGCCGGACACCCGCGCACCGGACACCCGCGCACCGGACACCCGCGCACCGGACACCCACGCGCCGGACACCCGCGCACCGGGCACCCGCGCGCCGAGCATCCGCGCACTGGACACCCGCGCGCTGGACACCCGCGCGCCGATCCCCGCGCGCCGATCCCCGCGGTCAATCCCACCCTCAACGCAGCTCCGCGTCGTTGGCCGGGTGAATTCGCATTGCGGAGAGGGAGCCTCCGTTTTCCCATCCCGAAATCCATAAAACCTTACCCCACACGCCAGCGACTCGCCATCTTCCTCACGCTTGCGGCCATGACCGCTTCTGCGCAAGTCGCCTCGCCCGCGCCTGCGAGTGCCGCCACGAAAAAAAATCCGACACGCACATCACCCTTACCCCCTTTCAAGTGAAGGCCGATGCCGATAACAACTACCGCGCCCTCCCTGCCAACTCGCACGCGCAATTCGACGCCGCCCTCAAAAACGTCCCGAACCCGGCCGATATCTTTACCGAAGATTTTATTCGCGATGTCGGCGTCACGAATCTCGAGGAGCTAATGCTGAACGACGGCGCCGTCGGGGGCACCGTCATGTCGAACCCCGAATCGGACGCCCTCAGCCAGCAACGGGGCGACCGCGTGCGTAACCAGACGATGGGCGTCCGCGGCGTCGCCCTCCGCGCGCCTCGCCGCGACGGTTTCGCCGGCACGTTCGGCACCGGCATCGGCATGAACCACCTCTTCGACATCGAAAGCGCCGATGTCGTGCGCGGCCCGCAAGGCCACCTCGACGGCACCGTCGGCACCAGCGCCACCAGCGGCACCAGCGCCACCATCGCCTCCAGCGGCACCGTCGCCATTGTGTCCAAGCGTGCCACCTTCAACCGCAACTCCGGCCGCACCGATTTTCACATCGATCAATACGGCTCGAAACCACTCCTCTTCGACTGCCAGTGGGCCAACGAAAACGTCGCCGTGCGCGTGGCCCTCCTCAACGACCACCCACTCGACCGCCCCGTCTTCATCGGTTACGAAATCATGGGTTTCTGCAGCCAGGTCGCTTTCCGCGTCGCCCCGCTCCGCACGATCGTTCGCGTGATTGCCGGCCAAACTGAAAATACCCGCGTCCTGAACTCGCATCAGGAAAACCTCGCGTTCACCAGCACCGCGACCGACCCGCGCCACAACATCGGCCTCGCCTACCTCCTCCGCAATGCCATCGCCGGCGCCAAGGACCCCGTCACCGGTCGACCCTACCCCCGCGGTGCCATCGCCAACGGCACCCTCACCTGGGACAATCTCAACTCTTGGGCCGGCACCGCGGCCTCCGAATACGTTACCAACAAAGACTTCATCGGCACCACCGAGACCGTCTGGACGCCGGGCCTCGCGACTCCGTTTTCACTTCTTTATAATGATGCGCCCACCGACCGCGCCAACGGCGGTCTCGCCAATCTGAGCGCCCCGCTGCTCAACGGCCATCCGCGCAACGTCTGGGCCAATGGCGGCACCCTCGCCGACACCGAGCCGCCCACCCCCGCCGGTTGGACCACCCGCGGCGCCGCCCTGCGCCCGCGCGGCGGCGACTACGCCTCGCCCGCGCGCCAGACCCGCCCTGCCTCCTTCGCCGACAAAACCCCCATCAGCTTCAGCCTCACGACGACGCTGAAACTGTAATGCCCGAAAAACTACCGATGAAATTTTTCCTGCGCTGCCTATTCGCCCTCACAAGCGGCCTCGTCGCGCGTGCCGCTGAGCCTGCCGCCGAGAACGTTGTCGTCATCGACTCACTCGACGCCCTCCGCCGCTACGCCGCGAAAGACAATGTCAGCGTGCGCCTGAAACCCGGCACCTACCGCCTCGATGCGGCGACAGCGCAACGCTTCCTCCGGTTCACCGGCCACGACAGCCACTACGACCTGCACGGCGTCAAACTGCTCATCGACACGAAACTGTTTCAGCAACGCTACCCGCGCGACGGGGCGGAAAATTTTTATTGCGCCATCGATCTCGTCGGCGACCGCATCATCTTCGAGGGCCTCACGACTGAAAACTACGGCGAGCTCCCCGGCATCCAGAGCCGCAACAAGATCATCAATATCGGCGGCTCCGGCGTCGTCCTGCGCGACATCGACCTCACGACCTCCGGCTCAAGCCCGTGGGGCTACGGCAGCCTCTACGGCATCGCCGGCGGTGACGTGCGCAAGATGAACGGCATCCGTATCGGCTGGCCCGCCGTCGGCACGAAGCTGATCAACTGCCGCGTCCACATGCGCGCGATGGGGCACGGTATTTTTGTGCAAGGCGCGGTCGATACCGTGATCGCGGATTGCCACGTGGACGGGCGCCTCCGCCCCACGAACGAAATCCTCGCCGAAAAATCCGGCTACGCGTTTGCGCGCGGCTTCAAAGCCAAGGACCGCGGCTACAGCGAAGGCGTCGCCCTCGGTGCGGACGGAGAAATCCTGCCCGATGAAATGCTCGCGCTCAGCGAGGACGGCATCCGTCTTTACCCTTCGGGCAGCGGCAGCCACCCCACCGGCGCGACCACGATTCGCGATTGCACGGTGCGCCAAATGCGCCGCGGCATTTGCACGGGCCTCGGCTCCGCCGCCGACCGCGTGATCAATTGCGAAGTTCGCGACTGCGTGGCCGCCGCGTTCAACATCGGCGGCGGCGACGTACTCGAGCGCTGCCGCGCCGACGCGAAATACGCCGAGGCGCTGAGCTGCCCGTACCCGAAATCGCACGACGCGAAAGTGGACCTCGAGCTCCTCGACAGTCGCGGCGGTCTCGCGAACAACCTCGTTGCGACCATCAACGGCCAGAATCACGACGTGCGGCTCCACACTTCGGACCCTGCCTTCATCCCGCCCGGCATGGTCATCGAACTCGCCACGCATCGCGGCTACGCGCACTACCAGCGCGGTGAAGTCCGCGCCGACGCCATCACGCTCCGCAACGCCACCCCCGCGAAGATCGTGCCCAACGCGGCCACCGCTTTAGCGACGAAGTGACCGCGCCGCTCGCGGTCGTCGTAGAGGCTACGCGTCCGGTAGAACAACGGCTTTCCAGCCACCGTATTTGAGCGTTACAAATATATCCGCTATCGGGAACTCAAAGACATGAACGAGCTCGACGACCTCCAGGAAGATCCTTACGAACTCGCCAACCTGATCGCCTCGCCGACGAACGCCGGAGCGCGCCAGCAAATGGCGGAGGAGCTAGATCGAATCCTTTCGGTAGGCCCCGCCGCCGAGCGATAACTTCCCGCCGAGAGTGGGGGCAGCGAACGAGGGTCTGGCCAAACGAGACGCGGGCAGGAATCAACGACGAAAGCACCGTCCGGCGACTCGCGCCATCCAGCTTGCGCCCCTCTGCATCCGACCCGAAAAAAATCTGTTTCTCAGGATTGGCCCACCGCAAAAGGAGCGCGCGCACTTTCCGGACGGAGGGGCCGACGGGGGTATCTGCAAGCCGCCCCGGAGCGCCCACCGACGCTCCGAAAAGAGCGCCACGGCCGCCAGCCCGACCGATTTGTGCGGGCGCCTAGACGACGGTCCCTGGCGGCAACACCGCACCCTTGGGCACGACGAGGACACCGTCACGAATGATGACCGCGCCGTTCGCGTAAGTACCATCGGCCTTGCCATCCACCACAAGTACGCAGCCATCGCCAATCCGGGCATTTTTATCAATAATCGCGCCCTTGATCCGGCAGCCCACGCCCACGCCAAGGTGCGGACGCCCCCTCGCCATATCGCCGGCGAGTTGCTCATCCGTTTCGTAATAATCCGAGCCCATCACGACGACATCTTCCAAGACCGATCCTTCGCCCACGTAGGAGCGAATGCCAAACACACAACGCTTGATGGTTGATCCCATAATGATCGAACCATCGCCAATGACCGCATGATCAATCGTGCAATGATTGAGCTTCGAGGGCGGCAGGTACCGATCCTGAGTGTAAATTGGCGCGCGCGGATCGAAGAAATTAAACGGCGGATTGATCTGCGCTAGCGCTAGATTCGAATCAAAAAAGGCGCGCACCGTCCCAATATCCTCCCAATAGCCTTCAAAAATATGCGCGAAGAGCCGTTTTTTTCCGAGTAGCCCCGGGATGATCTCCTTCCCGAAATCCGCCATATTATTATCGAGCGCCGCCGCCAAGGCCGCTCGATTAAACACGTAGATACCCATCGAGGCCAAACAGTGTTTCTCCCCGCGGGCGGTCGCGGTCAGCTCGGACTCCAATTTCGGACTCAACGTGAGGCCGGCGATCACTGCGGGGTCTTTCGGCTTTTCCACAAAGCGCGCGATCGAGTGATCGTCGTTCACCTGCATCAACCCTAACCCTGCCACCTTCGAAACCGGAAAGGGAATCGCCGCGATCGAGACGTCCGCCTGATTGGCGATGTGCTCAGCGATAATCTTCCGGAAATCCATCCGGTAGAGCTGGTCTCCCGAAAGAATCAGCACGAGGTCGTGGGGAAACGCCCGAAAATGCAGCAGGTTGCGCCGCACCGCATCCGCGGTGCCTTGGTACCAATCCGACCCCTTCTCCGTCTGCTCCGCTGCCAAAATATCCACAAACCCGCCACCAAACGGATCAAAATGGTACGTGCTCTGAACGTGCCGGTGCAACGATGCCGTCTGAAATTGCGTGAGCAAAAACATGCGGTTGATGTCGCTGTTCAGGCAATTGCTGATCGGAATATCCACCAGCCGATACTTGCCCGCAAGCGGCACCGCCGGCTTGCAACGCTCGAGTGTCAACGGATGCAACCGAGTGCCTCGGCCCCCACCCATGATCACCGCCAACACCCGCTTTTGAGTCGTCATAAATGTCTTCTTGAAAAATGGTTTCGTAACCGCGCCTCTACGTTTAACCGCCCTCCACTTTTCGCCAGCCATTTTTCCGAAATTTATCCACCATGTCCCCGATTCTTGTCACCGGCGCGGCCGGCTTTATTGGCAGCCACACCGTCGACCAACTCCTCGCGGCCGGCCTCGCGGTCAGCGGCGTCGATAACTTTCGCACCGGTCGCCGCACCAATCTCGAGCGCGCCCTCGCCTCGCCAGCCTTCACGCTCCACGAGGCGGATATCACCGCCGGCGACACCCTCGACCGCCTCGTCGCCACCACCCGCCCCGCGGCGATTATTCACCTCGCCGCCCTCGTCAGCGTCCAGGAAAGCATCGCCGATCCTGCTCTCAATTACCTGCTCAATCTGCACGCCACTCACCTCGTCGCCGAAGCTGCCCGCACCCACGGCGTCCCCCGGCTCGTCTTTGCCTCCTCCGCCGCCATCTACGGCGACAACCCAGCCTTCCCCCTCCACGAGGCCGCCGAAAAAAATCCCATCAGCCCCTACGGCGCCGCCAAACTCGCTAGCGAGGCGTTGCTCCTCGGCCACGGCCGCAGCTTCGGCCTCACGGTGCGCTGCCAACGCTATTTCAATGTTTTCGGAGCACGCCAAGATCCGGCCTCACCTTACTCGGGCGTGATTTCCATTTTCGCTCGTCGCTATCGCGAGGGCCTCCCCCCCACCCTCTTCGGCGATGGCGGCCAAACTCGCGACTTCATTTCCGTTCACGACGTCGCTCGCGCCAACCTCCTCGCCGCGACGCGTCCGGCCATCCCCTCCGGCGCCACCAACATCTGCACCGGCCGAGCCACGTCCCTCCAGGAGGTCGTGCAGGTTTTTCAGTCACACTATCCTCACGTCAGCCCGCCGCGGCGCGCGGCCCCGCGGAGCGGTGATATTCTCCACTCCCGCGGCGCCCCAGAAAAAGCCACCGCGGAGTTGGGATTCGCCGCCGCCATCGGCATCGAGGCCGGCCTCGGTGAACTCATTCTCTCCCGTGCTGCTTGATGCGCTCCGCTAACCATCGATTTTGCCCGCACACCGCGCAGCGCCCGGACGCGGCGCGGTGGCATCCGCCAGGCAAGTCAGCGCGCGCCACCCCGGCATCATCAAGCCCGTTCCTGTCGCGTGAGTTGGCTCCGCAACGCACCGCCACCCGCCACCCGACGGCCCCGCCGCTTCCCGTAACGCACGAATCCGTCGCGTTCAAATCAGCAGCTTGCCAGCCGACCCAGCCATCATCGAAACTCGATCTCTCACCGTCCCCTTCCGCGCCCGCGCCTCGATCAAACTCGAAAATCCAAGTGATGAACTATGCTCGCTCGCTTCTCCGCCTCGCCTGTCTGCTTGCGTGCACTCTCGGCGTCAGCCCCTCCGCGCCGGCGGCTAATCACGGCCCGCGTCCGCCAAATATTATTTTCTTCCTCGCCGACGATCTCGGACGGCAGGATCTCGGCGCTTACGGCAGCACGTTTTACGAAACGCCCCACCTCGACCGGCTTGCCCGCGAGGGCGCCAGGTTTACGGACGCCTATGCGGCCTGCCCCGTCTGCTCCCCGACGCGTGCCAGTATTATTTCTGGTCAATGGCCGCAGCGCACCGGCATCACCGACTACATCGGCGCCCCGCAGCCAGCCGGTTGGAAGCGCAACACGAAACTCCTCCCAGCAGCCTATACCGACCGCTTGGCCCTCTCCGCCCCGACCCTCGCGAAATCGCTGAAGGCGGCCGGCTATGCCACCTTTTTCGCCGGGAAATGGCACCTCGGTCCTCAGGGCTGGTGGCCCGAAAACCAAGGCTTTGATCATAATTTCGGCGGTATCGACAAGGGTGGGCCCTATGGCGGTAACCGGTATTTTTCCCCCTACGACAACCCGCGTCTCACGGACGGTCCCGCGAGTGAGCACCTGCCCGACCGACTCGCCACCGAAGCCGCCAAATTCATCGCCGCCAATCAGGATAAACCGTTCTTTGCGTATTTCCCTTTCTACTCCGTCCACACTCCGCTGATGGCCCGCGCTGATCTTGAAAAGAAATATGAGGAGAAACGCCAGCGGCTCGGTCTTGCCGAAAAGTGGGGTCGCGAGGGCGCACGCGATGTGCGGCTCGTGCAGGCCCACGCGGTCTACGCGGGGATGGTCGAGGCGATGGACCTCGCGGTGGGCAAAGTCCTCGCGCAGCTCGATACCCTCGGCCTCCGTGAAAACACCCTGGTCATTTTCACCAGCGACAACGGGGGCCTCTCCACCAGCGAGGGCTGGCCGACCTCTAATCTTCCCCTCCGCGGCGGCAAAGGCTGGATCTACGAGGGCGGCATCCGCGAGCCTCTCATCATCCGCTGGCCCGGCGTGGCCGCACCCGGATCGACGATTACTGCACCCGTGAGCAGTCCCGATTTTTTCCCAACCCTCCTCGATGTCGCCGGCATTAAACCCCTGCCCGGTCAAACGCTCGATGGCATCAGCCTGCTTCCCGTGCTGCGCGGTGCGGCCACTCCCGAACGCGCGCTGTTCTGGCATTACCCCCACTATGGCAACCAGGGAGGGGCGCCCGCTGCGGCCATCCGCCGCGGGCCGTGGAAACTGATTCATTGGTTCGAGGACGATCGCCGCGAACTCTTCAATCTCGCGAACGATCTCGCTGAGGCCAATGATCTCGCTGCCCGCGAACCCGCTCGCGTCGCGGCCTTGGGCGAGGAGCTCGCCGCCTGGCAACGCCGCGTCGCCGCCAAGTTTCCAACGGCTAATCCAAACTACGCCGCCAACCTGCCGAACGGCCGCGCCTCAATTCGCCCAGGCTCGGCCGAAGCCGCTTTACCAAAGACCAAGCAGAAATAAACCCCGCCTGCCCCGCTTCAGACCGAACCGACCAACACGGGGCCTCGGCTCCGCGCCAATCATCGGGCCCCGCCGTGGCGAATCCTGCTGCGATGACCCTCCACGTAATCGGAGCGGGGTGATTCCAAATATCTGGAAGATCGGGTTCGGCCAGCGTCGCCACGGCGAGGCTGCCCCCTCGGGTCAAAAGCCCCGGCGCCTCTGAGCAGTAATCGGCGAACCAAAATCAGCGAGCAGTCTTGCTTCAATAAATCTCTTCGTTTCCCTTCATCCTATGCCCTTGCTCGGGGCGCTCTACCCTCAGAACTCCCCCGTATGATGCCTCATCCCATTCTTTACCGTTTTCTCACCGTTATGCTCAGCGCAGGGGCCCTCGGGTTTGACCGCCCCGCCCACGCCGAGCCGCTCGCCATCAGCCATTCGTATATCGCCTTCGGGGCCGCTACAGAAATCATCTCGGAAAAAGGCGAAGTGGTCTGGAAATATCCCGCGGCCACCCGCGACGGCTACAGTCTCCCCAACGGCAACCTCCTCTTAACTCTTTCCAAAAATAAAGAGTACACCGGAGGTGCCGTGATCGAGGTCACCCGCGATCGGGAAATTGTTTTTATATACCGTGGGACTCAAGCCGAGGTGAACACCGCGCAGGCGTTGGCCAACGGTAATATCGTACTCACCGAGGCCGGCGCCAACCCAAGGCTCTTGGAAATCGACCGCGCCGGGCAAATTGTTGTTGAGTTCCCCCTGAGATGCCAAACGACCAACCCGCACTTGCAGAGCCGCATGGCGCGCAAACTCGCGAATGGCAATTACCTCGTCCCGCTATTACTCGACCGGGTCGTACGCGAATACACCCCCGCGGGCAAAATTGTCTGGGAATTCAAAACCCCCGATGATCCCAAAGAGTGCTGGCCCTTTACCGCCATCCGCATCCCCAACGGTCACACCATTGTGACCCTGACCCACGGCAACACCATCGTTGAGGTGGACGCCGCGGGAAAAATCGTGTGGCAATGCTCGAACGCCGATCTACCCGCCACCTTTAACGACCCTTGCGGCGCACAATGGCTGCCGAACGGCAACATCGTCGTCACCAGCTATGCGGCCAAGGGTGACGCCATCAAATTATTCGAGATTAACCGCGCTAAAAAAATCGTGTGGAGCCGCCGAGACGGCAAGCCCCACGGTGTTCATGAGTTTCAGATTCTCTCGACCAATGGGAATCTCTTGGACGGCGCAGTCTTTCGCTAAGCGCCCGCCACACTCGTCACCGGCTCCCGCGACCTCCACCCGCCCCGTTTCCGTCCATGCGTTGCCCTTCCGCCGGCTCTCCTCGACGAATCCTCGTCGCCGCCACCCTTTGCGCGGTCGCGGTCTCGACGGCACTCGCGAACTCTGCGGAATTTTTCGAAAACAAAATCCGCCCGATCCTCGCTGAAAAATGCTTCAAATGCCACAGTGCCGGGGCCAAAGACCTTAAGGGGAACCTCCTGCTCGATTCGCGCGCCGGCCTACTCAAAGGCGGCGAGACCGGACCGGCCATCGTCGCAGGCAGACCCGAGCAGAGCCTGCTCATCACGGTCATCAACGATCAGGACCCCGACACCGCGATGCCTCCGAAAAAAGCCGGCGGCGCGCTTCCGCCAGGCGTGCGCGCCGATTTTGCCGCTTGGATCCAAGCCGGCGCACCCTGGCCCGAATCTACGACGACGGTTTCTAAAAGCCCCCAGCAATTCGATCTCGCCCAGCGCAAAGCCGACCACTGGTGCTGGCAACCGCCCGCGCTTCACCGTACGCCTACCGTCAAAAATACCCGCTGGGCGCGCACCCTCAGCGATGGCTTTCTGCTCGCCAAACTTGAGGAGGCCGGTCTCATGCCCGCCTTGCCCGCTGATCGCGGCACCCTCTTGCGGCGAGTCACGTTTGATTTAACCGGCCTGCCGCCTTCAGCCGCCGATCTCGCCCGTTTCCTCGCCGATGATACCCCGAACGCCCTCGAGAGCGTCGTCGATCGATTGTTAGCCTCACCCCAGTTTGGCGAACGCTGGGCTCGCCACTGGCTCGACTTGATCCGCTACGCCGAAAGTCGTGGCCATGAGAGCGACTTTCTCATTCCGAACGCTTGGCAGTACCGCGATTACGTCGTGCGCGCTTTCAATAACGACGTGCCTTACCACGACTTTGTCAAAGAACACATCGCGGGCGACCTGCTCCCCGCCCGCCTGCACACCAGCACGGGGGCCAACGAATCCGTCCTCGGCACCGGCTTCTGGTTTTTTAACGAGGAGGTCCATTCCCCGGTCGATCTGCGCCAAGACGAACTCGACCGAATCGACAACCGTGTCGACGTCATGACCAAAAGTTTCCTCGGTTTGACCGTCGCTTGCGCGCGCTGCCACGACCACAAGTTCGACGCGATTTCTCAAAAAGACTATTACGCTCTCACGGGTTTTTTAATCAGCAGCAGCCAGCGTTTGATCCGCTTCGAGACGATCGAGCAGGAGAGCCGCGCCGCGGTCGAGCTCGCTCGCCTCCGCGCGGAGATCAACCCCGCGCTCCTCAAGGCCGTGGCTACCGCGCTCCACCCTGCGCTCGCCCAGCCGTCTATCTCCGTCTTATCCGAAGCCCGCTGCGCCCTCGCAACCACCGCGGTTACCGCCGCGCCTTTGCCTGAACATATCGTTTGGGCGGATTACACCCGGCCCGGCGCGGACCCATTTATCCAAGATGGCGCGGCCTTCGGCCCAGCCCCCACACCCGTTGGTTTTATTTTTCCAGGATCATCCGCGGGCAACCCGATTGCCGCGATCGCCAGCCACCACACCGCGCGGCGCGATGAGACGTGGAAAGACCTCGTGAGCAAAGGCGAAAAGGATCATGGCCTGAAGGGAATTCAGCGGAGCGGCCAAACCCTGCGGACGCGCGAGGGCACCCTGGCATCCGGCAAAATATGGTATCTCGTGCGGGGCGCTGGCAGCGCCTACGCTGTCGTCAATTCTCACCTGATGGTGGCCGGTCCCCTCCACGGGAAAGTTGTCACCACGTGGCAGGACACGGGCAGCTGGCAATGGGTCGCCCATAATCTTTCGAGCTATCCGGGCCAGCGCGCCCACCTCGAAGTGATGCCGGCGGGCTCGGGAGATTTCGAGGTGGCGATGATCATTGAGTCCCCAGAACGTCCCGCGCTTCCCGCCGGCTATATTCCAGTCGCAATCCCGACCGCCGATGAAGCGCTCGCCGCTCTCTTAATCGAGACCCACGCGAAGATGGCCTCTGGCGATCTCGGTGCGGATACGCCAACCGCGACGATCGCCTCTTGGTTAATCCACTCACTCGACCTGCTGTGCCCGCCCGGTTCGCCCGCTCGCTTGGAATTAGCGAAGACGACCCAGCCGCTCATCGAGCGTCACCACGCCATCGCTCAGTCTTTCCAACGCGAATCACACATTGCCACCGCCATGTTCGACGGCACGGGGGCCGACGAATTCCTCCTTAAGCGCGGTTCTCAAAAATTACCGCTCGCGCCCGTGCCCCGTCGGTTTCTCGAGGCCATCGCCGGCCCCACTCCGCTCGCGCCCGCCAATACCAGCGGCCGCAAAGAATTAGCGGAAATAATCGGATCGACCGCCAATCCGCTCACGTCGCGCGTTATTGTCAACCGCGTCTGGCACCACCTTTTTGGCAAGGGCATCGTCCCCACCGTCGATAATTTCGGAGCCCTCGGACAAGCGCCCTCGCACCCCGAACTACTCGACACCCTCGCCGTCCGTTTTGCGACCGAGCAACGCGGTTCGTTGAAAACATTCATCCGCGAGTTGGTCCTCTCCAGCGCGTACGCCATGAGCAGTCGCCCCAACCGGGCCAACCCGAGCGACGCCGATCCAGATAATACCCTCCTCCACCACATGAATCTCAAGCGACTCGAGGGCGAGGCCATCCGCGATGCGATCCTCGCCGTCGCCGGCACCCTTAATTCTAAAATGGGCGGCGTCAGCGTGCCCGTCCATCTCACCGCTTTCATGACGGGTCGAGGCAAGCCGACCTCGGGCCCGCTCGATGGGGATAACCGGCGCAGCCTGTACCTTTCCATTCGGCGCAATTTTCTTTCGCCCATGATGCTCGTATTCGATATGCCGATTCCCTTCAGCACGATGGGGCGGCGGAATCAGTCGAACGTCCCGGCGCAATCGTTGATGTTGATGAACGACCCGTTTGTGTTCGCGCAAGCCGTTCGCTGGGCCGAACGGCTCCCCACGGACTTGCCCTCCGATAAAAAACTCGAAGGCATGTATCTCGCGGCCTTCGCCCGCCCGCCCGGTCCTGAAGAAATGGCCGAGGCCAACGCGTTTATTCGCGAGCAGGCGAGCCACCTCGCGGCTTCCCTCGACGACCCCCGCGTCTGGGCCGACCTCGCTCACGTGCTCTTCAACGCGAAAGAGTTTATTTACCTCAACTAATCGTGATGTTTCCTTGCCAACGGACTCCCGCTCTCCGGCTCACTCGCCGCGAAATGCTCACGCGTTGCGCCGGGGGCTTCGGCGCACTTGCCCTCTCGGCGCTCTTTCGGCCCCCCGCGCTCGCGAGTGATCGACCTCTCCTCCGCCCCAACCAACTCGCACCGCGGCCACCGCACTACCCAGCGAAGGTTCGCAATATTATTTTTCTCTACATGGACGGCGGCCCCTCGCAGGTCGATACCTTCGACCCCAAACCTCGGCTGACGGCCGAAAACGGGCGCCCCTTTGGACTGAAAATGGAGCCCACTCAGTTCAATAACATTGGCATGACCCTCGGCTCGCCTTGGCCGTTCAAGCCCTTCGGGCAGAGCGGTATTCCCGTGAGCAGCCTTTTCCCCTGCGTGGCCGAATGCGTCGACGATTTGGCGGTTATCCGTTCGATGACCAGCGAGTTTTCCGAACACACCAGCGCCAATTACTTCCTCCACACCGGCAGTGGTCTGCAGGGGAGGCCCAGCATAGGCGCCTGGCTGGGCTATGGCCTCGGCACTGAAAACGCCAACCTGCCGGGTTTCGTCGTGCTTAACGGCGGGCTCATTCCGCCGGGGGGCTTGGATAATTTTAACTCGGGGTTCCTGCCGGCAACTTATCAAGGCTCGATCTTCATCCCTGGCACCGAACCCGTCGCCAATATCCGCCCCACCGAGGCGACTACCGATCTTCAGATACGGAAACTCGCGCTCATGAGCAAACTTGACCGCCGCTTTGCGGCCCGCGCCGGATCACTCGACCAAGTGGAAAGTTCCATCCTCAACGCCGAGCTCGCCTTCCGCATGCAGACCGCCGTGCCGGAGCTCATGGCAACCTCAGGCGAGAGCGATCTTGTAAAAAAAATGTACGGCTTCGAGGCCCCGATGCCGCAGACAAGAATTTTCGCCCAGCAGTGCCTCCAGGCACGGCGACTGGTGCAGCGCGGTGTCCGCTTTGTCGAGTTAACCTGCCCGAGCACCGGTGGCGACCGCTGGGACCAGCACGGAAAATTAACCGAGGGCCACGAAAACAATGCCCGCGCGGTTGACCAACCCATTGCCGGTCTGCTCCGCGATCTCAAGGCCACGGGCCTCTGGGAGACCACGTTGGTCGTGTGGGCGGGCGAGTTTGGCCGAACCCCTTTTGCGCAAGGCAAAGACGGCCGCGACCACAACCCATTTGGGTTCACAATTTGGCTCGCAGGCGGTGGCATCAAGGGCGGTACCATTCACGGCGCCACTGATGACTATGGCTACAAGGCCGTCGACCAACCCGTGACCATTCACGATCTTCACGCCACCATGCTCCACCTGCTCGGTCTCGACCACACCAAGCTGACATTTCGCTACAGCGGCCGCGACATGCGCCTCACCGACGTTCACGGCGAAATCATCCAAGCTATCCTCAGCTGAAGCGGCCTGATCGTAAAACAATTGCTCGGGGTCGTCCCAGCCCGGCCCGCTTAACGCTCGCCTTGTCATTGCCCAATGCGAGCACCGCGGCCAGGCCCACGCGCACGACGGCGTGGTCGTCAGCCCATCAGCAGACCTCTCGACTGATTGATCTTTCCAGTCGCGGGTTCTTTGGCACCGGTTCCTCGCCGGCCATCGCCGGCATCGCCGCAGAAACTGAGCGCCCTCGACAATTTCTCATCTGTGGTCAATTCGCACTCTACGAAAATTGTGGGGGTGGCTTTTCGCGATCGGCGACATTTTGGCGGGTCCCCCATGGCACCCGTTTTGGTCCGATCCCGAATTCAACAACTTCCGCCGGTTGACCGAACCCTCACGGGGCTGTTCGTCAGGTCTTGAACGAGTCGTTGGTTTTGCAGTCGTCGGCGAGGTCGCCGAAGCGGTTCACGGTTTCTTTGAGGAAGGACGAGACGGCGAAGACCGTGAGGCCAACGGGCGTGCCGGAAAAAGGGCCGGCGACAGTGAGGACAAGACCGGTGGTCTTGCCGAAGAAGGACAGGATGCGGATGGTTTTGGCGTTCATACCTCCCTGCCCTGCTGGCTCCGGATCGGAGCGGTTACACCGCGCCGATCCGGAGCGCGGCCGCCAGACGCCACGGAGCAGAGGGACGGACGCCTGAATTGCCTGAGGCTTGAGACCTGGCGGCGGGAGGCGGAGGGAGCGTCGATCAGCGTGCTAGTCGGAGTGCCCGTGCCAGATCGCATCCGTTTCATCGAACTCGGCCAATGGTCAGTCATGGAAATCCCGCCACGCCTCCTCCCTGAATTTGCGTCCCAATTCTTTGATCACATCGCGGCGGCCCACGTTATCGAGATCGCCACTCCATGCCGCGATGGCCGCATCACGATCAGGAAACACCCGGTGATGAAGAGCCCCTTTTAAAGTGGCCTCCTCGCCACGAGATTCCCTGCAGGAATAATACGTTAAGTTATAAACTTACGGAGAGGGAAGGATTCGAATCGCCCAGCGCTGACAACACAAGTGGTTCGCTAACCGTGTTTTTGTGTTCTTAAAAGTGAGTTAGAACGGGAAAATGACTACGCTGAGTGATCGCGAATTCAAAAAAAGCTTTCGTCCAAATCCCCCTTTCTCATCTCGGATTATCGTACACCTTGGCGATCGTCGTCATCAGTCGCTCACTGACCTTGAATTCTTTCAGCGTTTCGTTTCGGGTGGCTGCTTAGGTTCTAAAAAGACCGCAAGCTATCAGACGAATGCTGCCTCATAAAAAAAGGTGGCCCGCCTTCGCGTCCGCGAATTTAGCGTTATGGGGAGCTGATGCGCCGATCAGCTGGACAGGCCATTGATAATGGTCGCGGCAAGGCTCCGGATGATCTCGCGCTCGTTGGCGTGATCCGTGGTAAAAATGACGAGTACGAACCTAGAGCCGTTGGGTAACTCGACGCAGGTCGCATCGTGGCGCGTTTGGCTGGTCCAGCCGGCTTTCGACCAGAGATGTGCGCCCGTCGGTAGGATTGGACCGGTAAATTTTGCTTGGTGGTCGGGATCGGGGTCGGTTGTACGCGGATCACGGGCCAAAAGGGTCAGCATGGCGCGACTGCGCGCAGGGCTCACGCAACGCTCGAGCGCGATTTCCGCGAACAGCCGGGCCGTCGCGTCAGTCGAGAGCCAGTTACGTTTGGGCTCAAACCGGCGGATCGCTTGGGATTCTCGGCCGTAGGGACCATCGCTCCACGGTTTTTTACTCGCGTTGATTCCGGTGTAGCCAAGCGACGTAAAGTAGCGCGTGACGGCGTTGCGTTTGTCCCACCAATCCTGGATTTCGGCTTCTGGTATTTCCGGCCCGCTGGTAGTGCCAGTGAGAAGATCGATAACGTAATGCGTGGCGTCGTTGGAGGAATCGACGATCATGTCGCGCAGGGCGCGCTGAAGCTCGGGGGTATCGGCGAGCCGGGCGTCTTCGATCCAGCGATGAGCGGCGGCAAGATAAAATAGTTTAATAACGCTCGCTGGATAAATGAGGATCTTGCCGCGAAGACTGGCATGCAGCAGGCGCGCGGGCTGGCGCAGGTCGATCAACGTGACCGCGAGTTGGTCAGAACGAAGCGCCGCGCTTTTAAATTGGTGCACGGTTTTTTCCACGGCGCTTTTTAGCAACGCCTGCAGGGCGAGCGAAGGTATGAGGGCAGGTAGTTTTTCCGCTGCTGGCGAACGGGCGGGGTGGAAAAGCCCGAGCGTGACGGCTGAAAGGACGACCCAAGGAATCGAGCGGAGCATACCATCACTTAGGAGATTCGCCGGATCGGCGCAATCGAACTGAAAAGGCGAACTATCCAAAGGAACGACCTGAGAATGGGAATCGGAACACGCCTGGAAGCTCGCGACCTTGTCCAGAACGCTAGGCGGACGGCGCGGTTATCGCCAACCATCATCGGGGCGCGCCACCCGCCGGCACCACAAGCGACCTTCGTCCCGCCGCCGCGATCGCCACCATCCATTTTCTCTGCTGACCATGGCCAGCCCCCCCACGGGCGAAACTTCGCCAGCCATGCCGTGCAACTGGTCGATCGCGCGATGCCTCGGTCCGCTCTCGTTTAAGACTGACGGTAGACCGCCGCGAGTTCGAGCAAGAGCTTTTCCAACGCACCAAAATATTTCTCCTCCGACAGTTTCTCTTTCTTCTCCCTGAGCGCGGCAATCAGTTGCTCAAGCCGATCACGTTGCCCGCGCCGCTCAGGTGAGAGCTGCTGCTCGGCCGCACTCCGCACCAGGTGGAATTGATGAGCCCTCACCCCGTCCAAGGCCGCTCCATCTTTCGAGCGTTTTATGGCAATCACCCCCCGAAACCAATCTGCCGGCGTGCCAAGTCCGTCGCCATTGTCGTCCAGCAACGCATGCTCAGTTGCAAGGCGCCCCTCCGTTTTGTAAAACTCTTCGGTGCGATGCGCCGCGCTCAAAAACGATTCCAACAACGAGATCTGCCCGTCCTTATCCAGGTCACTTTTCGGATCCGGCAGAGCCTCCGCTAGGTACTTGCCAAAGCGCGCGTAGTTTTGCTCGTTACCGCTGCGCGTGGCGCTCACAATCACCCTCCCGGGCGCGGCTAATCGATTGAGAAACGGTGCGCTCGCGGACGTCGTGTCGATAATTGCCAGCGGACGGCTGAACGATTTAAGCCAGCTCGCCAATTCCGTTGCGGTCAGGTCTGGCCCTCGGAGATTCAACTTCGCCTCTTTCCCGTCAAAGGTGCCGTGGCCAATCAAAATGATCCACAATTCCGCGAGCCCGGTTTTCAACTCGGCCGCGAGCGCATCACGCAAAAGATCGTGATCCGATGCGAGCGCGCTCGTGACTTCACCAATCACCACCGAGCGCGCTCCAGCCTGCGCGCAGACTTTGCGCCAAGCTTCAATTTGCACCGTGATATCGCTCGCAAAGTCCGCTTCACCGGGCGCGCCCGCCACGACGTAGACGGAAGATCGATCGCGCAGGTCGTCCCGCGCTGCTGGCTCGCTCGACGCACCTAAAACCAACTTTCCGCCGGCCGCCAGCAGAACAACTCCACCGCACAGCCCACGCCAAAAACCTGCCCACCGCGCCGACACGCAACCACACCGAGCGCGGAAATACCCCACTTCCCGTCTAACGTTTTTCGGGTTGCCCCTATTCATGGTAATCCTTTCCAACGACGCAGACCCCACTCCGCTAGAAGACACCCTAGGGCTAAGGAAAAAATCCACGGAGTCTGCCAGGCCGGGTACGACCACGTTTCCATCACGGGTGCCCGCAATTCTGGCAGTCGCCCGACAAACTTCGCAAGGTCGGCGGCCGCCACCAGCTGTCCACCCGTCCGGCGCGCCAAATCCTCCAAACTGGCGACATTCGGCACCAAAGAACGAAACTCCTCCGCCGCTAAATCCGTACTCCAACCCGCTTCACCACGGCCGAGGTCCGCCCCATTCGCGCCTTTTACGGTCGCCGTGGCTTTGAATCCACCCGTTTGGCGGGGAACATAGGTCACTTGGTACAAGCCCGGTTCCGTCAACGCCGGCTCTGCATCCAATTTAATCGGCAAAATCTGCGCGCCACCCGTGCCCGCAAATACGACCGGATCAATCGCCACGCTCACCGTCGCATCATCCACCGGCTGGAATTTTTCATCCCGAACCCGCACCTGCACGCGCACGGCCCCATTCGCGTCTCCCGCCACCGGCTCCGCCGTCGTCTGGACCTTCGTGGGCACGTCAGCAATCAGCCAGCGCACCAATTGCCGCCAGGCCCGATCCATATCCGCATGCGCACTCGCATCCTTCATTCCCCAGCGCCACATATCACCGACCATCAGGGCCGCCGTCCGGCCGCGGCCAAACCGCTGCACCGCCAATGCCGGCAACTCCGCACCTTTCTCATCGCGCACCGTTGCAATCACACTCGCGCCAGGCTTCAGCCCGCGCACTCGGTTAAAGACCTCAAAGGCCGGCATATTATCCAAGCGCGCCCGTTCGTCTGCCTCGTTATCCCGCAACCGCGCCCACGGTTGCAACCAGCCTTCTCGCGCCAATTGAAATTGTACTTTGCCCGCCGTCTCGCCCGCACTCTCCTCGCGATCCAAATACACCGGCAACATATCACCCACCGGCGTCCGCAAGTATTTGCCTTCATAAAAGGTCTCCATGCCGCCCAGCATCAAAAACCCACCCCCTCGTTCCGACACAAACTTTTGTAAAACCTGCGCCTGATCCGCCGAAAAAAACTCGGCCTCAACGTCATCCACAATCACCGCGTGATAGCCGTAGAGCTCCTCTGGGGTCCGCGGAAACCCTGCTCGCAATTCCAGCTCATCGCGCGTGTTGAGCCGCACTAAAACCGGTTGATCATAACGCTGCACCTCATCCACCGATTGACTGCCAAAACCACGAAACAGGGGATTACTCGTCTCCCCGGCTCGACCTCGAAAATCAAATTTCGGCTCTCTTTTCGCCACCCGAATAAGCCCAACGAGCTGGATTTGCTCGTCGCCTTGCACGGCCCGATTCAAAAACTTAAATTCCCAGTTTGGCCGGCCCGCCACGTACAATACTCGAAACGGCCCTTGCCCCCGATCTACCGCAAATACCCGCTGGTTGTTGACCAACGTGGCCTCACTCGAGGCCACCGCCGAACCCGTCGGCCCCACCGGCTCATCCGGCGTACTCACCCGCACCTGATAAAAAGAGAGCCCGGGTTGCTCAGGCTTCAATTGAAAGCGAAACGCCACCGCCTCTCCATCCGCCCGCGCCTCCGCGGTCTGTTCCTGCACTGTCTTACCCGTACGATCCACCAGGCGCGCCGCAATGGGCCGCCCACGATATCCCGCCGTGGTCACATCCGCCTGCAACGTGACCGGCGCATCCTCAAACGATGTCTGGCTCACCGAAATCTGTTGAACCGCAATATCCCGCACCGGATCGAGCCGACCGATCACAACCGGATAAATTGGCGGGAGCCCCTGTAAATCAGGCCAAGCCCCATTTGCGAGATCGGTCGCATTTCCGTCCGTTAATAAAATGACACCCGCCAGCGGCCGCCCTCGGAAACGCTCGCCCAGTGTGCGGAGCGCCGATCCCAGCGCCGTCGCCCGCCCTTCAAAGTTCAGCTCGCTAAAATCCTTGGTCGCCTGCAAGCGCGTATCGAAAAAATAACGACGTACATCAAACGTTGATGCCAGCACCGCCGGCCAGGTCGACGCCTGTGGATCAAGCAACGCGCGCAGTTCTTCCCCTCGGCTAAGCACCGCCTTCTCATCGCGAATTTGTAGCCCTTGGCTATTATCCGCCACCACCGCAAAAAGATTGGCCCCCGGCCGGGCGCGTTGCCCGAGCCAGAGCGGCTCCAGTAAACAAAGAGCGAGCGCGGTTAGGCCCAGTGCCTTTAGCGTCAGCGCCACCCACCGCAAGCCGTGCCCGACGCTCGCCCGATAGCTCCACCAGAGCACCCCAAGCGCGCACGCCCCGAAACCAACGACGGGCCAGAGCAAATTCAATCCAGAAAAGGAAAGTGAAGAGGACATGGCTTAACGAAAAATCAACCGGCTCCGCTGCGGACGCGAGCACCGCCAAGATGCCGAACAAGCGATACGTGCACTCCATTCGAGATTTAGCATCACTTATCCTTGCCTAGTTCTTCATAATAACGACGCACCGACTCGGCGAAGCGGCTGGGGACCGGATCACGATCGATCGGCGTCAACGAGTCTTTCGACTCGCGGCGCGCCAATTCTTCCGCGAGGCGGCTCCGCACTTCCACGAGCGGTTTGAGAATTTGCAATTCCACCACGGTCCAGTCCGGCTTCTTCGCATCCTGTCGAAAATCGCGGCGCAACAGCCGTGCACGCTCCCGCGCTTCCGCGAGCGCTTTGCGCAGCTCCGGCGTCTCCACAATATCTTCCACATCGCGCAAACGTTCGTTCCAGCGCGCAAAATCTTCACCCGTCAGCGGCGCTGCATTCCGAACGCCCCCAATGCGACCCTCGCCCACCCGCCCGCCCTCGCGTCGACCGTCGAGCAAATCATCGAGACCAAAGCCAATCCCTCCGCCCCGACCGCCGCGTTCGTCACCCGCCTGCGACGCACCTTGACCGCGCGAACGATTGACCTCCGCGCCGGCTCCACCGGTTTGCCGTGGCCCATTCGCGCCACGCGCCTCACCTTCACCTTGCCCATTATTCCGCCCGTCGGCTACGCGAGCATCGCCAGCTTGCCCTTCGCTACCTTCTCCCGGAGCGCCCGCTTGACTCGATGCTCCCCCGGCTTGGCCGCCCCCTGCACCCGGCGACTTGCCTTGCCCCGGCCCTTTGCCTTGACCGGGAGACTTGCCCTTGCCCGCCGCTTTACCTTGGGCATCACTCTTCGCGACCCGCTTACCGGAACCACTTTTCTGAGCGGAATCAGCACGGCTCCCCTCGCCAGCTTGCTCCCCTTCCGCCGCAATTTGCACGGGCGCCGCGCCCTTCCCTTCATTGGGTTGTCCGGCTTCCGACCCCTTCTCACCAGACGCACGACCTTCCCCGGCCCCGGGTTCGCCCCCGCGCGTCGTCGCCGCCGCCGCTTTGCCCGCCTCACCCGCCTGCGCGATCTCCCGCTGGAGCTGATCGGTTAGTTGATCCAGCTCGGAGCGAGCGAGGCGCAACTGCTCCGCATCATCGCCGAGTACGCTCTCGGCGGCGCGCTCGACGCCACGCTTGAGATCCTCAATTTCGCCGCGAGCCCGCTGGCCCGCTTGCCTGGCTTGGGGCAAATAACCTTCCTTCAGCATTTCGCGGGTGACGTCCAAGGCCTTCCCGCCACCCTCTCGATCCGATGTTTTTTGCAGGCGATCGTACAGATCCCGTGTCATGCGACCACCGGCGAGAAGCTCATCACGCACTTGCTTCACGGCACTGGCGTCATCTTGGCTAACTTTGCGTATGCTATCATATAACTGCCGGGAGACTAAGGGCTCGGTATTCTCCGCCTGCTCGGAAACTTGGGTCGCCCGCTGCACCAGATTATCCATCCGCGTCTTCTGCTCGGTTAGCTTGTCAAGCATCTCCTTGCGATCATCCGTATCGGTCAGCGTTTTGCGGGCGGCCTTCTGCGCGGCGCCGTTGCCTTGGTTATCCATCTGCTGAGATAACTCGTCCTGCTGGCGGGCCAAGTCGCGGGCCTCGTTGCGCATTTCCCGCAAGTCATCCGCAAACTGGCTGGAATTTTGTTTGCGCAACTCGTCACGCATTTCCTGCAACTGCCGCTGCGCCCTCGTGCCGGACGCCAGCGCCTGGGCGACCGAGCCATCCGCCGCCGCATCCGCTGCTTTCTGAATATCCTCACGCGTCTGGTCCAGCTGCTGCCGCTGCGGCGCCATCTGAGATTGATTCTCGGCCCGATCCATCCGCTGGCGAACTTCGTCCGCGTCCGCCACCATCTGACGCTGATCTTCTTCGAGCCGCTTCAGCCGCCGCTTGATGTCTTCACGTTGCTGGTCCGTCTTTGCCTCCTGCAACGCGGTCTGGAGCTCCTGCATCTTCTCGTTTATATCGTTCTGCCGGCGCGCCAGTTCCTGCAAACGATTCATCACCGCGAGCTGTTCACGCCGTTCCTGGTTCTGCGGCGACTTCGCTTGGCGCTGAGTCTCATATCGATTTTCGCTCTGCTTTAAGTCGAGTTGGTCAATTTGGCGTTGGTTG
The DNA here is from genome assembly GCA_945903465.1 of Opitutus sp. GAS368. Lineage (GTDB taxonomy): Bacteria > Verrucomicrobiota > Verrucomicrobiia > Opitutales > Opitutaceae > ER46. Next base: position 47,319 of record CAMDOF010000027.1, read on the forward strand.
CCCGCTTGCCCGCCGCCTCCGCCTTTTTTGCTATTCCGTCGGGATACTTGGGTCTCCCGCGCCTGCATCTTTAACAACGCTTGGTAAGCGGCCTGCTCAGCTGGCAGCGCTTGCGCCAGCGGACCGACCGACGAGGCCGCTTCCTTGAGCTTTTCAATGGCCTTCACCATTTCGACCGTGACTGCTTTCCACATCGCCTGCTGCCGAGGCGCGCGCGCTTCTTCCTGCGATTCTTCCGCTTGGCTCAGAGCCTGCTGCTGCGACTCCAACACGACTTTTGCATCATCCCCGTAGGTCGGCTTCACACTCTCGCGTTGGAGCTTCCACGTCGCGCTGATAATTTGTTTTTGCAATTCCGCGAGCTTCCGCGCCGAGTTGCGCGATTCCCCGGGCGGGCTTTCCTCATCCTCGGAATCCATGTTCTGGCTCTCTCGGAAAATTTCATCAAACGGTCGTATTTCCGCAAAATAGAGATCGCCGCTGGTCCGGCGCACCTTTCCGTCCGGCCCAATATCATCGGCCCAAGCGTACCAAGAGATCAGATCATCTGGCTTAACGCCGAGCTCTTCGAGCTTGAGGAGATGGGCGAGCGGGCGTTTCTCCTTCGGCGCGCCTTCGCGGCCTAACTCGATTATTTTCGTTTCACGACCCGCGACTGTGTACGCGAGTCCGAATGCCTTCATTCCGAAATCATCCCACGCTGTCCCTTCAAAAGTTAACTCCTCCAAAGCCGATGGCCGCACATCACCACGAGGCGAGGCGATCCTCACTTCCGGCGGTCGATTGGGCAAAACTTCTATGACGAAAGGCGCCGCCACCTTGTTGGCCCGGCCCTCGGCGTCCACGAGCTGCAAATCATACGACCGACTTTTCTCCGGAACGTGGCCTTGCAGGTTGGCCACGGCTTGCCCCGCCACGACGGTCAGCGCGATCACGGTCTTCTGCCCATCCCGCGAGACCAGCCTCGCCGACTTGACGGGCTTGTTGAGTTGCAGCGCAAAGTCCATTTTCGTCCCTTCAACCGCACTGACGCGACGCGTGTCTTCGATGTGTTTGGGCGGGAGTTGCGTGTAGTCCGGGAACCGCAGGTCAACGTCCGAGCGCACTAAGCGGGGGTGCTCAAACACCGTGACCTTGAACTCGCGCGTGCTTTGCCCGCGATATTCGAGACGATAGGTGAAATCGCTCGCCACTTCCGGTACGCTGCCACCAAAGACCGGGTCGGCCAGACTCTTCACCAAGGGGATCGTCCGCCGCGCCGCGCCACTGTCGCGCAGGACTAGGCTCACGAGCGGCGGCAGTGCCCCTTTGAACCGAGCCAGCACGACGAGGCTATCCCCTTTCTCGATGCTCGTATCACCGGGCGTGACGGCGATGCCATCCGTGCCCACCCATTGCGCGGTTTCACCATGAATCGTGGCGACGCGAAAATAACCGAGGGAAAAAATCAAAAGTCCCAGCGCCACCCAGTGCAAGGTCGCCCCCAGCCAGAGGCGAATTCCCGGCACGATTTCTCGCCAATCCTGCTCCTGGCTGCGCGCAGTCGCCTCCTGCAACACCCGATATTGAAGATAACTCTGCTCCCCGTTCGCCGCGAACGCCGTCTGCACCGCCGTCAATACCACCCCATTTAACTCAGGATGCTTCGCTTCGATTTTCTGTGCCACCCAGCGCCAAGCCGGTGGGGAACGCAACTGCCGAACCACTAAAGCCACACCTACGGTCAACGCTAGCCCGACCACCCCCGGCAGCGCCCACCCGATCACGTGACCGGTCGCCGACTGCATCCAACCCACCCCCAACGCCAGCAGCGCCGCCGACGCCCAGCACACGGCCAAGGTTCGCCATACCGCCAGCCACTGATAGCGCCGCACGACCCGCTGTAACCGAATTTTCAGGAAATCATCGTTCATAGTGCCGGTTCCTCCGTTTGCTTCATCGTGCGCCGCTCCGTCCATCCAGCGAGCACCGATTCCACCAGTAAAACGGCGAGAGTCGCCGCAATCAACCACCGCCAAAGCTTCTGCCGGCTTTCCGCTTCGATCCCCTGCAACACGGCTTTTTTGTCTGTAGTGAGCGCCGGCTCCGCCTTCACTCGGGAGATCGGTACACCGAGTTGCTCGAGGTCGTCCAAACCTAGCGCCGCAGTGCGGCTTTCGCTTGGATCAAGATTCACCGCAAACCGGACCGACTGACCCGTGCCGACGAGTTCATAAATCCCCGGCTGCATCGTCTGGGAGAACAACGTTCCCATCGCCGCAGGAATCACCGCTGCGCCGCCTGGTGGGCGGACTCCCGTCAGCCCCGCGTCTTTGGGCAGAGGCACGCTATCGCCCACCAAAAACTGCGTCGCAATACTCGCCACGCCGCCCGCTTGCTCGAGCCACGACCACACCAACGGCACGAACTTCGAAGAGACCGCCAACTGGCTGTCCTCAGGTTGCCAACCACTCATCAAAAGATAAATCCGCCCCAACTCCATCGGGATCTCCAGCCAAGCGGGATCGCCCGAATCAAACTTGGCCAGAACCCGCGATCCCGGTAGCGCGGCCACTTCAATTTTACGATAACGCCAAAAATGGATTTTCGTAAAATCGCTAAAACGAGGATCCGCAAACGGGGCGAAGATCGGGTGTTGAAAATCAATCTCAGAAAACATCGCGTAGCCCGATAATTTGACTTCATCAATCCGCACCGCCGGTCGGCCGACCAGCGCGCCGAGCATCTCGCCATGCGGTCCATCTCCTTGCCGCGGAACCACCACGATCGTCTTTCCCGCGAGGGCCAATCGACGCAGCTCCGCCGCCATGGCGGGAGAGACCGCATCCGCCACGAAAATCAGACTCGCGGCGTTCACGTCCCCTGGCACCAACGGCGCGCCGGGGGCTACCGCCACCAGCCGCACCGCGACCCGCGGGGTCTCCGCCAGCGCGCGCCTGAGAAAAAATAACGGCCGCCGCGCATCGTCGAGTCTATCTTGACCAATCCAAAGAACCGTCGCCTGTTGCTGAGCCACCGGAATAAGGTACGCCGTGTTGTCGAAATCGTCGTCGTCTCCCCGCAAGGTAACTTGGTCCGTCGCGACCCCTTTCGGGACCGCCAATAAGAAAACCCGGCTCTGGCCCGGTGGCACGTAGGCGTCAATGGGCGCCCCCATCGCCGCGTTAAGCTCAGGCGCCCCGCCTTCACCTCGGCGCGTCCAACTCAGCGTAAATTGCTCGCGTTTAGCGTCGGCTGCGTTCGTCACCCGCACCCGCACCGGGGCGTCTGCCGCGCGATTTGCATCAGGCCCGTCCATCACTGATTGGACACCCGCATTAGTCGTCTTTTCCGCTGTCACCGCGGCCAGCACCAACTCAATCCCCTTCGGCCACTCGTACGCTTGCAAAGCGTCCAACCGACTGCCCGCCTGCAGATCACTCACCAAGATAATTTGCCGCGGCCCGGGCGCCATCTTGCCGTCGTCACTCTCGCCGAGTGCTTCCGCCGCCGTCATCAACGCGCTCCCCAAGTGAGTACCCGCCCACCCCGGAGCAATGGCGGATAATCGAGCGAGGGCCAACGCTACTCGGTCGCTCGGCGCCGTTCGGTTCCAGTCGCTAAACGAAACCAAGCCAGCCACCTCGCGATCGAAACGGTAAAGCGCCACCTGATCCGCCGGTCCCGCGCCGCGCAGCGCCTCCTCCACCCTCCCCCGCGCCGCGGCCCATAGTCCCGCGCGCCGCATACTCGCGCTGGTATCAATCAAAATCACCGTCTGTTTCGGCCGCGCCGCCAGCGGGTCATCAATCAATGATTGGCGTAGATAGGGACGCGCGAATCCCAGAGCTAAAAATGCCAGAGCCAAGCTCCGCAGCAGCAAGAGCAACCAATGTTGAATCCGCTGCCGTTTCGCCAATCGCGGCGGACTCGGCAACAAAAACATCAGCGAGCTAAAAAGACGACGATCGCGAGTCGTTCGCCGGATCAAATGATAAATAATCGGCCCCGCGATCGCGAGTCCACCGAGCAGGAAAAATGGAGTCAAGAGGCTCACGCCGCACCTCCCTGCGCATTGGTCCGACGCGAGAAACGACCTCTTTGTAGCCGCTGTTGTAAAAACTCAAATAACGCGATCTCCAAGGGCTGCGCCGATGAGATCTGCACATAACTAATCCCTTGCTTTCGACAAATGCCTCTCAGCGCCTCACCGTGAGCTGTAAATTTTTTCACATACTCCGACCGCGCCACCGCTGGATCAATGTATAGGCTCCGCCCCGTCTCGACGTCCTCCATCAGCACGGGGGCGGCTAGGCCCAACGTGATCTCCGCTGGATCCACCAAGTGAAAGACCGAAACTTCCTGACCCGCCGCCACCAACGAGCTAAAGTTCCTTTCCAATTGATCAATCGGGGCCAAAAAATCTGACACCATCGCGACTAATCCGCGCCGGCGCAGCAGGGCTTGGATACGCGCAAGCGGAGCGTCCAAGTTGGTCGAATGGCCTCCGGCGGGTCGCTCCAAAGCCGCCATCATTTGGCGTAAATGTCCCAGCCGATGCCGAGCGGGCAGAAAATCACGCACCTGCTCGTCAAACGTTAAGAGCCCCGCAGCGTCCCCTTGCAGGTGTAAAAAATACGCGAGCGTCGCCGCGAGCGTCGCCGCATACTGGGCCTTGGTGTAACCCGCTGAGCCATACTCCATGGACCGGCTCTGATCGACGAGCAGATGAAAACGGAGGTTGGTCTCATCCTCATATTTTTTAATGACATACCGATCGCTCCGAGCGAATACCCGCCAATCCAAATAACGCGGATCATCGCCGGGCGTGTACTGCCGATACTCGGTAAACTCCACCGAAAACCCATGGTAGGGGCTCCGATGCCGGCCACTCAAAAATCCCTCAACGACGGCGCGCGCTCGCAACTCCAAGCTGCGAATCGTCATCAACGCTTGCGGGTCGATGAGATTCGCCGAGGCGAGCGCCGGTTGTGGGTTGGTTGCAGACATGATGCGAGGGTCGATGGAGTGAGCGTGCCGCGGAGTACTGGCTAGAGGCGCTGGGTCGCCGGAGGGAAGGAACGTAACGCACGCCCCCTACCGTCGATCGGTGCGACGCCGTGGTTGATTTAAGCGGATGCCCCCGGTGCTTTGACGAAGCTGAGGAGTCGTTTAATGACTTCGTTGATCTTAATGCCCTCAGCCTCGGCCCGATAATTGAGAAGGATGCGGTGGCGCAATACCGGCACGGCTAGGGCCTCGATATCCTCGGCGGCTACGTGGGCCCGGCCCCTCAGCAACGCGCGGGCCTTCGCTCCAAGAATCAAAAATTGCCCAGCCCGCGTACCAGCGCCCCAACTCACCCATTCATTAATAAAATCCGGCGTGCCCGCTTGCTGCGGCCGCGAGGCCGCCGCCAACCGCACCGCGTATCGAATCATCTCTTCAGCCACCGGGACCGTCCGAACCAATTCGTGAAAGCGCTGCACGTCTTCACCCGAAAAAAGCGCATCGATCGCCGCCGGCCGGCCCGCCGTGGTCTGCGCCACGACCTTCATTTCGTCGGCCTCCGGCAGGTAATCCATCACGACGTTGAACATAAAACGGTCAAGCTGTGCTTCCGGCAGCGGATAAGTCCCTTCCATCTCAATCGGGTTCTGCGTTGCGAGCACAAAAAAGGGCTCTTCCAACGGGTGTCGGACCCCCGCGGCCGTTACTTGGTGCTCCTGCATCGCTTCCAGCAACGCCGCCTGCGTCTTGGGCGGCGTCCGGTTGATCTCATCCGCCAAAATCATATTGGCAAAAATCGGCCCGGGCACAAAAGCGAGGCGGCGACCTCCGTTCCCGTCATCCTGCAAAATCTCGGTGCCGGTAATATCCGCCGGCATCAGATCGGGTGTAAACTGGACGCGTTGAAATTTGAGATGGAAAATCTGGGCAATCGATTTAACCAGCAGGGTTTTGGCCAAGCCAGGAGCACCCGTGATCAAACAATGCCCACCCGCCATCAACGCTACCATGATCTGCTCGATCACCTCACGCTGCCCGACAATGACCTTGGCCAGCTCGGCTTCGATCTTGGCCCGCCCTTCAATCAGGCGCTCGGCGGTCGCCCGCTCAGCGGCAAAACCAGTCAGGGCAACAGTTGGCAGGAGGGGAGGCGGCGTGGATTCGACGGGGATGCTCATGGAAATGATTGAGTTTAGGGGTGCGGCACTTAGTGCGTCATCAGATAGAAGACCAGGTTCACGCCGAGCGGATAGCAGATGCGCTCGGAAAATACTTTGAAGTAATCCGCATTCTCGCCTTCTCGCTCCCAGCCATCGGGAATATCACTGTTATGAAAGGCGATCGCCATCATGTTACCGCGATCATCCAGCAGCGCCCGAACCGACATCTTCTCCCAACCCGCGCCGCGATTAAGCTGCAACGGCGGCGAATTCGGGTTGTCGAAATCGTGCTGCCGATTCCAGAACTGCATCGTCGGCACCTGCATCCGCTGGATCGGCCCCGGTAACTGGAAAACACAGTTAAAAATCGGGTGATCAATCGTGAGTTCCGTCCAAGTCCGCTCCGGCAAGACCTTTTTAATCGCCGCCGCAAAGCCCTCCCACTCCGTCGTATTCCAGAAATCAAGCACCGCTAAAACCCCGCCGGCCAAAAGATACTTGCGCAATCCGGCCACCTCCGCGTCGCGCAAAATAATGTAACCGGGATGCTCCATCAGCAAAAATGGAAAATTATGAATATCAGGATCACTTAATTTCATCGTCCGGCCATTTGGATCGGTCCGAATCGAAGTCATCTGCTGCAGGCGGTAAGAAAGGTTGAGATCGGCGTCAGGAAAATCCACCCACCATCCGAGCCGTTTACCGAAACCGTATCCAGGATCCGTATTGGGACCGACCTTAAAAATCGCTCGCGCAAACGTGAACACATCTTTCTCGAAGCCCACCGGATTACTCCAATCGGGGGTCCCCGTGCTGTGCGACGCCACTTCCCGCGCGGTTTTCACCAGATCTTCATCGATGACGCCGCTCCCCTCCGTGCGCACCAACGAACCGCCCGCGTCACTCTCGTTACCCGTACCGATCCAGCGCAGCGGACGCGGTTGACCCAGCGCGCTGGCGCACCACCCGCCCATCACCAGCGCCATTAGCAACACGCGGCCCACGCCCGCCCCGCCCCGGACGCCACCGGGGCTGGTGGCGGGCTTTCCCAAATAAAAAAAGCGCAGGAAGGTCGGCATAAACAATCGGCTCACGTCAGTGCGTCATCGCGTAAAAGACGAGATTGATGCCGAGCGGATAAGCGATCTTTTCGGAAAAATTTTTGAAATAATATTCGTTCTCTCCCTCCCGCTCCCAACCATCCCCATTATCGGTATTATGTGCGGCAAATACCATCATCCGCCCTTTGTCGTCGTGGATCGCGCGATGATGCACCGTGCGCGTATCGCCATCATGGTTCTCCCACGTCACCCCGGTAAACTGGCTCTCCTCACCCGTTCGGACATTTGGACACTGCCCTTTTTCCTTAATCTCAAAGACACAATGGTAAACGGGATGCTCCAGCGAGAGCTCTGTAAACCCACGCTCGGGGAATACCCGCCGCATCTGGCTCTCGACATTCCGCCAGGCCGAATCGCCCCAAAAGTCGTCAAACATCAAAAAACCTCCATTCAAAAGATATTTCCTCAGAGCCGTCACTTCTTCATCGCTGAACGCCAAACGACCGGGCTCCACGATGTAAATCCACGGATATTCGACGAGATCCGCATCTATCAAACTCAAAAAGCGTCCGTCTGGATCGGTTCGCACCGAGGTCATCTGCTGCAACCGATACGAGAAATTCAGATCGCTGTCGGGTGCATCCGTCAGCCAATTGCCACCGCGATAGCCAGAATTCCGGCCACTCGTGTACCGAATCCGCGCAAAGGTAAACGCATCCTTCTCAAAGCCGCGCAGATTAGTCCACACCGGCGTACCGGTGCTGTGCGAGGGCACTTCGCGAGCCGTGCGAGTCCCCTCGGCCACCGAGCCACTTTCACTAGAACCCCCATAACCACCCCCAAAAAAACCGCGCCGTTGCGCACGTGCGAGCCCCACGAGACCGAGGCCTAGCAAGGAAATTAAAACCCAGTGTTTCATTCGCCTTTTTTGGCGGGAGCCAACTCAACGGGCGCCGGCGACGGCAACGGGGCCGCCACACCTGCCGTGCTCAGCTCCACCAGTAAATTTAACGCATCGCGGAAACGAGGTGTTTCCTCGAGCGCGAGCAACACATGTCGGCGGGCCTCCGACGAATCTCCCCGCTGATGCAACCGTCGGGCCAGTTGGTAATGAGCATCCGCCCGCTCCGGTACATCGAGCTGGATCAAGGTGCGCCAAGCCACCACGGCCGCCGAGTCATCGCCGAGCGCACTCGCCGCTTGCGCGACAGCCCGGTAGGGCGGCGCCACCAGCGGGTTCACCGCCAAATACCGATCGGCATTGAGTAACGCGACCGGCCAATCGCGTGCACTCACGGCCAATTCCATCAAACGCTGGTAGGCCTCGATCGCTTCATCATCGACCTCCGCCCACTTTGCCAAAACCGCCCGTTCGCCGGCCTCATCACCCAGCGCTTTCAGGGTCGTCGCCAATTGACGATAAATCGAATCGCTCCCTTTCTGCCTCGGGTAAAGTTCCACGAGCCGCTGGAGAGGCTCTTTCGCCTCCGTCCACTGCTGGCGCTCCATCGCCTGCTGAGCGCGCTGCCGCAGCACCCAGTAATTATCCGGATGAAGCTGCCCCCACGCCGCCAGCGCGGCCACGGCATCGGGTAAAAGTAACTCCGGCCCGGGGCGCGTCCAGTCCATCTTCGGAGCCAAAGCCCTCGCCTGCTCCCGCGCGTACTCCGCAAACTCCTTTTCCAAAGTCGCCAGCTCCACCGTGTGCTTCGGCAAAGCCACATTAATTTCCATCCCCATCCGCAACTCAGCCAGAATCGCCCGCAACTTTTCCGCTCCAAAACGACCGACAATATATTCCACTACCAGCGAGGATTCCAAATAGGCAAACTGCAGGTGGCGCGATGATTTCGGCGACAAAAACGCCGCGCTCAGTTTACCCACCGGCACGAGGTCCTCCCCCAGAATCATCTCGCGATACCGCGCATCAATCCGCATCCCCCACGCGGGATTCGCCTGTCGTTCCTCATAAACCGAGATGCCTTCACTCAACCAACGCGGCATTTTATTCTTGGTCATCTGCAACGTCACCACGTGACAAAACTCATGCCATAAGACCGCTTCCCAGTTGGTGGCTACGGCGCTCGAGGCCGGGCTGTTTGCCGTCACGACCCGACCAAAACACACGCCGAGAAAGCCCGCCACGTCCGGCAGCCCGAATGTCCGCACGGCAAAATCCTGCTGCTGTGCGAAAATTTCCACAATGGTCGGATTAACCAGCTCCACGCCATACTTCGCCACAAGCACTTGCTTCGCCCGCCTCAGCAGAGCCAAGACGCGCGGGCCATACAACGCCACTTCTGGCGCCGCCATCCGCAGAACAAAATCATCGTTCGTCAGCGCCGCGTACTTCCCCATCGTTTCCTCTAAAGTCACCAAGTTAAACGCTTCCACATCATACTCGTCCTTTTTGTGCACCGCCCGCGCCAAAGCCCACCCTTCCTCCTCTTCGCCCAAGCGGAGCAGATCATTCGCGAGTTGCGCCTGCGCCGGCAAATATTCGGGATCAAACGACAACGCCCGCCGTTGATAGGCCGCGCCTTCGGCAAAACGATATTTCGCCGAGAGCTTTTCCCCAATCAATTGATCAACCCGCGGATTCTTCGCCCACGACGCCAAGCCCCGCTCACGGGCGTATTTTTCCCCAGCCGCATCATTTTTTAGATGCGCGATCACCGCTCGATAAGCCCAGCCATCAGCGTTCAGGGGGTTCACATCCAAGACCACGTCCAATAATTTCGCGGCATCTTCGTAAGCCTCCGCATCAATCTGCCGGGTGGCGAAACGCAGCAGCGTCGGCACGTGGCGAGGGTTCCGTTTAAGGGCGGCATTAAGCGAGCTCAGCGCGAGGTCCCGATTGCTGCCCGCGTACGCTAAACCACGCCCGCAGAGAAGATCCGGATCTTCCGGTAACTGCTTCAGCCCTTCTTCATAGGCCCGCGCGGCCAGCGCAAAATCATGCTTCGCCAAAGCCAAGTCGCCCCGCGCCAAATACACATCCCGCAACTTCGGGTCCGCTTTTTGCGCCGTACTAAAAACCTTCTCGAGCACATCCTTCGGATCAAGATTCAACAGCAGCGCCGCACGGCCGAAGACAACCAAATCCGCCGGCGCGCGGTACATCCATGGACCATCACGCACCGCCCGCCGAACTTCGTCCACCCGCTCCGCCGCTTCCTCCGGTCGCCCATTCGCAAAAGCCACCTCGCGGGCCAGCCAGCGCAACCGAATATTGCGCGCATCGCGCCCCAGCGCCTCCGCCATCGCTTTGTCCGCCTCCGCATAACGACCCACCGCCAAGAGCGACTTGATCAACCACAAAGACCATTCGGTGTTCACCGGCGCTTCGCGCAATTCACCCTCCGCTTGCTTGATCACCACCGCATAGTTCCCGTCTAAAAAACTCGGCTCCATCGCCGCCGGATCCACCGCCCAACCAAGGTGAGCCCAGCACACGCTGGCCAAGGCGAGCCCCCTTCGAAGCCAAGCCCCCACCCACCAAGCATCCGCTTCCGCTGTCGTCGGGTTCACGTACGAAAAACGAATCATGCGGTCAAAGGTGGCCAAGGGGGGGAATTTATAATAATAACGCCGGAACGCCGAGGAGAGACGCGCGCCATGGGAAAGAGTGATGCGAGGTGATCTTCATTTCTCAAGCTCGACCATCACGATTTAATTTAATTTTTCCTCGCCCCCCATTTGCAACCATTCGCCCGCCGGTTATCCCGCCCGCCCATCCATCTAAGCCCGGTCGCTTACCCTCCGCGCTTTGCAACTTCCCGACCACGCCTGTTCGGATCAAAGCCGAGCCCACAACTCCATAGCCCACAATCGCCGGCGGCGCCACTTTAAGAATATCCAAAAAAATCAGGGCAGGTTTATCGTCCGCACCGCCGCCCAATCGACCGGCGTGGCATCCCGGTCTTCACGGCCAAGCGCATTCCATCGGCACTCTCGCGCGGTCAGGCGCTTCACCGCCAGATCATACGTCACCACTTGAAACGATAGCTTGCTTTCGTCTTTGCCCGAATCCCTGCCCTTGATCGGCGAGTCGACCCTAAAAACCGGCAGCGCGAGATCGCCGTCAGGCCCTTTCCATGTATAAAATTCCTGCCAATTCGCGTTGCCATGAAAATAGGCTGCGATGTTTCGGTGCGCCCGCAGAAACTTCGCCAACGCCCGTTGCTCTAAAAGCGTATTTGCCTCCACCGTCGATCCCCCGGCGCACACATCCACCACCAAATTCTCAAACTTGTCGCGGCTGTTGATATCCCGTTTCCCATTGGGATTCGTGAGGTGCTTGGCCTCGATATCGGGTTGGTCGTGGCAAAAAATAAAAATCGGCGTCGTCGCCGCCACCGTGCGAAGATCCTGCTCCATCCAGGCCCTCGCCTGACTATCCGGCCAGATCGTCAGAAAAACGAGATGCGCCCCGCCAAAGTCTTTCGAGTAATAAACTTTATCGCTGGCGAACCGGTAGGTGTCTTTGGTCCGCGGCACCGCGGGCTGCATGTTCCGGTTATAAATCTCCGCCATCGCCGTCGCGTCCGTCTCCGGTCGGAGACGATTTGGCGAGCCAATCGCATTGGAAATATCGTGGTTTCCCGGTAGGACGAGAATTGGCGTCCGACTTCCGCTGGGCGCCCTTAGCGCCACCGCCTCAAGAAAGCCGCTAGAAAACTGCTGCCACGACACGGCCGAACTCTGAATCGGCAGCGGATAAAGCTCCTGACGATTGGTAATATCCCCCGTTACGACCACGAAATCAACCAACCCAACGCCCTGCCCTGCCCTCAGTCCTTCGTCCTTCGGCATCATGACCTCAGGGAGTCGATTAATTTTTCGCACCAAGGCGGCATTGACGATGGCCGCCTCGACCTGCGCCGCTCCTCGAAACGAGCTCCGCGCAATTCCGTAATGCACATCGGAGGTGAAAACGAACGTTACGGGCGATGCCTGCAGCCATCCTCGAGTCAAAAGCGTTATGCCCAGCAACCCGATCGCTTGCCAAACTCCTCGCCCCATTTTCGGTATGCGATTTTGCATGCGCCACGGTTTTCCAGCCAACCCTGATTGACCAGCAAATTCATACCGAATCGCGCCGGCCCAGACCGACTTCGCGGAAACTGGGCGGTTTTCGCCACGGCGTCTTCAACGTGCCCGCGCCGAAATTTGCCCACGCCGGAGCCGCCCGACAACCTGACCAAGGAGTCGGGACCGGGGAGGAGCACCCCACGCTGCCGAACTCACTTGGCTTGATTGAGTGAATCTCCCCACCCTCACTCCCCCCATCGCTTTGGCCACCCAGAGACCAGACCAGCCTGAAGAGCCCGAAAACGTATGTATCCATTGTTTGACTACGATTAACCCAGATATGAGTGGATCGCTCCCGCCATCCCTTGAGAAAAAAAAGGCCATCCATTTTAAAGAAATAACTCAGCGCAGAACCCTCCGCCCTCCGCCCTCCGCCCTCTGCCGCCCGCCCTCCGCCCTCCGCCGTCCTCCCTCCTCCGTCTGCCCTCCGTCCGCCGTCCGCCGTCCGTCCGCCCTCCGCCCTCCGCCCTCCGCCTTCCGTCCTCCGCCCTCCGCCCTCCGCCTTCCGTCCTCCGCCCTCCGCCCTCCGCCCTCCGCCCTCCGTCCGCCGCCCTCCTCCGTCCTCCGCCCGCCGTCCGTCCGCCCTCCGCCCTCCGTCCTCCGCCCTCCGCCGTCCGTCCAAATAAGCCAGCCGCGTCCGCTGCCGTTCGTCGGTCTGGCCGACCGGCAATTTCGTGTTGAGAATCGGGTTCGGACCCTGCCGGAAAAGCGTCCCTTGATACGACGCCGGCAGGAAGCCTGAGCCCCAGTTCTTGGCGTTCCCGAACGGCTCGCGTTCATCGATCATGCTCACGAACGCGGGCAGATTTTTATTAGCCGAACCGAGCCCATAATTAACCCACGCGCCGAGACTCGGCCGACCCGAAAGAATATCGCCTGTGTTCATCTGGCTCACGCCCCCGGCGTGGTTCAGGCCATCGGACTGGCACGAACGCAGCACCGCCAGCTTGTCGGCGTGCTTGGCGATATGAGGGTAAAGTTCGCTCACCC